>DATIMT010000330.1:0-12390 GCA_035475035.1 Arthrobacter sp.
TTCGGCGCCGCACGGATCCTCCGCGTAGGCCACCACGCCCTGCATCCGCTTGCCCAGCCGGATTGCCTCCTCGAGGAGCCAGCCGCCGTTCGGATCCAAGGTGACGCGGGCGTCCGGGAAGCGCTTGGCGAGGGCCGTGACCACGTCCACTTCGTCGTCGCCGGACAGGACCCCGCCCTTGAGCTTGAAGTCGCTGAAGCCGTAGCGCTCCTGGGCGGCTTCAGCCAGGGCGACGACGGCGTCCGGCGTCATGGCCTCCCGGCGCCGGAGCTCTTCCCAGCGGTCAGCCGGCGATTCCTCCACCAGGTAGGGCAGGTCCGTGCGGGCGTGGTCGCCGATGAAAAACAGGTAACCGAGCATGGGTACAGAACTGCGCTGCTGCCCGTCGCCGAGCAGCTCCGCGACGGGGACGCCCAGGTACTGGCCGTGCAGGTCCAACAGGGCGGACTCGACGGCGGTAACCGCGTGCACTGTGGTGCGCAGGTCGAACGTCTGCAGGCCTCGGCCGCCGGCGTCCCGGTGGGCGAATTCGGCGGCAATCTCCCGGAGCAGCGAGCGGTAGCGGGCCACCGGCTTGCCCTTGACCTGGGCCCCGGCTTCCTCGATGGTGGTGCGGATCTTCTCACCGCCGGGGACCTCGCCAAGTCCGGTTCGGCCGTCCGAGTCGGTGATGATGACGACGTTCCGGGTGAAGAAGGGGCCGTGCGCGCCGCTGAGGTTCATCAGCATGCTGTCATGGCCGGCAACCGGGACTACTTCGACGCCGGCAATGGTGGGCTGTTTGCTCATGCGCTGACTTCTGCTTTCTCTGCTGCCGGAACCACTTCGCCATTGACGCGGCGGTTCAAGTGCCAGGGGTTGCTGTCCTGGAGGGGCTGGGGAAGCAGTTCCTGGGGGAGGTTCTGGTACGCGACAGGCCGCAGGAAGCGGTTGATCGCCAGCGTTCCCACGGAGGTGGTGCGGGAGTCGGAAGTGGCGGGGAAGGGGCCGCCGTGGACCATGGCGTGCCCTACTTCCACACCGGTGGGCCAGCCGTTGACGATGATGCGGCCTACTTTCTGCTCCAGCACGGGGAGGAGGCGTGCCGCCGCGGGGTAGTCCCCGTCGGTCAGCTGCAGGGACGCGGTGAGCTGTCCTTCGATCCGGGCAGTGGCCTGCAGGAGGTCATCGATGGAGGCGTACCGGATCACCAGGGACGCGGCACCGAAGATTTCTTCATGCAGGACGTGGTTGGTGGTGAACTGGTCCACGCCGGTGCCGAAGATGGTGGGTGCAGGGGCGTTTTCGGTGGGGCCCGGGGTGCCCTGGCCGATGAGTTCGACGCCGGCCGCCGCGCCGAGGTTGGCGGTTCCGGTGTTCCAGGAGTTCGCGATGCCTTCGGTGAGCATGGTCTGCCCGGGGCAGGCGGCGACGGCACGTCCGACGGCGGCAGCAAGTTTGTCGCCCAGCGCGCCTTCGGGGGCGAACAGCAGGCCGGGGGACGTACAGAGCTGTCCGGAACTTCCGGTGACCGAGGCAACGTACTGCTGGGCGAGGGCGTCGATCTGTTCGGCGGAGCCGCTGAGGGCGCCTTCGAACACGAAGACGGGGTTGAGGGAGGACATTTCGGCGTAGACCGGGATGGGTTCCGGGCGTGCGGCCGCAGTCTTCATCAGGGCGATGCCTGCCGCCTGCGAACCGGTGAAGCCGACGGCCTTGATGGCGGTGTCCGCCACGAGGGCCTGGCCGATGCTGGAACCGGGGCCGTAGATCAGGGAGAAGACACCGGGGTGCAGGCCCGCATCCTTGACGGCCTTGGTGACCGCCTGGCCCACGAGTTCGCTGGTGCCCGGGTGGGCGTTGTGGGCCTTGAAGACCACGGGGCAGCCTGCGGCGAGGGCCGAGGCGGTGTCTCCGCCCGCCGTCGAGAAGGCGAACGGGAAATTGCTGGCGCCGAACACGGCTACTGGGCCCAGGGGGATCTGCCGCTGGCGGATGTCTGCCCGGGGGAGCGGGGCCCGGTCCGGAAGGGCCGGATCGATGCGGACGCCGCGGAAGTCGCCCTGCCGCACTACGTCCGCGAAGAGTCGCAGCTGGCCGGTGGTACGGGAGCGCTCGCCCTGCAGCCGCGCCGCCGGGAGACCCGTTTCCTGGCTTGCCCGGATAATGAGGTCGTCGCCGATGGCCTCAATGTTGTCCGCGATTCCTTCGAGGAAAGACGCGTGGGTTTCCGGGTTAAGCGTGCTGAAGGAAGGGAAGGCTTCGGCGGCCGCTGCGGTTGCGGCTTTCAGCTGTTCTTCGGTGAGCAGTGTGTACGCGGGCTCCAGTGCCGTGTTGGTGGCGGGGTTGAAGCCGAAAGTGGTTTTGCCTTCACCGGCAACAGTCCGGCCGGCGATGAGTGAATGTCCGTTGAGGGTCATGGTTCCTCCTGTGTCTGCGGTGACGGCTAGGAAATTGTGGCGATCAGGGCTTTGAGGTCTGCGAAGTCCTTCTCGCTGAGGCTCTGCAGCGGTGTGCGGACCGGGCCGGCCGAACGCCCGATTGCGTCGAGGCCGGCTTTTACGATGGAGACAGAGTAGCCCTTTACCCGGTCGCGGATGTCCAGATAGGGGATGACGAAGTCATTGAGCTTCCTGTTCACGGCTGCCCGGTCCTGGTTGCGGACATCCTGGTAGAAGTCGAGCGCAAACTGTGGGACGAAGTTGTACATGGCGCTGGAGTACGTGCTCATGCCCAGCTGGAGGAGCGGCAGCGCGAACGTCTCCGCGGTCGGGAGGCCGCCGAGGTAGAAGAGGCGGTCGCCGAGCTTGGCGTAAACGCGGGCATCGTGTTCCAGATCGCCTACACCGTCCTTGAAGCCGATCAGGTTCTGGTGCCTCTCCGCGAGTGTTGCCACTGTGGTGTCCTTGTAGATGGCGTTGGCGCGGTTGTAGATGATGACGCCCAGCGACGTGGCGCGGCAGACGGCGCTGACGTGCTCCACGAGCCCCTCCTGGTCCGCCTCGGTGAGGTACGGGGGCAGGAGGAGGATGCCCTCTGCGCCGGCGGCTTCCGCGGCCTTTGCGTTTTCAATGGCCTGGGCGGTGGAACCGCCGGCGGAGGCCAGGACGGGTACCCGGGCTCCCACTTCGTCGACGGCGGTCCGCACCACCTGCGCGGATTCAGCCGGAGTCAGGGAGAAGCCTTCGCCGGTGCCGCCGGCAGCGAACAGGCCTGCCACCGGAAAGCTCGCCTGCCACGCCAGGTGCTTGCGGTAGTTCTCCTCATCAAACTGCAGGTTGGCGTCGAACGAGGTCACGGGGAAAGACAACAGCCCTTCCTTAAGCGTATCCGCCAGTTCCTGGGGTGTGTACTTTGCCACGGTGTGGTCCTCCGGTGTGTGCGCCGCGGGCGGCGGGGGTTAAGGGTAGGGGTTTGTTTCAGCCTAGGCAGGGCGGCGATGCCTGTCCAAGTGCTTTTTCATATGCTGCGATACCCCCAGAGCATCATAGAGATCGGGGGTATCGCGGAGCATCAGGAAAGGCTGCGGCTAGGCCGGCAGCGTTTCGGCTGCTGCGTCCTGCGAGGCAAATTCAAGCCTCTTGACCCGGCCCATGATGAGGTAGCCGATCAGGGCCACTGCTCCATGCGCGCCCACGAACCAGAGCGCTACGTCGAAGGAGCCGGTGGCGGCGATGACGTAGCCAATGACGATCGGCGTGACGATGCCGGCGATATTGCCGATGGCGTTCATGATGGACGCGGAGATGCTGTTGGCTTCCTTGGGAGCCATGTCCGTGGCGAATGCCCAGCCCAGTGCGGCGACGCCCTTGCCGAAGAAAGCGAGCGTCATCAGCAGTACGATCACCGGGGTGCTGTCCGTAAAGGGGCAGAGCATGATCAGCATGGCCAGCGCCATTCCGGTAACGGAGGGAATCTTGCGCGCCGCGGTCAGCGACATGCCCCGGCGCAGGAGGAGGTCAGAGATGAATCCGCCGAGAACCCCTCCGGCGAAGCCTGCCAGTGCGGGGATGGCGGCGATGAAGCCCGCCTGCATGATGTTCAGGTGCCTGCTGCTGACCAGGTAGATGGGGAACCAGGTGATGAAGAAGTAGGTCAGGGCGTTGACGCCGTACTGGGCGACGTAAAGGCCCCAAAACATCCGGCTCGTAAACAGCTGCTTGAATTGGGCCCGGTTGATGGTGGACTTCCGGCTGGACAAGGTCTCCGACTCGTCCAGGTCAACGAGGCCGCCGCCGCTCCGGATGCTGTCGATTTCGGCGGCAGTGACGCGCTTGTGCTTGGAGGGGACGTTCATCCAGCGGAACCAGACGACGGCCATGGCCACGCCCAGGACGCCCAACGTGTAAAAGCCGAAGCGCCATCCGAAGGAGAAAGTCAACCAGCCGATGATGGGGGCGAACATCGCCGTGGCGAGGTACTGGGCGGAGTTGAAGACGGCAGTGGCCTGGCCGCGTTCCTTGGTGGGGAACCACATGGTGGTGATGCGTGCGTTTGCCGGGAAAGCGGGCGCCTCCACCAGTCCCAGGAACAGGCGCAGGCCGAACAGGATGCCCACCGAAATGAGCACGGGAGTTGAAACCAAGCCGACAAAGCCCACCACCAGGGTGGCAAGGGACCAAAGCGTCAGGCTCCAGCCATAGGTTCGTTTCGCTCCGAACCGGTCCAGCAGGTATCCGCCCGGAAGCTGGCCGACGACGTAAGCCCAGCTGAAGGCAGAGAACACGAAACCGAGCTGCACCGAGGTCATGCCGAGCTCTTTCGTCATATCCGTACCGGCGATGGACATGCTGCTGCGGTCGGCGTAGTTGATCACAGTGATGAAGAAGATCAGCCCGAGTACCAAAAACCGTGTATGGGACTTATTGCGGCCTGGCCGGCCCTGCGCGGTTTTCCCCGCGGGTGTATCAAGAATGGGGTTGGACATCGACGTTCCTTATCTGGGAAAGCATTCCGGCGTTGCGGCGCGGCCGCACTCAGCGGTGGCCGGATCACGTGGTCCGGAACACATTGGGTTATCCAAATACTAGGAATGTTGTTCAATGCATGTCCAAGACGATTACAGCATGGTTCAATGCCCACAAGGTATCGCGGCAAGCGCCGATTCAAGCGAGCGCTTCGGATGGTTCAGCCGACGTTGAAGTCCAGGTCGCGGACCAGCCGGCTGAGGGAGGGGTTTGTGGCCGCCCGACTCCAGATCGCGTGCATTTCTACAGGTTCACCGTCGCTGCCGGCAAGGGGGAGGAACCGCACGTCCTCGATTCCCAGCTTGACGGCGGACTGCGGAACGAAAGCCACGCCCCGCTTTGCTGCGACGAGGGAGACCATGGTCAGAATCTGGCTGACGGTGTGGACTACATTGCCGTGCTGAACGGGAAACATCCTGACGACGAGGTCGTAGAAGTACCGGGCCTTTGTGGGCGAGTGCATGATGAGGGGCTCGTCCTTCAGGTCCACGTCACTGACCTCCCGCCCCAGGGTAGTCAAAAAGTGCCCCGCGGGGACGGCAAGCATCATAGATTCGCGATAGAGGAGGCGGGAATCGAAAACATCCTTGTCGAAGGGAGGCCTGGCCAAGCCGAGGTCAAGCTCTTCGGTCTGTAGGGCCTTGATCTGCTCGCCGGTCACAAGTTCCTGGAGATCTATGTCAACGTCCGGGAGGAGCGCCGCGATTTGTTCCAGCAAAGGCCCCAGGATGCTGAACCCGCTGGTGGCCGTGAAGCCGATGCGGAGCACACCGGAACGCCCGGAAGCAATCCGCCGGGCTGCCGCGGGTGCCCGTTCGGCCAGGGCCATCAACCGCCGCGCCTCCCCCAGGAATGCCTGGCCGGCATGCGTCAGTTGGACCCTCCGGTTGTCCCGTTCCAGGAGCTCTGCCCCGACGATTTTCTCGAGTTTCTGGATTTGCCGGCTCAGTGGAGGCTGCGTCATGTTGAGGCGTTCGGCCGCCCTCCCGAAGTGAAGCTCTTCTCCCACCGCGATGAAACCGGCCAACTGGTCGAAAGTAAACATGATGCCTTCCAGGTATCAGAAAACGGAGATGAGCGCCTAGACAGGCATCATAGCTGGCCCTCATGCGGCTTTCCTATGCCGAAATGACGTCCTTAAGCAGCGCGTCGAGGATGGGCAGCTGGCCCTTCACGAGTTTGAGCCGGGCCTCCTGTTCGGGGAACCAGCGGGCGTCATCGATTTCCGGGTAGTGCTGGATCATGCCGGACCCTTTCGGCCACTCCAACGGAAAGGTGTTGCTGTTGATCGTGTCAGGCGCGAAATCCGCCTGCGCGGCGTAAACCGTGATGAGCTTCCCGGAGGGTTGCCGGAACTCGCCAAGCAACCGGTACTCTGCCTCCGGGGCGAGGCTGCCCATCTCCTCGGCGAACTCACGCAATGCCGCGGCCAACGGGTCATCCCCATCGGCATACTCGCCTTTGGGAATCGACCACGCGTGCGCGTCCTTGCGTGCCCAGAACGGGCCACCCATATGGGCGATCCACACCCGCAGACCATCCCCGGTACCAGCCGGGGTGGCGGGGTCCTGTTGGTACAGCAGGATGCCTGCGCTTCGAATGGGCATTGATCCTCCTTACATGTCGTGTCCACGAAAAAGTGCAGTTGCCCTCTGCCGTTAACGTGGAGTTCACGGCGCTGCTTTACGTTATTCCTTCAGGCACTCTGCTCGAAGGGACCACTCATGGCAAACATTGCCGAGGTTTTGGGACGGCTCACGCCGGAAGAAGTCGACGAGCTCCGCAGCATCGGCCCACAGGGCCACCTGCCGCGGCATCTGGTGGATGCCCTGGACCGCGCGGCCGGCGGATCAGGTTCGGGCCGCGGGTACTACGTGACGAACGGCAACGTGAGCGCCACCGGCGGCCCCCTCCTGGTCCTGCGCAGCGACGTCTCCCGATGGCTGGCCGACGCCAACGCCTGAGCCTTCCGCCTTCCGGCCAGCGCACCCCGTCACGGCGGGCAGTCCCGGGGGCTTCCCGCAACCGGTCAGGACTCGGGCAGGATGAAAGTTGCCTTGGTGCCCACGCCGGGCGCACTGTCCAGGCTGATCGACCCTCCGTGGCCTTCCACGATGGTCTTGCTGACCGGCAGCCCCAGGCCAGCCCCGGGGATGGCTGTTTCCCGGGACCGCGCCGATCGGAAGAACTTGGTGAAGGCCTGCTCCTGCTCTTCCTCCGTCATCCCCAGGCCTGAGTCCGTGATGGTGCATGCCGGGCCCGCCTCGGTCCTAAAGGCCCTGGCGGTGATCAGGCCGCCATCGGGGGAGTACTTGATGGCGTTCGAAAGCAGGTTCCGGATCACCTGGCTGATCCGTGCCGGATCCATCCTGGCAGGCAGCGGCTGCTCCACATCCAGAACCAGCTGCAGTCCGTTTCCGGCAGCCTTGGGCAAGGCCGAGTCCACTTCCAGGGCCACCAGCCGGGACAGGTCCGCCTCCTCGAGCGAGAGGTCAACGCGTTCTGAAGCGACAGCAATGAGGTCGTTGACGAGGCTCTGGAGGTGTTCCGCATTCCGGCGCACCACCAGCAGCTCCTGGCGGATGTCCTCATGGCCCGGCTCATCCAGCACCAGTTCCAGGTAGCCCAGGATGGACGTCAACGGCGTCCGCAGTTCATGCGAGACAGTGGCCACGAAGTTGTCCTTGGCAGCCAGGGCGCCGATCAGGCTGGTCACGTCGACAAACGTGATGACGGCGCCACCCTCCTGCCCGGCGGCGGGAGGGAAACCGTGTGAGCTCACGGAGTAGGCGCGCTGCCGGTCGGCCGGGCCGGCCCAGTACAACTCGTCCGTGAAGGCTTGCCCCGCGGCTGCGCGGGCCGCGGGAAGCAGGTTCGCCGGGACCGGGGTGGAGCGGTCCGGCGCCAGAAGATGCCCGTGCCCGCCGGCTGGGTTGATGAGGCCGGCAAGGGCGGGGTCCGCGTGCATGGCCCTGTTTGCCAGTACGGTGTTGCCGCGGCCGTCGACCACCCAGACGCCCACCCCGACCGCCTTCAGGACGGCGTCGAGCAAACCCTGCCGGCGGATGCTTACATCGAGTGTGCGGGCCAGTTCGTGCTCGTTTTCGATAAGCCTGATCCGCTGCCGGCGGATGGTTGTGGCCACCACGTGCGCGGTCACCGCGATAACTGACATGACCAAGGGGAGGATGAGGGTGCGGATCATGGATCCCCCAGCCGGCAGCGACCCCAGGACGACGGAGGGGACCAAGGTGCTGAGGATGGTTCCTGCAATGGCCAGGGCAGGCATATACGACCGGACCTGGGCGGAGAGCCAGATGACGGGAAACGCCAGCATCAGGCTGAGGACATTGAAGGAGGGGCCGCCTGCCTCGCGGGTGAAGCCGATGGCCAGGCAATCCAGCAGCGGGATCACAGCGAAGCCCCCGTAGGGGAGCCGTTCCCACGGTACGGCAATGCACGCTGCACCGATGGCCAGGTGGAACAGCAGCGCGGCCAGGAACAGGTGGTCGGCCAGGGTGTCCGGGCTGAAGACTGCCGCTGCAACCACAACGAGCACAATGGTGGAGGTGACCGGCAGTTGGCTTGCCACCACCCGCTTCCGGGCGCTGAGCCCGCCGAAGAGTCCATCAAGGCGGTCGGACACGACCGGCTGCACCGGCACCCCGCGCGTATGGCCCACGCCCTGGGCAGTGCTTTGCTGTTCCTGGATTACCACGCTGCCCCCAGCACAGAGAAGATAAGACCTCCGTCTGCAAGAAGGCGCTATTCACAGATTACCTGCGGACGCGGAACATCAAGCATCAGCAGGCGCTATCCGATCAGCAGGCTCAGCGCTTCCGTGAGGTGCTCCACTTCACGCACCGAAAATCCTGCAGGCACCGGGCCCGGACCGGTATGGCTTGCCGGAACCACGGCATGGGTGAATCCCAGCCGGTGGGCCTCCTGGATGCGCTGGTTAATGCCTGGCACCGGCCGGACCTCGCCGGCCAGCCCCACCTCACCAAAGGCAATCAGCCGGATGGGCAACGGCTTGCGGGCCTTCGCCGAGGCCACGGCAAGGGCAACCGCGAGGTCGGTGGCGGGTTCACTCAGCTTCACCCCACCCACGGTTGCAACGTAGGAATCGTCCTTGTGCAGCTGGGTCCCTGCCCGCTGCTGCAGCACGGCCAGGAGCATGGAGACGCGCGAACTGTCCAGCCCGCTGGTGGCTCGCCGCGGCTGGGAATTGGGGCTTTCGGCGAGCAGCGACTGCACCTCCGCCAGCAGGGGACGGCGTCCCTCCATGGTGACGGTGATGCAGGTCCCGGAAACAGGGTCCTTGGTGCGGCTGACAAACAGGCCGCTGGGATCGGCCAGGCCCTCGATGCCGTTCTCATTGAGGTCGAAGCAACCCACGTCATCGGTGGGGCCGTACCGGTTCTTGACAGCCCTGAGCAGCCGGAGCCGGGAGTGCCGCTCACCCTCGAACTGGCACACCACGTCCACCAGGTGTTCCAGCAGCCGTGGTCCGGCGATGGAACCGTCCTTGGTGACGTGCCCCACCAGCAGTGTGGTCATGTTCCGCCGCTTGGCCGCGGCAATAATGGAAGCCGCCACTTCGCGGACCTGGGACACGCCGCCGGCACTGCCGTCCACGTCCGCGCTGCTGAGGGTCTGCACGGAGTCCACGATGAGCAGCCGCGGTTCGATCTTCTCCACCTGTCCCAGGGCCTGGCCAAGGTCCGTTTCCGCGGAGAGGTACAGGGATTCTGCGACCGCGTCGATCCGCTCCGCGCGCAGTTTTACCTGTGCGGCCGACTCTTCGCCGGTGACATAGAGGACGTCCTGGGCGGTGCGGGCGAACTTCGCGGCAACGTCAAGGAGCAGCGTGGACTTGCCCACCCCGGGCTCTCCCGCCAGCAGGATGACGGCGCCGGGAACCAGGCCTCCGCCGAGCACCCGGTCCAGCTCGTCCACCCCCGTTGGAAGGAACGCGGCAGTGGTGGCGTCCACGTCCGCGATCCTGCGGGCCGGCTCCAGGACAGAAGTTGCCGCCGTTGTCCGCGCCACCGCCGTGCCCGTTTCTTCAACCGTGCCCCACGCCTGGCATTCGCCGCAGCGCCCCACCCACTTGACGGTGGTCCAGCCGCATTCAGCGCATTTGTACGCGGGCGCCTTGGAGGCCCGGGAAGTCTTTGTTGCCATGCGTTCAACCCTAGTGGCGGGCACTGACATTGGTCCCCACCCAGGCGGCCGGCCACCACCCGAGAACGCCTACAGCGCGGGCAGCACGTCCCTGGCTTCGTCCGCATCCATGCCCGTGGCCTCCAACAGGTCCACCATCAGCGGCCGGAACAGCATCACCACGGTTTCCCCCTCAAGCCGCTGCACCTCCAGCAGCTTCGGGTGCAGGCGCAGGGCAATTTCGCTCAGGTCGCGCCGGGCCGTGCGCAGGTGGGCGCGGCGAACGCCGTCGTGCGATTCCGCGAGGCCCAGCGACAGCTCATCAATCGCGGCAGCGGTCTCCTGCAGCACCTCCGCGATGCTGTCAGTCGCCTCGTCTGAGAGGGCGGCGTGGTTGATGGCGCTGGTGAGCCTGCGGGCGAACACCCGGCTGTTGCGCAGCGCCAGGTCGATGAAGTCCAGCGACTGCCTGAGCCGGTCCAGTTCATCCCGGTGCCGGCGGTAGGCCGGTGCCAGCGTTGCCACCTCCCCGGAGGCCCGGAGCGACTGGCGCATGGCATCCACCAGGGGCTGGCAGTTCCTGCCGCGGATCAGCGCGTGCCAGGCCTGGGTTGAGTCACTGTTGACCAGCGCACCGCCGCACTCCCGCAGGACCTCTGCCAGTTCATGCAGCAGTTTCTGGACGTCCCGGCGCGGCTCCCGGCGCGGATCCTTGGGCATGAGGATCGTCACCAGCAGCGCACAGAGGCCGCCCACTACGGCGTCGATGCTGCGGGTGAAGGGGCCGCCCGCGGGCGCCGGCAGCAGCACCACCAGCAGCGACTGCAGCCCCAGTTGGGTGGTGAAGATCGTGCCGCTGTCCAGGAAGCGGGCCAGGAGGATGGAGAAGAGAAGGACGACGGCGGCCTGCCAGATTCCGCTGCCCAGCCAGTGCAGGAGCAGGTCGCCCACCGCGATCCCGATGGTGCAGCCCAGGCCAACTTCCACCACCCGCCGCAGCCGGGGCTCGCGCGAGAAGCCAAGGGCGATAAGGGAGGACGTTGCAGCAAAGAGCGGCCCGCTGTGCCCCAGGACGTATTCGGCGAAGGCATACGCCACCACCGCGCAGATGGTCATCTGGATGGCGGGAACCAGGGAGTTCCGGCTCCGGATCAGCCCGGTCCGGATGCGGCCGTGCAGGAACCGCCTGCCTGCTGAAAGTCCTGCTGCTGGAGCCATGCCGTCCAGTCTATTTGCTGCCCCGGCAGTTTATTTTGCAGCTGGTGCACTACGGCCGGACATGTGATCCGCGCAATGGCGACCCGGCATTTGTCAGCCAATGTCCCGCCGTCGTTAATCCTGCGTTCACTTTGGACAGCCCATCCCGTTACCTGCGGCCCATAACTTACTTGAAGGTACACAACGTACGCATCGCGCAGCAGGGTTCTCCGGCCCTGTCCCGCACCTGAATAACCCTGGAAGGGGTACATCTAGTGAAGGCACTCCGCTTCGGCCGCCACGCGGCTATCGCTGTCATCGCAGCTGGCGCACTCGCGCTCACCGCCTGCGGTTCAGACAACGCCACGGGCACCACGCCTGCCAGCAACCAGTCCGCTGGCGGAACCAAGGTCACCGGCACCCTGACCGGTATCGGTTCCTCCGCGCAGGGCGCCGCCATGGACGCATGGAAGACCAACTTCGCCTCCGCCAACTCCGGCGCCACCGTGCAGTACTCCCCGGACGGCTCCGGAGCCGGCCGCAAGGCAATCCTGGACGGCTCCGCCCAGTTCGCCGGCTCGGACGCCTACCTGAAGGATGACGAATACGCCTCCTCCAAGTCTGTCTGCGGCCCGGACGGCGCCATCAACGTCCCGGTCTACATCTCCCCGATCGCCGTGGCCTTCAACGTTCCCGGCGTCACGGACCTGAAGCTGGATGCCACCACCGTAGCCAAGATCTTCCGCGGCCAGATCGCCAAGTGGAATGACCCCGCCATCGCCGCCCTGAACGCAGGCGTCTCGCTGCCCGACCTGAAGGTCACCCCGGTGAACCGCTCGGACGACTCCGGCACCACCCAGAACTTCACGGAGTACCTGGCTGCCGCAGCCTCCGACGTCTGGACCGACAAGGCCGCCGGCGTCTGGCCCGCAAGCCTCCAGGGCGAAAACGCCAAGGGAACCTCCGGCGTGGTCAAGACCGTCACGGACACCCCCGGCGCCGTGACCTACGCCGACGACTCCGCCGTGAGCGGCAAGCTCGGCGTGGCACAGATCAAGGTGGGCGACTCCTTCACCAAGAT
>DATIMT010000331.1:0-5991 GCA_035475035.1 Arthrobacter sp.
CACGGCCGGCCGCAAGTTCGTGCACATCGACATCGAGCCCACGCAGATCGGCCGCGTCTTCTCGCCGGACCTGGGCATCGCGTCCGACGCCGGTGCGGCGCTGGCAGGGCTGGTTGAACTCGCCAAGGAGCGCAAGGCGGCCGGGTCCCTGCCGGACTACAGCGCCTGGGTTGCCGAATGTGCGGACCGCAAGGCCTCCCTGCACCGCAAGACGCACTTCGAGAACATCCCCATCAAGCCGCAGCGCGTATATGAAGAGATGAACAAGTCCTTCGGCCGCGACACCATCTACGTCTCCACCATCGGGCTGTCCCAGATCGCCGGCGCGCAGATGCTGCACGTGTTCGGCCCGCGCAAGTGGATCAACGCCGGCCAGGCAGGCCCCCTGGGCTGGACTGCTCCGGCAGCGCTCGGCGTCGTTCGCGGCAAGCCGGACGAAACCGTGGTGGCCCTCTCCGGTGACTACGACTTCCAGTTCATGATCGAGGAACTGGCCGTGGGTGCGCAGTTCAACCTCCCGTACATCCACGTGGTGGTGAACAACTCCTACCTGGGCCTGATCCGCCAGTCCCAGCGCGGGTTCAAGATGGAGCAGAACGTGTCCCTGGCGTTCGAGAACATCAACAGCGCGCACCTGTCCGAGGACACCCGCGGCTACGGCGTGGACCACCTCAAGGTGGCCGAAGGCCTGGGCTGCAAGGCCGTCCGCGTGGAGGACCCCAACGACCTCGCCGCCGCGTTCGACAAGGCCAAGGCCCTGATGGGCGAGTTCCAAGTTCCCGTGGTGGTGGAAGTGATCCTGGAGAAGGTCACCAACATCTCCATGGGCGTGGAAATCAACGCCGTCAACGAGTTCGAGGAACTGGCCGGGACCGCAGCGGACGCCCCCACCGCCATCCTGGCATTGCAGGCATAACCATGCGCGTGGTTATCGCCCCGGACAAGTTCAAGGGATCGCTGTCCGCCCCGGAGGTGTGCAGCCATCTTGAAAAAGGCCTGCAGCGCGGCGCGGGAGGGAACCTTGACGTCGTCCGGATTCCGGTGGCCGACGGCGGCGAGGGCACCCTCGACGCCGCCGTCGGCTCCGGCTTCACCCGCCGCACGGCAATGGTGAGCGGACCTCTGGGCCAGCCAGTGGAAGCGGACTTCGCCGTGCGGGGCCACGAAGCGGTCATCGAGATGGCCACCGCGTCCGGGCTCGCGCTGGTCCCACGGACCAGCAAAAGCGGGCGGCCGGATTCGGAAGCAGCCACCACGGCCACCAGCCTGGGCACCGGGCAGTTGATCCGCGCCGCCCTGGACGCCGGTTGCCGCCGGATCATCCTGGGTGTGGGGGGCAGCGCCAATACTGACGGCGGGGCGGGGCTCCTGCAGGGCCTCGGCGCCCGGTTCCTGGACGGCAGGAACAACGAACTGCCAGCGGGCGGCGCTGCGCTGGCCGACCTGCACAGCATCGATTTCACCGACTTTGAGCCACGCCTGGTGGACACACGCTTTGTGTTGGCGTCCGACGTCGACAACCCCCTGCTGGGCGCCCAGGGCGCCGCAGCGGTTTTCGGCCCGCAAAAGGGTGCCACACATCAAGACGTCGGCATGCTCGACGCCGCCCTGGCCAGGTTTGTCGAAGTCCTGGCCAGGGAAATCGGATTCCGCGCGGTCAGAGCCGCCGAAGCGCCAGGAGCCGGGGCCGCCGGCGGCGTGGGCTACGCCGCCATCGCCGTCCTGGCCGCAACGCGGCGGCCGGGCATCGACGTCGTCCTGGAATTCACTCAATTGGAGCAGAGACTGGCCGGTGCCGACCTGGTGATCACCGGCGAAGGCAGCTTGGACGAACAAAGCCTGCTGGGCAAAACCCCGATGGGCGTAGCCCGTGCCGCCGCCGGCCAGGGAATTCCCGTCCTGGCCGTCTGCGGCCGGACCACTCTGGACCAAGAGCAGGCGGCAGCCGCCGGGTTCGAGGAGATCCACGCTTTGACCACGCTCGAAAGCGATGTAGACAGGTGCATAGCAGAAGCAGGACCGCTGCTGGAGCAGCTGGGCATCCAGATCAGCGCGGGGCTTGCAGCCACCGGGCTTCGCACCGCACGTACCAAGGAGGACCTCCGTGTCTGAAGAACGTTTCGACCTCGTCGTCCGGGGCCAGCGCATCCTGACCACCGCCGGCATCGCTCCCCGTGAGGTGGGCGTCCGCAACGGTAAGATCGTGGCGCTCGAGCCGCTGGGCAACGGCCTGGCCGGCACCGAGGTCATCGAACTCGCCGACGACGAAACCCTGCTGCCCGGCCTGGTGGACACCCACGTCCACGTCAACGAGCCTGGCCGCACCGAGTGGGAGGGCTTCGCCTCCGCAACCCGGGCCGCCGCCGCAGGCGGGGTGACCACCATCATCGACATGCCGCTGAACTCCGTCCCGCCCACCACCACCGTCGAGAACCTGAAGCTCAAGCGCGAGGTGGCCGAGGACCAGGCATTCATCGACGTGGGGTTCTGGGGCGGCGCCATCCCGGGCAACAAGGCTGACCTCCGCCCACTGCATGACGAGGGCGTGTTCGGCTTCAAGTGCTTCCTCCTCCACTCGGGCGTGGACGAGTTCCCGCACCTGGACGCGGACGAGATGGAGGAGGACATGGCAGAACTGAAGTCCTTCGACTCCCTTATGATCGTTCACGCAGAGGACTCGCACGCCATCGACCGCGCCCCGCACCCCGGCGGCGACCACTACTCAACGTTCCTGGCTTCCCGCCCCCGCGGCGCCGAGAACAAGGCCATCGCCGAGGTCATCGAACGGGCCCGCTGGACCGGTGCGCGTGCGCACATCCTGCACCTCTCGTCGTCGGACGCACTGCCCATGATCGCCTCCGCAAAGCGCGACGGCGTGAAGCTCACCGTCGAGACGTGCCCGCATTACCTCACCCTGATGGCGGAGGAAATCCCGGACGGCGCCACCGCCTACAAGTGCTGCCCGCCCATCCGCGAAGCCTCCAACCGGGAGCTGCTGTGGCAGGGCCTACAGGACGGCACCATCGACTGCATCGTCTCGGACCACTCCCCCTCCACGCTGGACCTGAAGGACCTGGAAAACGGTGACTTTGCCGTGGCCTGGGGCGGCGTCTCGTCACTGCAGCTGGGCCTGTCCCTGATCTGGACCGAGGCCCGGCACCGCGGCATCCCGCTGGAACAGGTGGTCTCCTGGATGGCGGAGAAGCCGGCCGGTCTGGCCCGCCTCACCAACAAGGGACAACTGGCCCTGGGCTACGATGCCGACTTCAGCGTGTTCGCCCCGGATGAGGCGTTCGTGGTGGACGTGTCCAAGCTCAAGCACAAGAACCCCATCACCCCCTACGACGGTAAAGCGCTGTCCGGCGTGGTGCGCAAGACCTTCCTCCGCGGCACCGCAGTGGACGGCCAGACCCCCACGGGCAGGCTGATCCGCCGCGGCGGCATCTAAGGACGCGCCATGGCAGTGGAAGCGCACCATCCGCGGGCGGCGACCCCGCATCCAGGTCCTTATCCGGTTCCGGCCAGGCGTGCCACCGCCCACGGGCTGGCCTTGTGGGTGGTCCCGGCCGAAGGAACCAGCCCGGAACTCCTGCGCCACGCCGCCCGCATGGTCCTCGCCAGGGCCCTCGAAACCGCTCCGGAGGCGGAAGTCCATTGGCCTGCCGCCGGAGCCCCCACGTCCGGGTTTTCCGTTGAGGCGGAGGGAGCCGCAGACCACTCCTCCCGCACTCCCTCCCCTGCGGAGAACCCCGGCGGTACTGGGGCCGACGGCGGCACGCGCCTGCCGCCGTCGGCCGGCCCCGTCAGCCGGGTGGCCGTGGACCTCGCCGCCGACACCGTCCTGCTGGACGGCAGGCCGGTGGCCCTCACCGGCGTCGAATACAAAGTGTTGCGCTACCTGGTGACCCATCTGTCCCGGACGGTGGGCCGCGAGGAACTGCAGGAGTTCCTGGAGTCGCTGGAATTTCCCGGCGCCACCGCACGCTCCATCGATGTGTACGTGGGCAGGATCCGGAAAAAACTGGGCAACGCCCGCCACGCCGTGGCCACTGTCCGCGGCGGCGGGTACCAGTTTGTTCCGGGCCCGCATGCGGCCGTTCGTGGACCGGCGGAATACTGCATATGACGCCGGAGTTGTATCACTAAGCGGCAACCCGCTTCACTGGATGTTTGGCCATCACTGACCGAGTCTTACAAAGGAACGCCATGAGCCCCACCCTGACCACCAAGCTGCAGCCCGGCACCCCGGCACCTGAGTTCACCCTCAAGGACGCCCAGGGCCGGGAGACCTCCTTGGCCGACTACCGTGGCAAGAACGTCATCGTCTACTTCTACCCGAAAGCCGCCACCCCCGGCTGCACCACCGAGGCCTGCGACTTCCGTGACAACCTGGCCTCCCTGCAGGGCAAGGGCTACGAAGTCATCGGCATCTCCCCCGACGCCCAGGAAGCCCTGGCCGGTTTCAGCGGCGACTTCTCCCTGACCTTCCCGCTGCTGTCCGATCCTGACCACGCCGTTGCCCTGGCCTACGGCGCCTGGGGCGAGAAGCTGGTTAACGGCGAAATCCACGAAGGCATCGTCCGCTCCACGGTTGTGCTGGACGCCCAGGGCTACGTCACGCTCGCCCAGTACCAGGTGAAGGCTGACGGCCACGTCGCCGCCCTCAAGGAAGCCTTGGGCGTATAGGACGCTCCACACCTTCCTGCACCTTCCCCGGACGCTTCCGCACTTGCTGCGGGGGCGTCCGGGTGTTTAACCGCCGGCCTTCGCCGCCGCCGCCACCTGCGCATATGAATCTGAAACCCGGCGGTAGACCGGAGTCAGGAAGGCCAGCAGGGCGGCGGCGATCATGATGATGCCGGCAACCAGGAAGACCAGGGCGATGCCGCGGGACGAATGCCATGGCAAATCCAAAGACCCGGCCCTGCCGCTCCAACGGGACCACCCGCTGGATGACGGTCTGCTCGGCGGCCTCCACGAACGGGACCAGCACCAGGTACAGCCAGATCCCCAGGACATAGAGCCAGGCCCACTCCCGCAGCGTGAACAGCGCACCGAGCACTCCCATGGCCGCCACCGCAACCAGCAGGGTCCGCAAAGGATTGGCGCCGAGCCCGAACTTGCCGATCAGGGCCCCGCCAGCCCATTGGCGTTGGATGGCGCTCCGGCTCAATGAGGATGGTCACGGTGGTGGAGAGGGCAATGTTCCGCAGGTTCTCCACCACGGCGCCGATCAGGATGACCAGTGTGAAGATCCAGAACCACGGGTGCGCCAGGTCCAACAGGGACGCGGCAGGCGTCAGCAGGAACATCACCCCGGACAGCACGAACATCACCAGGGTGAAGCCGGCAGCGAAGCGCATCACGGCGAGCTTCCGGTAACGGTCCACGAGGGTGCCGAAGGCGTTTTGACCAGGATGCCGGCGAAGGTGCGGGAACGCTCTGCCGGGCTCCGCAGGGAGGTGCCGGTAGTATCGGAATCCGCAGCGGCCATGCCCGGTTCCTGGTCGGTCATGGGTCCCAGTGTAGTGAGGCACAACAACGGCCAACAGGGTGGAAACTAGGCTGGTCAGGCGTTCAACTCCAACCCAATGCGGAAAGGACGGGCATGGACAACGTGAGGGACAGCGAAACTCCGGACGACGGGACGGATCCCCGGCTCCTGCTGCTGTTGAACTCGGTTTTTGGGACAGGCACCGACGCAACCCTGGAACTCACCGTGGTGGTTGACGGTGTCGTCATTTCGGGGTCGGTGGTGTCAGAGCATGCGTGGACCCAGCGGCAGAATGACCAGGTGCGGATCGGCAGCTGGGCCATCGCCGGGATCCTCGATTCGTGGGAACCCGGGGCGAACGAAGCCAGTACGGCTGCCCAGCCACGGTACATCCATTTCCTGTCGCCCATGCTGCTGTCAGGCGGCGTCAGGGTGCCGTTGCCGGCAACCAGGGTTGATCTCCGCAAGGCCGCGGCCTGGAGCATCGGCAGGATGCC
>DATIMT010000332.1:0-3961 GCA_035475035.1 Arthrobacter sp.
GCCGGAAACCGGAACAAGACCGGCACGAAAGCGAACCGGCGCCCGGGCTACGCCTTCCTCCACAACGCGGTCGATGACCATTCCCGGCTCGCTTACACCGAGATCCTGCCCGATGAGAAAAAGGACACCGCGGCCAGGTTCTGGGAACGCGCCAACGCCTACTTCGAATCCTGCGGAATCACCGTCAAACGGGTCCTGACCGACAACGGCTCCTGCTACCGCTCCCACACGTTCAGGGACGCTCTGGGCCCGGAGATCAAGCACAAACGCACCCGCCCTTACACGCCGCAGACGAACGGCAAAGTAGAGCGCTACAACCGCACCATGCTCGATGAATGGGCCTACGCCAAACCCTATGCATCAGAGGCTGACCGCGTTGCCGCCTTCCCGACCTGGCTGCATCACTACAATCACAACCGAGGCCACACCTCACTCAATGGTCAAACACCCGCCAGCCGCGTCACTAACCTCCGTGGGTAATACACCTAGACCTGGCTGCCGGGAATGTCGACCTCGATCTCTTCGAGCCCGTCACCCAGGGTGAGCTGGCAGCCGAGCCGACTGCGCAGGTCGTCGCGCGGATCGGCCGTGCAGTCCAGCATCTCCTCCTCGTCGTCTCCCATCGCCGGAAGTGCGGCCAGGTACGGTTCCCGGACATAGACGTGGCAGGTGGCACACATGGCCTGGCCGCCGCACTCGCCGACGATGCCGGCCACGCCGTTGCCGACGGCGGCACGCATCACGCTGGTGCCGGGATCGACGTCGAGCACGTCAACGTTGCCGTCGCTGTGGTGGAAACTGATTTTTGGCATGGCTTGAACTTTCTGGTGGTGGTTTAGCGGTGTTGGCGTTGGGAAGCGTCGGGATCCGTCAGCCCCAGAGCACCGGCAGGGCCGTCATGCCGCGGAAGACCCAGCCCGCGTCCGCGGCCGGCCGGTCCGGGTCAAGGCGCAGGTTGGGCAGCGCGGTGAACAGCTGCGGTAGCGCGACCGCCGCGACGCTGGCCCGCGCCACCCAGGTCCCGGCACAGAAGTGGTTGCCGCCGCCGAAGGCAAGGTGCGGCTTCTTGGGCCGGTTGATGTTGAAGGATTCCGGATCCTCAAAGACGTCCGGGTCCCGGTTGGCGGCACCGATGACAACGCCCAGCCTTGCCCCCTTGGGCAGCCTGACCCCCTCCAACACGGTGTCCCGGGTGGTCTCGCGGGGATACATTCCGATCGGCGCCACCCAGCGGACGGCCTCCTCGAAAACGGTCGGGTAGAGCGAGGGATCGGCCAGCACCTGACGCTGCTGGTCAGGATGGCCAAGGAGCGCCCAGACGGCCACGCCCAGCACGTCGCGTGGCTCGTTCAGGCCGCCGCCGATGGTCATTTTCATGTTGGCGCGGATGGCCTCCAGCGGAATGGGCATGCTCGTCAGCCCGGAAAGCAGGCTGCTGTCCGGGTTCCGGCGCAGGTAGGGCAGCATCTCGTCAATGGCCGCGTCGACTTCCTGGTAGGACGCTTCTGCCTCCGCCCAGACCTGTGGATCGTCCGCGTAGTTGCCGGTGCCGTTGATCAGCGTCTGCGACCAGCGCTGCATGTCCTCCTGGCTGGCATTATGGAAGCCCATGACCTGGCGCAGGTTTTCCGCGGCATACGGGGCTGCATATTCCCAGACCAGGTCCGCCCCCGGTCCGGCCGCGCGGAGCCGTGCGAGATATTTGTCGTTGTTGGCCGCGAAGATGGCGTTCCAGGTTTCCTTGATCGCCTTGGGCCGCAGCACGTTGCCGTAGGACTGCCGGTCCACCTGGTGCTCCGGATCGTCCTTACGGAGCATTGAGTGACCCATAGACCGCTTCATCAGGGAGCCGGTCTCGTTGGCGGAGAAGGTTTCCTGGTCGTTTTCGACCGTGTGGCACGCCTGGTAGCTGGTGACCATATACCGGTTGACCGAGGGCACCCAGTGCACCGGGGATTCCTCGCGCATTCTGCGATAGATCGGGAACGGATCCCGGGCCAGGTCCTCGATGGTGACCCAGTCGGCCGTGGGGACAGGGCGTGCGGTGATGGCTTCGGCGGTCATCGGTGGTTCCTTTCGGCGCGGCGTCTATCTACTATGACCGCCGTCATATCCTCGGGTAAAATGCATATTTACGGGATATATCCACTGCTTAACCGGGGAATTGGCCGACGCGGGAATGGACGACGACGACGGCAGCAGAACGGCCGGTGGCTGGCCAAGGAAGGAATTGAGTGTGGCACGTTACACGCTCCGCCAGCTCAGCTACTTTCTGGCGGTCGCAGAAACCGGAACGATTTCCGCGGCAGCGCTGCGCCTGCACGCCTCGCAGAGCGCGGTGGCCGCAGCCGTGACGGAGCTGGAACGGATCTTCGCCACCCAGCTAATGGTGCGCCGCAAGGCACATGGGATCAGCCTGACCCCCGCCGGATCCTACCTGCATTCCCGGGCCGCGGAGCTTCTGGCCGCAGCCCAGGAGCTGGAACTGAATGTCTCCAGCGGCGGGAAAGAACTGGCCGGTCCCCTGGTGGTCGGCTGCTATCTGACCCTGGCACCGACCATACTCCCCGCGCTGCTGGAGGGCTTTGCCGCGATCCACCCCAAGGTCCAACTGGACTTCGTGGAGGGCACCCAGGACGGCCTGCAGGAGCGGCTGTTCGCCGGGGAGCTGGACCTGGCCGTGGTCTACGACATGGACCTGCGCCCCGGGCTGGCATCGGTGCGCCTGTACCAGGCCAGAGCGTATGCGCTGCTCCCGACGGACCACCGCCTGGCCGATCGCCCGGAAGTGACGCTCGAATCGCTCGCCCAGGATCCGATGATCCTGCTCGACGCACCGCCCAGCAGCCGCCACACCATGTCCCTGTTTGAAAGGGCGGGCGTGGCGCCGGACATCAGGTACCGGACCACGGACTTTGAGCTCACGCGCTCGCTGGTGGGCCGGAAGATGGGCTACTCCGTGCTGGTCCAGCGGCCGGCGGTTGATACGTCCTATGAGGGCCGGGACTTTGTATCCCGTCCGATCACCCCGGCCGTGCAGCCCGTGGACGTCCGGATCGTCTGGCCGGAGGCGGTCCGGCTCACGGACCGGGCGCGTGCCATGGTGGATTTTGCCACCGCAACGGTTGCCCAAGGCACAGCCGCTGCAGGTGCCGCTGGCCGTCCCGGCAACGACGACACTGCGAGGTGACGGGCCGGCTACCGCACTGCCGCCGTCGCCGTTCCCGCCTACCTTGCCGCCGTCGTCGTTCCCCTCAGGCCCGCACTGCGCCGTCGCCGTTCCCGCCTACCTCGCCGCCGTCGTCGTTCCCCTCAGGCCCGCGCCTCCACCGCGTCCCGCAGCACCGGTGCCAGCCGCCGCACGCCCTCGCGGATGTTCTCGGGGGTGGCGGAGCTGAACGCGAGCCGGAGCTTGTTGCTGGGGCCGTGCACCGAGGTGAAGGCGGCGCCGGGCACAAAGACCACGCCGGCGTCGATGCCTTTGTGCAACAGCGGATAGGTGTCGACGTGACGGGGCAGGGTCAGCCAGACGAAGAAGCCGCCGCTGGGCCTGGTCCAGCTGACCCCGGCAGGCATCTGCTCGGCCAGGGCATCCAGCAGCGCCTCGCAGCGTTCCTGGTAGAGCGCCCGGTAGGTCCGGATCTGGCCCATCCAATCGAATTCGCGCAGGTACGCCGAGACCAGCATCTGGTTGAACGAGGGCGGGCAGAGCGTCACGGCCTCGCTGGCTAGGTAGAAGCGCTGCTTCAGGTGCGCGGGGACCAGTGCCCAGCCGATCCGCAGGCCCGGTGCGAAGATCTTGGAAAACGAGCCCAGATACAGCACATCCTGCGGATTTCCTGCCCGCAGCGGCGCATCCAGCCGACCGTCGAACTTCAGTAGCCCGTAGGGATTGTCTTCGAGAACCAGGATGTTCGCCTGGCGGCAGATGTCCACGATTTCCTGCCGCCGGTCGTGGGCC
>DATIMT010000333.1:0-2429 GCA_035475035.1 Arthrobacter sp.
CCACGGCCATGCGGCCTTCGGGGACGGCGAACAGCGGGTGGTCCGCGCCGGGGAGGGTGCAGCCGGTGAACGCGACGCCGAACGAACGGGTGCGGTGGTTGGCGCGCTCGGCGATTTCCACCACCGCGTCCATGGAGTAGCGGGCTTCCGCGGCGGCTGCAGCTACCTTGAAGACGGTGAGGTCGCCGGCGATGCCGCGGCGCTTGGCGCGCTCCGTGAGCGGGGCGGAGGAGACGTCGTCGGTGACGGCGATGCTGCGGCAGTCGATGCCTTCCTTGCGGAGGCGGTCCTGGGCCTGGTTGAAGTGCAGGACGTCGCCGGCGTAGTTGCCGTAGCCCAGGAGCACGCCGCCGCCGTTGTCCGCTGCCTTGGCCACGTTGTAGATCTGCTGGGCCGAGGGGGAAGCGAAGAGGTTGCCCATGGCGGCGCCGTGAGCCATGCCCTGGCCCACCAGTCCGGCGAAGGCGGGGTAGTGGCCGGAGCCGCCGCCGATCACCAGCGCCACCGTGTCCGGGGTGCTCTTGGTGTTGCGGACCACACCACCGGAGACACGCTTGAACCAGCGTTCGTGAGAGGCGACGAAGCCCTCGATCATTTCGTCAGCAAAAGCTGCGGGTTCGTTGAACAGGCGGGTCATGGGAAAGCTCCTGGGCCTAACTGGGGGAGGGTCTGTGATCGGTGGAGAGGAGGCGGCCTCGGGCAAGGAGGCCGCCTCCAGGTCTTACGGTTCGGCGTGCTGTCCGGCGCCGGCCGGGTCCATCGCCTCGGTTCGGATACCCTCGCTGGCCCGGCCGGAACGGCTGAGCACGACCATCAGCACTGCGGACAGCAGCATGAAGCCGCCCACTACGAACATGGGCACGACGTAGTCGCCGGTCCAGTCCTTGAGCCAGCCGGTGATGTAGCCGGCGCTGAAGCCGGCCAGGTTGCCCACGGTGTTGATCAGGGCGATGCCTGCGGCTGCGGCGGCGCCGGTCAGGAACTGGGTGGGAACGGTCCAGAAGTTGGGCAGGGCCGCGAAGATGGACATTGCGGTGATGGTGATGACGGCGATGGTGGCTGCGGGGGAGCCTGCGAACAGTGCCAGCGGGATGCTCAGGCCACCCACCAGGGCCGGGACGGCGATGTGCCAGGTCTTGACGCCGCGCTTGGTGGCGTCCTTGGACCAGAAGTACAGCGCAAAGGCTGCCGGCAGGTACGGAATGGCGGTGATCAGGCCCTTCTGGAACACATCGAACTTCGTGCCGTAAATGCCTTCGAAGCCGGAGATGATGGTCGGCAGGAAGAAGCCGAGGGCGTACAGGCCGTAGATGAAGCCGAAGTAGATCGCGGAGAGCATCCAGACGCGGCCGTTGCCGAACACGGTGCGGACACTGGTGTGCTTGTTGCCGGCGGTGGTTTCGTTCTTTTCCTTCTCCAGCGCGCCGGTCAGCCACGTCTTTTCGTCAGCCGTGAGCCACTTGGCCTTGGCGGGGGAGTCGGCCAGGTAGAACCAGGAAATGACACCGATCAGGATCGCGGGGATGGCAACGCCCAGGAACATGACCCGCCAGCCTTCGAGTCCGAAGAGCCCGTGCTGCTGGATCAGGATGCCGGCCAGGGGTGCGCCGATGACGGTGGTCAGCGGCTGGGCCAGGTAGAACAGGGCCAGGATCTTGCTGCGGTGCCGGGCGGGAACCCAGAGGCTCAGGAAGAGGATGGCGCCGGGGAAGAAGCCGGCCTCGGCCACGCCCAGGATGAAGCGCAGGATGTAGAGCTGCTCAATGTTGGCCACCCAGGTGAACAGCAGCGAGACGATGCCCCAGCTGACCATGATGCGGGCAAGCCACCGCCGGGCCCCGAACTTGTGCAGCGCCAGGTTGGAGGGGACTTCCAGCAGGATGTAGCCGATGAAGAAGACGCCTGAGGCGAAGCCGAACTGGGCAGCGTTCAGGGCCAGGTCCTTGTTCATGCCGTTGGGGCCGGCAAAGGAGATGGCGGTGCGGTCGAGGTAGTTGATGAAGAACATCAGGGCGACGAACGGGACAAGCCGGATCGCCACTTTCCTGATTGCGGATTTTTCGACCACCGATGGTGTGGTGTCCACATTGACTCCTAGATGTTGGTATCCCGGCCGCATCCGTCACTGGAGGCGTGTGGGCTGTCTCAGATGCGCGCGGCCTTTGGCGCCGCGATCATGAAGCTGTGAGTTCCACCATAGGTCTGAAGGAAGAATTGGTCAACCGGTTGACTTATTCTTAGCTCTTCGAGGTGCCGTCACTGTAGATGTTGTGCTGCTTGGGGGGCCAAACCAGTTGTTACGCTTGGGGAGTGTCCGTAGAATCCGCCGCCGCGACGGCCAAGATCAGCGCCGCCCTCGGTTCCCTGGGGCAGGGCTCGGTCGTGTCGGAAGTGGCGGAGCGCCTCCTGGCCTTCTTTACCAGTGGAGA
>DATIMT010000334.1:0-3469 GCA_035475035.1 Arthrobacter sp.
TCAGGCGCGAAATCTCGTGGGTGCGGCCACCGATCTTTCCCTTGACGGATTCGCGGTCGGACCTGGTGTTGGTGGCGCGCGGCAGCATGGCGTATTCCGCCGTGACCCAGCCGCGGCCCTCACCCTTCAGCCAGCGCGGGACACCAGGGGTCAGCGAGGCCGTGCACAGCACCCTGGTGTTGCCGAACTCGATCAGTGCCGATCCCTCAGCCTGGTTGGACCATCCGCGGGTGATGCTGATGGGCCGGAGCTGGTCGGGGGCACGGCCGTCGGCACGCACAATGGGAACTGCAGTTGCTTCAGATGTCATGCCCCCAGCTTATCGAGTGCCGGCGCGGCTAGATGCTGTAGTGCACGCCCGCCACTGCAACGGCCACGTCGCCGGGGAACACGGGACGGGCTTCGGCCATAACGGTGGTCTGGGACGTCCATACCGGGATATGCGTCAGCAGGAGCCGTCGCGCCCCGGCCGCCGCTGCAGCCTCCCCCGCCCGTTTGCCGGTCAGGTGGACATCCTTGATCTCGGCGTCACGGCCTTCTTCGAAGGCTGCCTCGCACAGGAACAGGTCCGCATCCTTGGCGGCTTCCTCAAGCCCGGCACAGGAATCGGTATCGCCGGAATAGGTCAGGACCCGGGACAGCAGAGTGCCGTCCTTGCCGGGCTCAACCACCTCCACGCGGAGGGCGTAGGACTCCTCAATGGGATGGTTGACGGCGAAGGGGGTAATGGTGAACGGACCCACGGTCACCGGTTCGCGTTCGGTCCAGTTGGTGAAGTCGAACTCTTCATGCATGCCGGGGTCCAGGTCCAGCCCGTAAGCGGTGGCCATCCTGTCCGCCGTGGCTGCCGGGCCCCACACGGGTATCCGGCCGCGGCCCCAGCCACCGGGCTTCCACCGGATGGCAACGTGGAGTCCACACAGGTCCATGCAGTGGTCCGGGTGCAGGTGGGTGAGGAAGATCGCGTCAATGTCCTCCAGGTCCGTGTAGCGCTGGATGGCTCCGAGCGCGCCGCTGCCGAGGTCCATCACCACTTTCCACGTCCGTTCACCGTCCGTGGCGGTCAGGAGGTAGCACGACGCCGGGGAGCCCGGTCCGGGGAACGAACCCGTGCATCCCACGATGGTCAGTTTCACAGGGTGGGCCTTTCGGCGCGGCCTGCGCCGGCGAATCCGCCGCCCACGAAGTTGGAAATCCTGGGACGTTCCCGTGCGCTCTGGGCGGCGGCGATCATCTCGGGAGTGATGCGGGCCAGGCTTCCCGTGGGGTACTGCGCGGCCACATGGTCCACGTGGCGGACGGACAGGACCTCCGGGCCCAGGAACCGCCTGGCGAGCGCCTCGAACTGCCCGGCGTCGCCGGTGGCCACGAAGTGGTGCTCGGGCGGGGCTGCGGAGGTGCGCTGGAGGTTGTGGGTGGCCAGGGCCCGGTAGACGTCCTTGGCGGTTTCCTCGGCGCTGGAGACCAGGGTGACGTCCGCGCCCATGACGTAGGAGATCACGCCCGTCAGCAGGGGGTAGTGGGTGCAGCCCAGGACCACGGTGTCCACCCCGGCCGCCTTCAGGGGCGCCAGGTACTCTTCGGCGACGGCGAGCAGCTCCGGGCCCGTGGTGATTCCGGCCTCCACATAACTGACGAACTCCGGGCAGGCCACGGAGGTGATGCCGAGGTCGGGAGCCGCGGCGAAGGTGTCCTCGTAGGCGCGTGATCCCACAGTGGCCGAGGTGCCGATCACGCCCACCCGTCCGCTGCGGGTGGCGGCAACGGCGCGCCGCACCGCGGGCTGGATGACCTCGATGACCGGGATGCCGTACTTGGCGGTGTAGCGTTCCCGGGCGTCCCGCAGGACAGCGGCCGACGCCGAGTTGCAGGCAATGGTCAGAAGCTTGACGCCGGAGTCCACGAGTTCGTCCATCACGCCCAGGGCGTTTGCGCGCACTTCCGCGATGGGGAGCGGCCCGTACGGCCCGTGGGCGGTGTCCCCCACATAGAGGATTGACTCGTTGGGAAGCTGGTCGATGATGGAGCGTGCCACGGTCAGCCCGCCGACACCGGAATCGAAGACGCCGATGGGGCGCTCCCCCAGCTGGGGGTCTCCGGCGCTGCCCGCCGCGGTCTTCGCCGCTGCCGCCGCTGCCGGATCCGTGCTCGATGCTGAAGTCATGATTATTCGAGGATAGGTGTTCCCTGAAGCGTCAGCCATCATCTTGTGTCCCGCGACTCATGTCTACTGTGTCACAGCGGACGGCCTCCCCCTGGCCGCCGTAACTCACCGGCGGGATTCCATGGACTGCAGCATGGCCTGGACCAGGGACTCCTGCAGCCAGGTGGTGAAGTTGTACACCAGCGCCAGGTAGCTCTCCACGTCCTCGGCCTGGGACCAGTCCTGCATGCGGTGGACGTGCTCGGCGTCGGCCTCGTCCCGGATGTCCAGCCGTTCAGCCAGCACCAGCCGCACGTCGTTCAGGGCCATGGACCAGTGCCGTGCCCCGTCGGGCGTCAGTACGATCTCGTCCTTGTCCAGGTCCAGGGCCGCCGCACGCAGGGCCCCGATCTTTGTTTCCCGGAGCGAACGCTCGGTGAGCTGGCGGAACTCAAGGGACGCGGCGCCGTCGTCCTTCACTACGTTGGGCAGGAGCCGCTTAACGGCGCGGTCCGTCGGTTCGGCCACGTCCATGTCCAGGCCGATCAGTGCTGCCAGCGGGTCCTGCCCGGTGCGGTCCTCGGGCTGGAGCATGGAAATGACGTCGTCGATCAGGCTGCGCAGCAGGTCACGTTCGGCCGGTTCAAGGAACCCCGTGATGCCTTTAAGCCCGTATTTGAATGCCTTAGCCACGCTTCCCCTTACCCTGGCCCGGACCGCCGGACTTCCCTGATCTGCCGCCGGAGCCGCCGCTGGCCTTTTCCACCGTGGCCCAAAGCCCGAACCCATGCATGGCCACGGCGTGGCGCTCCACCTGTTCCTTGCTGCCTGAAGCGACGATGGACCGGCCCTTCTTGTGGACTTCCATCATCAGCTTGTTCGCTTTGCTCTCGGAGTAGCCAAAGTAGCTTTGGAACACGTAGCTGACATAGCTCATGAGATTGACGGGATCGTTCCAGATCACCAGGTTCCAGGGGATGTCCGGTGCGGTCAGGGAGTCGGTTGACTCCGCCGTGCCGGTCCGGGTGCCCTCCTGGGTATCAGGGCCGGGCGCAACGCTAATGGTCATCTGTCCATTCTATGGGGAGGGCCCCGCGGCGAAGCGAAGCGAGACGCGGGAGCCGGTGGGTGGGCCCACGCGGGCGAGGGCCCCGCGGCGAAGCGAAGCGAGACGCGGGAGCCAGCGGGGACTAGAGTGACTTTCGTGAGCACCTCAGCCGGCTGGGACCATCCCCGCACGTCCTTTTACACCGACCATTACGAGCTGACCATGCTGCAGGCGTCCCTCCATTCAGGGGCCGCGCACCGCAGGTCCGTGTTCGAGGC
>DATIMT010000335.1:0-8894 GCA_035475035.1 Arthrobacter sp.
GAAGTTGTCGCTCACCGTCAGGGGGCCCCGGGGTGCCAGGAGCATGCCCTCCAGCGACTCGCGAAACGTCTCGGTGGCAGGCAGGGTGAAGAGGGTGGGCTTGACCTCGGGTGCGGCTTCGGCGAGCTTGGCGAGGCCCGACGCCGCCGTGACGTTGAGTTGGGTCATCCCGTAGTACTCCGCCACGGTGCCGGTCACCTGCACATAGTCACCGGTTTGCACTGAACCGGCGGTGGCAGGGGAGTAGACGAAGATGCCGTCCGAGGCCGCGTGGTTGGTGGACGTCAGCTCGCCGCCCGTGCCGGGGGTCTGGATGTAGTAGCCGCTGAGTCCGCCCGTAGGGAAGGCCGCGGTGACTTTGCCCCTGGTGGTGACGGTGGCTCCGGTCAGGGGACTCTCTGTCCCCGTGCCCTGGATCTCGGCGATGGCCTTGGCCACGGGATCAGGAGTGGGTACCGGCGTCGGATCCGGCGTGGGGGCAGTGCCTCCGGAGGAGGTTGGGGTGATGGCGGCGCTCAGTGTGAAGTCCGCGGTGTTGCTGTTGCTGTCGGTCCCGGCTGCCCTGTTGAGGCTCTTCACGTCGGTGTTTCCAGCCGGCGCCGCGGCGGCCTGGGTTTCAAAGGTGTTGGAGGTGCCGTAGCCCAGGAGGTCGGCCACGCCCGGGGACTCCACCACGGAGCCAGTGGGGAGTGCGACGGCGGTGGGCTGCTTGGCGAGCACAATCGTGCCTGCGCCGCCGGCGAAGTTGAGGGCCCCGGCCACGAGGTCCGGCGACGGCAGGTCCGCGCCGTTGGCGCCATTGCTGCTGCCCTGCACCAGGTAGTAACCCTTGGCCGGGATGGACCCCGAGAGCGCTGCGACTCCGCTTGGAGCCGCCGTTCCGGTGGCTGAGCGGTACTGTACCGACCAGCCGTCCAGGGCGACCGGAGCGTCAGAGGTGTTGTAGAGCTCCACGAACTTGTTCTTGAATGCGGCGCCGCTGCTGCCGCCGCTCAGGTAGGCCTCGTTGATCACAACGGGGGAGGTGCCGGCCGCGGCTGAGACCTCCGCGGCCGCCGGAACAGCAGTCAGCGGGGCCGCGATAAGCCCCGCTGACAACGCCGTGCCCAGCGCTAACTTCCAAGGTGTTTGATGCATCCGCTCTTACTTTCATTGAGGTGTACCGGGTGGGTGGTCCGGTGGGTGCGTCCATGCTGTATGGATCGGACCGGGGCAGGATTGTGCTCCTGGCCAAGTGGTTGTCCAGGCACATGACAACAGCACTGAATGAACGCAAGGTTGCTGGAGCGTGCATTCGACGGGGCGTTCCCCAGCGGAGCGCCCCGCCGTCCGGCCCGGAGATTCCCCAAGTCCGTACCGGAAATGCTGTTGGCGGGAGTGATGCTTGCCAGCGAACCCAGCGGTGTGCTGGCAGTCACAAACGATACCCGCCAGTAGCTTCAGGTCCAGGGGTTTGAGGGGGCTTAATCCAAAGAATTTACTTTCCGGCAACACGCCGGGCCGGGGAGCTTAAAGCACAAAACCCCTGGCAGCCGGTGCCGGCTGCCAGGGGTTTCCATTGCGGAAGGTAAGAGATTCGAACTCTTGGTACGGGGTTACCGCACACTGGTTTTCAAGACCAGCTCCTTCGGCCGCTCGGACAACCTTCCTCAGCTAGTAGTGTTTCATAGGCACTTGCCTGCAACAAAACAGGACCGGGAACGTGCCCGGTGCACACTGGTTGCAGCCAGGATTTGAGTCAGGAACGGGAGAGGTCCATGAAAGCCGTCTACATATCGGAACCGGGCGGCCCGGAAGTGCTGGAAGTCCGGGACGTGGATGCCCCGGTGCCCGGCCAGGGTGAAGTGCTGATTGATGTTGTGGCGGCCGGCCTGAACCGGGCCGATGTCCAGCAGCGCCGGGGTTTCTACCCTCCGCCGCCCGGTGCTTCCGAGATCCCCGGGCTCGAAGTGTCGGGGCGGATCGCCGGCTTCGGGCCCGGCGTCAGCAAGCCCTTCTCGCTGGGGGACAAAGTTGTGGCGCTGCTGGCCGGCGGCGGCTACGCCCAGCAGGTGGCGGTGCCGGCCGAGCAGGTACTGCGGGTGCCCGACGGCGTGGACCTGGTCACCGCGGCCTCGCTGCCGGAGGTGGCAGCAACTGTCTACTCGAACCTGATCATGACGGCACAGCTCCAGCCGGGCGAGACTGTCCTCATCCATGGGGCCACCGGCGGAATCGGCACCATGGCCATCCAGCTCGCCAAAGCATTCGGCGCCAAGGTGGCTGCTACGGCAGGTACCGACGAGAAGGTCGGCACCGCCAAGGCATTCCTGGGAGCGGACATCGCCATCAATTACGCGGAGGAGGACTTTCCGGAGAGCCTTCGGCGGCAGAACGGCGGCAAGGGCGCGGACGTCATCCTGGATGTGGTGGGTGCCAAGTACCTCCAGCAAAACGTGGACGCCCTGGCTGACTACGGCCGCCTTGTGGTGATCGGCCTGCAGGGCGGCACGAAGGGGGAGCTGGACCTGGGGCTGCTGCTGAAGAAACGTGCGGCCGTGGTGGCCACCGCCCTGCGGCCCAGGCCGGTAGCGGAAAAGGGTGCCATCATGACGGCCGTCCGGGACGCCGTATGGCCCTTGGTGGCCGATGGCAGGATCCGCCCGCTGGTCGCAAAAACATTTCCGCTGGGGCAGGTGGCTGCGGCGCACCGTTACTTCGACAGCGGCGACCATGTGGGCAAAGTCCTCCTGGTCATGTAGCGACATACATACCCGGTATTGCATCCAATGAATACTGGCGCTAGGCTCGCTATACGCGGTATGCACAGGTCTTGGGGGCTTGTGCATACCGGTAATGACCAGCCCGGGGGAGCACAATGTCGATTCGCCACAGCCTCCTCGCCCTGCTGCAGGACCAGCCGCGTTACGGCTACCAGCTGCGGGTCGAGTTCGAGAACCGCACCGGAGCCACCTGGCCCCTGAACATCGGGCAGGTGTACACCACGCTTGACCGGCTGGAGCGCGATGCGCTGGTGGCCAAGGAAGGCGACGACGGCGAAGGACACGTGGTGTACAGCATCACCGCCGCCGGCAAGGCGGAGGTGCGGAATTGGTTTGCCGCCCCCGTGGAGCGGAACAACCCGCCGCGCAACGAGCTCGCCATCAAGCTCGCGCTCGCGGTCACCCTGCCCGGCGTGGACGTCCAGGGCATCATCCAGGCCCAGCGGGTGGCGTCCATCAGGGCGCTGCAGGACTACACCAAGGCGCGCCGGGACACGGCCGCGAACCAGCGGGCCGCTGACACCGCCTGGCTGCTGGTGCTCGATTCGCTGATCTTCCAGACCGAGGCGGAAGTCCGCTGGCTTGACCTCTGCGAGGCCAGGATGATCCAGCTGGCGCAGGCCGCAGCCGCCGGTGCAGCCAGGAAAACGTCCAGCGGGGCTACGGAAGATGCCCCACTCAACGTGGACAGCCGCCGGTGAGCGTGCAGGGGCCGCAGCAGGTCCTCGAACTGGCCGGCGTTGGCAGGACCTTCGGGGAAGGCGCGACGGCGGTCGCGGCACTCCGCGACGTTGACCTCACAGTTTCCGCGGGGGAGTTCGTGGCGGTCATGGGCCCGTCGGGCTCCGGTAAGTCCTCCCTGCTGGCCCTTGCCGGCGGCCTGGACCGTCCGACGTCGGGCGCTGTCTACGTGGAATCCACGCCCCTGGCGGGGCTGGGCCTGAATGACCTGGCCCGCCTGCGCCGCCGCGCCGTTGGCTATGTCTTCCAGGACTTTAATCTCGTCCCCACGCTGACCGCGCTGGAAAACGTGGCGCTGCCCCTTGAGCTGGACGGAACATCCACCAGGAAGGCCCAGCGCCAGGCCGCCGACGCACTCCGGCAGGTTGGAATTCCGGAACTTGCAGACCGGTTCATGGACCAGATGTCCGGTGGCCAGCAGCAGCGCGTGGCCATCGCCCGGGCCATCGTCGGCAAGCGCCGGCTCATCCTGGCCGATGAGCCCACCGGTGCATTGGACTCGACGACCGGCCAAGGGGTCATGGAGGTCCTGCGAGACCGGGCCGACGCCGGCGCAGCGGTCATGCTCGTCACCCACGAGGCCCGGCACGCCGCCTGGGCGGACCGGGTGGTCTTCCTTCGGGACGGACGCGTCATTGACCAGGCCGCCGCCATGCACGACCCCGCGATGCTCCTCACGCAGGCCGGATTTTGATGCCGATGGACCTGGCTCCGGCGCCGCGGGGGCGCCGGGGCGGCTACCGGATTGCCTTGCGGCTTGCACGCCGCGACATCGCCCGCCACAAGGGGCGGTCCCTCCTCATCATCCTTCTGATCATGCTGCCCGTCGCCGGGATGACCGGCGCAGCCACCCTCTACCAGAGCTCCCAGCGGACGCCGGGGGAGACAGCCCGTTACGAGCTGGGCGACACGCAGGCGCGGTTCAGTGTCCTGCCTGTTCCCAATGCGGACTCGCTCCAGGACCCACTCAATGACGCCATGGTCGTCTCCAGCACCGGCCGTTCCGATCCGGACTTCCGGCCAAGCGATCCTCGCGATGTCATTCCCGCGGGCTATGAAGTCCTGCGGCAACGGATGCTCCCCCTGACCACCAGCGTGGGGGAGGCGCTCGTTTCATTGCAGGCCAGGGAAGTGGATGCGCTTAATCCGGCCTTCACCGGCAAGTTCAGCCTGCTGGACGGGCGGGAGCCCCGCGCAGGGGCGGAAGTTCTGGCTTCACCCGGGCTGATGTCGCGTTTCCACCTCACCTTGGGACAGGAATTTACGACGTCGGCAGGAACTTTTGTCCCGGTGGGAACCGTCCGCGACGCCGGCGCCGCGGACAGCAACAGCTTCCTGTACCTCCAGGCCAGGCAAGTGCCCGCCGATCTTGATCCGGGCCCGCAGACCCGCCAGTCCGTGTCCTACTACCTGGCTGGACCGGAGCCGGTCACCTGGCAGCAGGTCAGGGAGGCCAACAGCAAGGGCGTGGGTGTGCTGTCCCGCAGTGTCGCCTTGAATCCCCCCAGCGCTGGGGAGCGTACTGTTCCCGGTTCGCTTCCGCGGGATGACTCCTCCGCGGCGGCAGCCCTGTACGCCACCTTTGGCCTGGTCGGCGCGCTCGCACTGCTGGAGGTGGGTTTGCTGGCCGGTGCCGCCTTCGCTGTGGGGGCCAGGCAGCAGGTACGTGAACTGGCGCTTCTGGCGTCGGCGGGGGCCGAGAGTTCCACCATTGGTGCCGTCGTCACCGCGGCCGGACTCTGGCTTGGCGGCCTTGCCGTCGCGGCGGGCGCCGCGGTGGGGCTGGGAGCCGCGGCCGTCGTCGTCCAGGTCTTCCGCTCCACGGGCTCGGCGCGCATGCCGGGCCTGCATCCGGAATTCCTGCTGACGCCCATTGCCATGGCGATGGGCTTGGCGTCCTGTGTCCTCGCGGCCATGGTGCCGGCCCGCCAGGTGTCACGACAGGCGGTGCTGGGTGCGCTCAAGTCCGGGCGGGCGCCGGCTGGGCGGGGGCGGCGGATGAGCGTCGCGGGAGTCCTGGTGCTCACGCTTGCCGTGGCACTTTTGACGGCGGGGTGGTGGCTTGGGCAATCCGTGAAAGATCCGGACCTCCGGGCCGCGCAGCTGCCGCAGGTGGTCACGCTGCTGATACTGGGGGCCGTGCTGGCTGTCATCGGCCTGGTACTGCTGACGGGCTGGATAATTGTCCGCTTGACGTCCCGGACCCAGTGGCTGTCCCTGCCCCTTCGGATGGCGGCACGGGACTCGGCAAGGAACCGCAGCCGGAGCATTCCCGCCGTCGCCGCAGTACTCGCGGCTGCCACGCTGGCAAGCGCTGCCTTGGTGCTCTCGGCCAGCCAGCAGGCAGGACTGCGGGAATCACATTGGTGGAGCGGACTGGAAAACCAGGGGTACCTGCCGCTGGTTGTGGACCCGCCGGGGCCGGCCGGTGGCAACACACGGCTGCCCGTGCACGTGGACCCGGCCGCGCTCTCCGCCGCGATAGCCGACGCTGTGGGCCCAGTCGACTGGACCCATGTCCTCACGGCGCCGGAAAGCCTTCGAAACTGTCCTGAGGGCCCACTGAATGAAGCGCAGCCGGCCAGGACGGCAACCATCAATTGCCTTCAGTACTCCCTCGCCAAGCCCACAGCCAACGAATGCCCTGGAACGCCGCAGGGGAGAATGGTGGACCCGGCGGACTGGCGCTGCCGGGGTTCGATGGTCCACACCCAGCCCGAAGGCCGGGCAATACTGGTGGGCGGCAAAGAGGACATCCGGGCGGTGCTGGGCCGGGATGCTACCCCGGAAGCCCTGGCCGTATTGAAGGCGGGCGGGATGGTGGTGACCAACCCGGTGTTCGTGAGTGACGGAAAGGTCCTGCTCGAAGGGAAAGACGTACGGACGCATGAGCCGGCGGCATCAGGGCCTGGCACCATCTCCTCAACGGTCAGGAGCGATTCCCTCACGGCGGCGGTGCTCGAACCGCTGGTTCCCGTCCCCTACTACGGCGTCGTTTCGCCGGAAACCGCGCAACGGCTTGAGCTGCACCCTGAACCGGCCGGACTGCTTGTGCAGCTGGCAGCGTTCCCGTCCGCAGCGCAGGCCGACGCGGCCTCCGCCGCAGCGGCCGCCGTCTACGGGCAACCGGGAATGACCTTCCAGGCTGAGCCGGGCATCTCCCAGGGGAGCCAATGGATCAACTGGGCCATTGTTGCCGCCAGTGCGCTCATCACTTTCAGTGCAGCGGGCATCACCACCGGGCTGTCCCTGGCAGATGGCCGCAGGGACCACGCCACCCTCGCCGGGGTTGGTGCTTCGCCAAAGCTGCGCAAGGCTCTGGCCGGGTCGCAAGCCCTGTTCACGAGTGGCATCGGCGCAGTCCTGGGGACGCTGGCAGGATTGGGGCCGGCGGTCCTCCTGGGCCTGTCCACGGACCTGCGGACAGCGGTGGAGGTTCCCTGGCTGCACCTGGTTGTCCTCCTGGCTGCCGTGCCGTTGACGGGAGCCGCCCTTGCCTGGGCTTTCACCCGCTCCGGCCTGCCTCTGTCCCGGCGCGGCATGGCATGATCCTCTTCCTTCACCGCAGCGCCTCTGCCGCTCACCGCACGGGCCCGGCGCCGCGCCGCCGTCGGGCGTTTCCGGCAGTTGCAGCGTTGGTAGGGTGCCCAATAGGAAAAAGTGGGAAAACTCTCAAGGAGGAGACATGGCCGGAGTGCCTGACCAGCGGAAGAACGGATCCCGGGCGGAGGGCGGGCTCGCCACGGACCCCGATCTTCCGCCGCCAGCCGTAGACGAGGCACGGCTCGAAGCCGAAGACGGGAGGTGGACGCCCGGCAAGATCGCCCTGTGGGCTGCCATCGCCCTGCTGGGCGGGGTCGCCTGGTTCATGTTGGCGATCGTCCGCGGCGAGACCGTCAACGCCATCTGGTTCGTCTTTGCCTCGGTGTGCACCTACCTGATCGGGTACCGCTTCTACTCCAAGGTGATAGAGCGTTACATCACTAAACCTGACGACCGGCGCGCCACCCCGGCCGAGTACAAGGCCGACGGCAAGGACTACGTCCGCACTGACCGGAACGTGCTTTTCGGCCACCACTTCGCCGCCATCGCCGGTGCCGGCCCACTGGTAGGCCCCATCATCGCGGCCCAGATGGGCTACCTGCCCGGCACCATCTGGATCATCATCGGCGTCGTCCTTGCCGGCGCCGTCCAGGACTACCTGGTGCTTTTCTTCTCCATGCGCCGCGGCGGCCGCTCGCTTGGCCAGATGGCGCGCGAGGAACTCGGTGTCATCGGCGGCACGGCCGCCCTCATCGCGACGCTGCTGATCATGGTGATCATCGTGGCCATCCTGGCGCTCGTCGTCGTCAATGCCCTGGGGGAAAGCCCGTGGGGTGTGTTCTCCGTGGGCATGACCATCCCCATCGCCCTGTTCATGGGCGTCTACCTCCGGTACCTGCGCCCCGGCAAGGTCATGGAGGTCTCCGTCATCGGCTTCGTCCTCCTGATGGCCGCCATCATCGGCGGCGGCGCGGTGGCCGGCACCGAATGGGGAGCGGCGTTCTTCCACCTGGACAAGGTGACCATCGCGTGGGGCCTGCTCATTTATGGCTTCATCGCAGCGATCCTGCCCGTGTGGCTGCTGCTGGCACCGCGCGACTACCTCTCCACGTTCATGAAGATCGGCGTGATCGTGATGCTCGCGCTCGCCATCATCGTGGTCCGGCCCGAGGTCACCGTCCCGGCCTTCAGTGAATTTGCCGGCCGCGAGAACGGTCCGGTGCTGTCCGGTGCCCTGTTCCCCTTCCTGTTCGTCACCATTGCCTGCGGCGCACTGTCCGGTTTCCACGCCCTGATTTCCTCCGGCACCACCCCCAAGCTCCTGGAGAAGGAACGGCAGACCCGGTACATCGGCTATGGCGGCATGCTGATGGAATCCTTCGTGGCCATCATGGCGCTCGTGGCGGCCATCTCGATCGACCGCGGCCTGTACTTCGCCATGAACGCGCCCGCTGCACTGACCGGCGGCACCGTGGAAACGGCGGCCACCTGGGTCAACAGCCTGGGCCTGGCCGGGGTGAACATCAGCCCGGACCTGCTGTCCGAGACGGCCCGGAACGTCGGCGAACAAAGCATCGTGTCCCGCACCGGCGGCGCCCCCACCCTGGCCGTGGGCCTGGCGCACATCATGCACCAGTTCATCGGCGGGACGGCCCTCATGGGCTTCTGGTACCACTTCGCCATCATGTTCGAAGCCCTCTTCATCCTCACCGCCGTGGACGCCGGAACCCGCGTTGCACGGTTCATGCTGCAGGACTCCATCGGCAACTTCGTCCCCAAGTTCAAGGAGGCCTCCTGGCGTCCAGGCGCCTGGCTCTGCACCGCCATCATGGTGGCTGCGTGGGGCGC
>DATIMT010000336.1:0-7923 GCA_035475035.1 Arthrobacter sp.
CCCGGCACGGGCGGCGACCTGACGTCCACCAACCACGCGGCCTCGGACGGCATCTTCGTCTACTCCCCCGCCACCGCCGGTTCAGTGCAAACCGGTGACTATGTGCAGGTAACCGGCACCGTGGCGGAGTACTACGGGATGACCCAGCTCAACGTCACGGCGGCGTCGGGCCTCGCGAAGCTCGCCGAAGCCGCACCCGAGGTCAAGCCCACCCTCTTCACCCTGCCCGCCACCGAGACGTTCCGCGAGTCGCTGGAGGGCATGCTCCTGGCACCCCGGGGCCCCCTGACGGTGAGCGACAACTTCAGCCTGAACCAGTACGGCGAGATTGGCCTGGCCGGCGGTACCGCTCCCCTGGTCCAGCCCACCGCCGTGGCACCGTACGGCTCAGCTGAGTACGCCGCCGTCGCAGCCGGCAACGCCGCCGGCGGCATCAAGCTCGATGACGGCTCCAGCACGAACTTCCTCAAGGACGATGCCACCAAGGCCGAGGTCCTGCCGTACCTCACCACGGCGGACCCCGTCCGGGTGGGCTCACCGGTCAGCTTCACCACCAACGTGGTGCTGGGCTACGCCAACAACTCCTGGAAATTGCAGCCACTGACCCACCTGACCGAGGACAACAAGGCCACGGTCCAGCCGGCTACCTTCGGAGCCACCCGTGCTGAGGCGCCTGCAGCGGTGGGAGGCAACATAAAGATTGCCTCCTTCAACGTCCTGAACTACTTCCCGACCACCGGTGACCAGGTCTCCGGCTGCAAGTTCTACACCGACCGCGCAGGCAATCCCGTCACCGTCAGCGGCGGCTGCGACGTCCGCGGCGCCGCCAACGCCGAGAACTTCAAGCGCCAGCAGGACAAGATCGTCTCCGCCATCACCAAGTCCGGCGCCGACGTCGTCACCCTGATGGAGGTCGAGAACTCGGCCCAGTTCGGCAAGAACCGGGACGACGCCCTGGCCAAACTCGTTGCGGCCCTCAACATCCCCACCCCGGGCATCTGGGACTACGTGCGCACCCCCGCGAACGCACCCCCGCTGACGGACGAGGACATGATCCGCACCGCATTCATTTTCAAGAAGGCCGTGGCCGAACCCGTGGGTGAATCCATCATCCACAACGACACTGTGGCCTTCGCCAGCGCCCGCAAACCGCTGGCCCAGGTGTTCAAGCCCGTTGGCGGTTCCGACGACAAGAGGTTCATCGCCATCGCGAACCACTTCAAGTCGAAGGGTTCGGCGGCAACCCCGGACGACACCGACAAGGGCCAGGGCGCGTCCAACCTTGCGCGAACGGCCCAGGCCAAGTCACTGCTGGACTTCTCCAACTCCCTGCAGGCCAGCAAGGGCACCGACAAGGTGTTCCTCATCGGGGACTTCAACTCGTACGGCAAGGAAGACCCAATCAACGTCCTCACCGGCGCCGGCTACGTGAACCAGGACGACAAAGCCAAGAACGCCGACGGCTCAGCCAAGCACTCCTACCTCTTCGGCGGCCTGGTGGGATCGCTGGACCATATCCTGGCATCCCCTGCAGCCAACGCCCTGGTCACCGGAGCGGATATCTGGAACATCAACTCGGTTGAATCGGTGGCGCTGGAATACAGCCGCTACAACAACAACGTCACCAACTACTACGCTCCGGACCAGTTCCGCGCCAGCGACCACGACCCCGTGGTGGTTGGCCTGGACCTTCCGGCCACCCCTGCCACTGTTGACCTGAACCTGCTGAACATCAACGACTTCCACGGCAGGATCGATTCCAACACCGTCCAGGTCGCCGGGACCCTCGAGAAGCTGCGGGCCGCAGCCGCTCCGGGTGCCACCGCGTTCCTGTCCGCCGGTGACAACATTGGTGCCTCCCTGTTCGCCTCGGCGGTTGCCAAGGACCAGCCCACCATCGACGTTTTGAACGCCCTCGACCTGAAGGCGTCCGCCGTAGGCAACCACGAGTTCGACGGCGGCTGGGCGGACCTGCGCGACCGCGTCATTGCGGGTGGCACCAACGCAAAGTTCCCGTACCTGGGCGCGAACGTCTACAAAAAGGGCACCACCGAGCCGGTACTTCCGGAATACACCGTGCTGGACATGAACGGCATCAAGGTGGCCGTCATCGGCACGGTCACCCAGGAGGTCCCGTCCCTGGTAACGCCGGCCGGCATCGCCGATCTTGACTTCGGGGACCCGGTGGATGCCATCAACCGGGTAGCGGCAAAGATTACAGCGGACAAGCTGGCCGACGTGATCATCGTGGAGGATCACGACGGCGCCGGCTCCGGCGTGGTGGAGGGAGCCACCTTGGAGCAGGAAGTGGCAACCGGGGGGCCTTTCGCGAAGCTGGTCACCCAAACGTCCCCCGACGTGGACGCCATCTTCACCGGCCACACCCACAAGGAATACGCCTGGGACGCACCCGTTCCCGGCGCGGCCGGCAAGACCCGGCCGATCGTGCAGACTGGCAACTACGGCGAGAACGTGGGCCAGATCCAGCTGACCGTGGACACCTCCAGCAGGCAGGTGACCGCGTACAAGGCCGGAAACGTCAAGCGCACCACAGACCAGGCCGCCGGCCTGATCGCTGCCTACCCGCGGGTGGCCGCCGTCGACGCCATCGTCAAGAAGGCGCTGGCGGACGCCGCCGTCGTTGGCAACCAGCCCATCGGCTCGGTTACCAAGGACATCACCACCGCGTTCATCACCGATGCCACCGGTACCGCCAAGCGCGACGACCGCGGCAGTGAATCGACCCTTGGCAACCTGGTGGCCGACTCCCTGCTTGATTCGCTGAAGCCCGCCGACCTCGGCGGGGCGGAGATCGGCGTCGTCAACCCCGGCGGTCTGCGCAACGAGCTGTACTACGCGCCGGACGGCACCATCACCTATGCCGAGGCCAACGCGGTCCTGCCGTTCGTGAACAACCTGTGGACCACGTCGCTGACCGGTGCCCAGGTCAAGACGATGCTGGAGCAGCAGTGGCAGACCAATCCGGACGGCACGGTTCCCAGCCGCGCCTACCTCCAGCTGGGCCTGTCGAAGAACGTCAACTACACGTACGACACCGCCCGTGCAGCGGGTGACCACATCACCTCCGTGCGGGTGAACGGCGAGCTGCTGGACCCGGCCAAGTCCTACCGGGTGGGAACGTTCAGCTTCCTGGCAACGGGCGGCGACAACTTCCGGATCTTCACCGAGGGCACGAATACGCGCGATTCCGGACTGGTGGACCGGGACGCCTGGATCGGGTACCTCCAGAAGAGCAGCCCGGTGTCGCCGGACTTTGCCCGGCGTTCCGTGGGTCTCACCAACACCACCGCCGCTGAGGTCAAGCCCGGCGAGCCCGTCACGCTGGCGGTGTCCAAGCTGGACCTGACCTCGCTCGGCAGCCCGGTGAACACGGCACTCTCCGCTTCGTTCACGGACGCCGACGGCAAGGTGACGGATCTGGGCACAGTTCCGGTGGCCTCCGGCGCAGCGTCTGTAAACCTGGCGGTTCCGGCAGGTGCAGCGGCAGGGACCGGAACCCTGGTGCTCACCGCCGTCGAGTCCTCCACCGTGGTGAAGGTCGCGGTCCTGGTCGGTGCGGACACCCCGGCCCAGCCGGTCTGCGTCCCGCCGGTCAAGCCCACCCGCCCGGCTGACGCAAGGGGCCAGGCAAACTATGGCCAGGCCATGGCCGCCTACCGCGCCTGCCTGCGGGGCTAAAATCCCGGATGCGCCATCACTTCTGGTTCCTATCCTTCGGGTTTAGGGACCACAAGTGATGGCGCATCGGCAGTTAAACCCTGCTGAGTATGGCGGCCGCGATCTCGTCGGCATCACGGAGGGTGCGCTGGCTGCTCCGGTAGGCAGGGCCCCCGGGCTGAAGGGCCTCGGCCGCGATGGCCGTGCCCCACTGGGCCGAGGACAACTGCAGTCCCAGCACGTACAGGCCTTCTGTCACGGAGCCGTTGGCGGCTATCGGGCGGTATGGATGGGGTTGCACGTCCACGCCCGTCGACTCGATGGGCGCACCTTCCGCGGTCATCATGAGCCGGGGCCGCACCAGCCCGTGGGACAGCAGCTGCTCCAGGACCGGTGAATCGTTGGCCGATACCCGGTTTCCCGGCGCAAGAGCCTCCACCATGGTGCGTGCCGTCGCCGGCGGACCCGCAACCCACGGCGAGGACGCCGTGAACATCCTCGATTTCCGGTCCACGCCGAATTTCGGGTCCGGCCCAACAAAGCTGACCACCCCGGCCCTTGCCAGTGCGGCGAGCTGTTCGGCACGCAGCGCCGGCGGCCCGCTGGCCAGGCCCTCCACGAACGACTCAAACCAGCCACGCAGCCCGGCGACCCACGATGCATCGGTGATGCCGCCGTCGGCCACTGCCGTTTTCAGGACGGCCCGTCCGTGATGCAGCGCGCCGATGGCCATCTTCACCGGATCGTCCTCGCCGAGCGCCGAACGGCGCGCATCATCCAGCAGGAACTCCACCACCGCAGCGTCGTGCTCCCTGCGGGAGGCAAACGAGCGTCCCGCCAAAGGCGCGGCCAGCCCCCGCAAGTTCAGCCGGTGCCGCGGGCCCACGTGGACGGCAAGGACGCTCTCCAGATTCGCTTCCCAATTGGCGGCGGTGTGCGCGTGCGGCTGCAGGGCTTCCTCCAGCGCTGCGAGGAAGGCCTCTGCATCGGGCACCGCGCCTGGCTGCGAGCGCACCAGCGTTGAGTAGTAGGCCCACAGGGCATCGCGGTGCAGCAGCGGCCAAAGATCGTGGTCGAACGAGGGGCGGATTCCGGCCCTCGTCAGCCGCTCCAGGGCGGCCTCGGTAAGGTAGCGGAGCGTGATGGACGAGGCGTAGTAGCCGGTGAGGGCCGCTTTTGCCCGGTAGGGGGTGCCGCGCCGGGACGCCGCGATGACCAGGGGCTCCTGGCCGGAGGGTTCATACTCGAGCCGGCTGCCGGTGGCCACGAACTTCCCGCCGCGGCCTTCGGTGAGCTGCCCCATCGTGTCGAAGAAGTTCAGGCCCATCCCCCGGACCAGGACCGGTTCGCCCGGCGGGATCCGGGACCAATCCACATCCGCGGGCGCGGCAGGGGGAAAGTACTGCAGGCCCAGCTGCACGGCGGAGGCCTGCAGCTCGCGCTGTTCCGGATTCAGCCGCGACGGGATGTGCCCCAGGGCCAGCACCACCGCGTTGGCCCTGATCGTGGCACCCGTGGCCAGGCCGACGTCGAACATGCCGTCCCGCACGGGACGCACCGACTCGGCTGACGTTTCGTGGAAGTCGATCGTGACGCCGTCGGGAGCCTTGGCCAGTAAATCCTCAAGGGTGCAGCGAAGGTAACGGCCGTACAGGGCGCGGCTGGGAAAGTCGTTGGACCCCAGCACGGCCAGTTCGGCCCGTTCCTCGTCGGTGAGGCCCGGCAGCGGGTCCCGCTGCTGCTGCCCCCGCCATTGGTCAAAGGTGGTGCCGGCAACGGGAGTCGGCAGCGACGGGTCCTGGGGGATCAGCGTGGGGTAGAAGGACTGGGTGTTCATGAGGAACAGCCGGGACTGCGCGGGCTGCCAGACGTGCCCCGGGCCTGCCGGGTAAGGGTCAACCACGTCGACGTGCAGGTGGACTGAGCCCGCTGCCGCGGCAGCGTGGGCGAGCAGCCGCTCCAGCACGCTGGTGCCACGGGGGCCGCCACCAATGATGACGGCCCGGTTGCTCTGCGTATTTTCCACGGCATCCAGCGTACGGGCTGAAAGCGGAGTCTGCGCTGGCCGCTTGACTTGCCAGCCCGATGGGATGTTGTTTGGATGGGGCGCATGACCACCACAGCAGCTGATCAAGCGTCCGTTCCCGGTCCCGGCCCGGACAATTCCGGCACCGCATCCGAGGGACTGGCGCCGGTACCCGTCGACGAGAATGTGTGGCTGGAGGACATCTACGGCGAGGAACAGCTGGCCTGGGTCAAGGAGCAAAATTCCAGGACCGAGGACCTGTTGGAGGACGCCGCCTACGCCGAACTGGAGACCGGGATCCTGGAGGTCCTTGACTCCACGGACCGGATCGCCATGGTGGGCAAGCGCGGCGACTGGTACTACAACTTCTGGAAGGACGGCCGGAACCCCAAGGGCCTCTGGCGGCGCACCAGCTGGGAGAGCTACCTCACCGATTCCCCTGAATGGGATGTCGTGCTGGATGTTGACGAGCTGTCCCGGGCCGAAGGCGAAGAGTGGGTGTTCCACGGCGCCACGTTCCTGCGCCCCGCGCCCGGCGAGCCCTACCGGCTGGCGCTGCTTGCCCTCTCCCCCGACGGCGGCGACGCGAACCGCTACCGGGAGTTCGACGTCGAGGCGCGCGGCTTTGTTGATCCGGCGCACGGCGGGTTCGACCTGCCGACGGCGAAGGGCAACGTGTCGTGGCTGGATGCCGATACGCTGCTGGTCGCCTCCACCGCGGACGGCCTGCCCAGGACCGCCTCCTCGTATGCCCGGACCGCGGTGACCCTCAAGCGCGGCGGTTCCCTGGCCGAAGCCCCGCGCCTTTTCGAGGTGCCGGAAGACCACATGATGACCATCGTGGCGCACGATTCCACCCCCGGATTTGAACGCACCTTCGCCGTGGACTACATCGACTTCTTCAACCGGACCAACCTTGTGCTGCGCGAAGGTGACTGGACGGCGATCGATGTGCCCACCGACGTCAACGTCAGCGCGCACCGGGAATGGCTGCTGTTCCGCCCGCAGCAGGACTGGATCCTGGACGGTACCACCTACCCGTCCGGCGCACTGCTCGCCGCCAACTTCGAGGAGTACCTCGCGGGCAACCGGGAACTCACCGTGCTGTTCACTCCGGATGCCCGCACCTCCCTGCAGTCGTGGAGCTGGACCCGGGACTTCCTGCTGCTCAACCTGCTCCGGGACGTTTCCTCGGAAATCCGGGTGCTGGATCCGTCCCGGCCCACCGGCAGTGCGGGCGGCGGCTGGGCATCCACTGTCTTGGACGCCTGCCCGCCGCTGCATGACGTGAACGCCTATGCCGTGGACGACGAGGACGAGGGACCGGCTGACGGCGGCGCGGGCGACGACTTCTGGCTCATCGCCACGGGTTTCACCACCCCCACCACCTTGATGCGCGGCACGCTGGAACGGCAAGCCGGCCCGGACGATGCCGGGACGTCCGGCATCGTGAGCCGGCACGCGACCGTCAAGTCCTCGCCGTCGTTCTTTGCCGACAGTGACTATGAAGTGGAGCAGCACTTCGCCGTGTCCGATGACGGGACCCGCGTCCCGTACTTCCAGGTAGCCCCGCGGGGGCTGGCTTTGGACGGGCAGAACCCCACCCAGCTGTCCGGCTACGGCGGGTTTGAGGTATCGAGGACGCCCGCCTACAGCGGCACCGTGGGACGGGCCTGGCTGGAACGGCGGACCAGGTTGTCCGACGGAAGCGACGGGCAAGCACCCCACTCGCGCGGCGGCGTGTACGTCGTGGCGAACATCCGCGGCGGCGGCGAGTATGGGCCCGCGTGGCACCGGGCCGCACTGAAGGAAAACCGGCACCGCGCCTACGAGGACTTCGCGGCCGTGGCCCGGGACCTGATCTCACGCGGTGTCACCTCGCCGCAGCGGCTGGGCTGCGTGGGCGGCTCCAACGGGGGCCTCCTGGTGGGGAACATGCTCACCCGGTACCCCGAGCTGTTCAGGGCCGTCTCGTGCGGGGTGCCCCTGCTGGACATGCGCCGCTACACCAAGCTCTCCGCCGGGCATTCGTGGATCGCCGAGTACGGGGACCCGGACGTCCCCGAACAGTGGGAGTACATCAGGACCTTCTCGCCCTATCACCTGCTCAAGGACGCGGTGGAGTACCCCGAGACCTTCATCTGGACGGCAACCTCCGACGACCGTGTGGGTCCGGTGCAGGCCCGGAAGATGGCGGCCCGGATGCTGGCCATGGGCAT
>DATIMT010000337.1:0-25647 GCA_035475035.1 Arthrobacter sp.
GCCGAGGAGCGTGCCGAGCTCGACGCCCTGCGGGGCGACGCGCAGGCCAGCTGGGGCGACCAGATGCGCAGCTATGTGTTGAACCCGTACCAGATGGTCAAGGACCTGCGCACCGAACACGAAGTGGGCAACACCTCGGCGGTTTTCGACGGCGAAATCGACGACTTCATCGACGCGGGCATCCGCTGGCGCACTGACAACCGCAACTCTGGTAGTAACAGCTAATGCCCTAAAGCCAGGGTTGCACCCATAGGTCAAAGCGAAAAGGAGGGCGTCCCCGCACCATGGTGCAGAGACCCCCTCCTTTTCCTGTCATTAACTGAAGCTTGAAGGCATTTGCTACGCCTGCTTGTTCTTCAGTTTGCCGGTCAGCGTGTTCCAGCGGGCCGTGAGTCCCCACTTGGTGACGTTGATCATTGCTTCGATCACGATGTTGCCGCTCATTTTTGAGGCACCGAGTTCGCGCTCAACGAACGTGATGGGGCGTTCCTCGATGCGGAGTCCCAGTTTGGCGACCCGCCACGCCAGGTCAACCTGGAAGCCGTATCCAACCGAATCGACCTGGTCCAGGTTGAGCTTCTCGAGGGTGGTCCTGCGGAACGCGCGGTAACCGCCGGTAACGTCCTTGATGGGCAGGGCCAGCATCAGCCGGGCATAGGTGCTGCCCACCCGGGAGATGGCCTGGCGGTACAGCGGCCAGTTGACCACGCTGCCGCCGGGAACCCAGCGTGAGCCCATGGCCAGGTCGGCGCCCTGTTCCACGGCTTCCAGCAGCTGGGGAAGCTGTTCGGGCTGGTGCGAACCGTCGGCGTCCATTTCCACCAGGACGTCGTACCCGGCCTCCAGGCCCCACGTGAAGCCGGCGATGTAGGCGGCGCCCAGGCCTTCCTTGCCCTTGCGGTGCAGGACGTGGACCTGGGAATCCTCGGCTGCGAAGCCGTCGGCCAGTTGGCCGGTACCGTCCGGGCTGTTGTCATCAACCACCAGCACGTCCGACGCCGGCACGGCCGTCCGAAGGCGCTGGAGCGTCTTGGGCAGCGATTCCAGTTCGTTGTAGGTGGGAATGATCGTAAGGACGCGCACAAAGGGCCTTTCCTGGTGGATGTGGTCGGAGCACCTGATGCCGGGCTTGCCGGCGGCGGGCGCAACTCCCCATTATAGGGCGGAGGGTTACGGGGTCAGGAACGCAGCCCGGGGCTGGCAAAGAGCTCGGCACCGTCTTTCACGGTTTGCAGGCAGACCGGGTCGGAGCCCGTGTCCAGTGCCGGCAGCAGCGGGGTCCTGGCCCGTGGATCGGTGCTCCACGACTGCACCCTGCCGTCAGCCACCTGGACCATCAGTTCCTCCACCTCCCACACAGCGAAACTGGCCGGCGCACCCGGCACGAGCTGCCCGGCCATGGGGTTGGCGTGCCGTGCAGCCCTCCAGCCCGCGCGGGTGTGGCCAAGGAACGCTGCCCGGGCGGAAATGCGTTGCTCCGGATTGTGGTGTTCCACACAGGCGCGCACGCTGGACCAGGGGCGCAGGGGGGTGACCGGGCTGTCGCTGCCGAAACAGACAGGAACTCCGGCGGAGTAGAAACCGGCGAACGGATTCATGGACTGGCTCCGCTCCCCCAGCCTCCGCTCGTAAAGGCCCCCGGGTCCGCCCCAGGCTGCGTCGAAGGATGGTTGCGCGCTGACGGTCACGGAATAATGCGCCAACTTGGCCACAGCCGCGGCATCAGCCATCTCCACATGCTCGAAGCGGTGGCCTGCTGCCCGTACCCGCTGCTCCCCCACTTCCTTGGCCGCCAGGTCCAGCGCCTCCAGCGCCGCGTCCAGCCCGGCGTCGCCAATCACGTGGAACCCGCCCTGGATCCCGGCGAGGGAGCAGGCGGCCAGGTGGGCTGCGGCCTGGTCAACACTGAGGTACAGGCTGCCGCGTTCGTGGTCCGCATCGCTGTAGCCGGCGCGCAGGGCGGCCGTCCGGGAACCCAGCGATCCGTCGATGTTCAGGTCCCCCGCCAGCCCGCGGACGCCGGCACCAAGCTGCTCGATGAGTGCACGGGCCTGCGCCTCGGACGAGACCAGCTCACCCCAGTACGGCAGGACCTCAGGAAAGCGCGGCGTGTCCGGGCCGGTGCCGTTCCATCCGGCGGCGAGCCTCAGATCGTCAGCGCCGCCGATGTGCGGTGCTCCCATTTCGGCAACGGCGACATAACCGTTGGCCGCAGCCTCCGTCAGGGCGCGGACTTGGTGCTGCTGCAGCGAATCCTGCGGCATCTGCCGCGTTGCCAGCCGGGCAGCCTCGTGGGCCGCCCGCGTGACCCGGGCGCCGCCGTCGTACCCGTCCTTGCCGCGAAGGTCCGCGGACTGTGCCAGCGACGTCGAAACCAGCGCCGAGTGCACGTCCACCCGTGAGAGGTAGACCGGCCGGCCCCCGGAGGCACGCTCCAGTTCTTCCGCAGTGGGCAGGGCCTGGTCCGCCCACGCGGTCTCGTCCCAGCCGTGACCGAGCACCGGACCATCTCCCCCCGCCCCGGCGACAGCGTCCAGCAGCGCACGGGCTGACGTTGCCAGCCCAAGCTGCAGCGATTCCAACGCGATTCCGGTTTCGGTCAGATGCATGTGCGAGTCAACGAACCCCGGCGCAACCAGGGCACCGCGCAGGTCGATGACCTCCATGGAACTGTCCGCAATGGACGATGCCGCCTGCTCCGATCCGACCCAGGCAACGGTGTCACCGTCCACCAGCATTGCCGTGGCGAACGGGTCCGCCGCAGTGTAAACGGAGCCATTGCGGTACAGCACAGGGGCGGGTCGGGACGTGGCATCGGGAAAGGGCATGGCGGCAGGACTCCTGGGTGTGGGCAGGCCGGAAGGAGCCGGCCGGAATAAGCGGAATTAGAGAACGGAAGAATATGCCACGACGCCGCGGCGAATGAGGTTGATCGCTTCGGCGCACAACCGCGCCAGCCGCGGGTCGAGGCCGGGAATCTTGGCCAGCTGGTCCAGGAGGTCCACCACCTGTTTGACCCAGCGGACAAAGTCGCCGGCGGCAAGATCGGTGCCGCTGAGGACATCCTGCAGGTGGCGTCCGCGGGCCCATTTGTACAGCGGCCAGACAAGGCCAAGTTCAGGTTCGCCGGTGAGGGGAAGCTTGTTTTCCTCTTCCACATCCTCAAGGGCGGACCACTCCCTGACCACGATGTCCACGGAGGTCTCCAGGGAGACACTGGGCATGCGCGGGCGCAGGCCCCGGTCTTCGCGTTTGGCCTGGAAGACCAGCACGCTGGCCAGTGCAGCCACTTCGGCGGCGTCGAGGTCGTCGAACGCGCCCAGACGCAGGGACTGGGAGATCAACAGATCCTTCTCGCCATAGATCCTGCGAAGCCGTTGGCCGTCGGCGCTGATATTCAACCGGCCGTCTCCCGCGTCTTCCAGGTAGCCGTAGGCGGACAGGACGTCGCAGACCCGGTCGAAGGTCTTGGCGATGGTGTTGGTGCGGCCCTGGATCTGGCGGACTAGACCGTCCGTTTCGCGCCGGAGTTTCCACCAGCGCTCCGACCACCGGGCATGGTCTTCGCGTTCGCTGCACCCGTGGCACGGGTGTGCCTTCAGGGCCCGGCGCAGTTCGGCGATCCGCTTTTCCTGGTTGGGCAAGGCAGCGGCCCGGCCGAAATCGTGGTTGCGGTTCTGGCCCGGGGCGGGGGGCCGGTTCTCACGGAGCGCGTTCCGCGCCGAGGACGCGAGGTCCCGGCGGGACTTTGGCACCTTCGCGTTGAAGGACTTCGGGATCCGGATCCTGGTTACGGGCGCAATGGGACCTTCGAGGTCGTCCGTGCCGATCCTGCGCAGTTGGTTGTCCAGCGTCAGCACGGCCGGCCTGGGCTCCCGGCTGCTGTGGTCCGAACTGAGGACGACGGCGGGCCCAGGGGCGCGGCCACCGGGTACGTTGACCACATCGCCGGGCAGGAGCCGCGCCAGGGAGTCATCGTTCAGGGATTTCCGGACACGGGATTTGGTGCGGGAGGTGGCGTTCTCGGCGTCAGAAAGTTCCCTGCGCAGCCGGGCGTACTCCGTGAAGTCACCCAGGTGGCAGGTCATGGACTTTGCGTACCCGGCAAGGGATTCCTCGCGGCTCCGTACCTGCCTGGCCAGGCCCACCACGGACCGGTCCGCCTGGAACTGGGCAAAGGAAGATTCCAGGATCTCCCGGGCCCTGGCCCGGCCAAACTGCGCCAGCAGGTTAATGCTCATGTTGTACGTGGGCCGGAAACTGGAATTCAGCGGGTAGGTGCGCCGCGACGCCAGCCCGGCCACCGCCGTCGGATCCGTTCCCGGCTGCCACAGCACCACCGCGTGGCCCTCAATGTCGATGCCGCGCCGGCCTGCGCGGCCGGTCAGTTGGGTGTACTCACCTGCGGTGATGTCCACATGGGCTTCGCCGTTGAACTTGTCCAACTTCTCCAGCACCACCGAACGGGCGGGCATGTTGACACCCAAAGCGAGCGTCTCCGTGGCGAAGACAGCTTTGACCAGGCCATCGGCGAACAGTTTCTCGACGACCTCCTTGAACGTTGGCAGCATGCCGGCGTGATGGGCGGCAAAGCCCCGAAGCAGTCCGTCCCGCCAGGTCCAAAATCCCAGGACGTCCAGATCGTCCGGCGGGATGTCCTGCCCCGCCTCGTCAACGCGCATGGCAATGATCCGCTGCTCCTTCTCGCTGGTGAGCCAGAGGCCGGACGCCACGCATTGGGCGACGGCTGCCTCACAGCCGGCGCGGGAGAAGATGAACGTGATGGCAGGGAGCAGGTCCATCCGATCCAGGCTGGCGATCACCTGTGGACGGCTGGCGCGGCGGACGCCCACGGGCTCTGCGCCCCGGGCCGGGCGCTCGTTTCCGCGGCGGCCACGCTGGCCACGTCCCCCGGGCGCGGGCCTGCTTCGGAAGCTTTGCCGGCTTTCGCTTTGCGCCACGGCCAGCAGGTCCGGGTTGACGTCGAACGCCTGCCCCTTGGCGCTGTCACGGGACTTGGCAGACGTGGCTGGTTGCTGGTCGTCGTCCTCAACGGGCGGGGCAATCTCGTCGAAGGTGGTTTCACCGGCGAAGAGGTCCATGATTTGCCGGCCCACCATGACGTGTTGCCACAGCGGCACCGGGCGGTGCTCGGAAACGATGATGTCGGTGTCGCCGCGGACGGTGTCCAGCCAGGCACCGAATTCCTCGGCGTTGGAAACGGTGGCACTCAGCGAAGCAACCTGGACCTCGCTGGGCAGGTGGATGATGACTTCTTCCCAGACTGCACCGCGGAACCGGTCCGCGAGGTAGTGGACCTCATCCATCACCACGTAGCCGAGATCGCCCAGGGTGGCCGAATCCGCATACAGCATGTTCCGCAGGACTTCAGTGGTCATCACCACCACCTGGGCGTCGCCGTTGATGCTGGTGTCCCCAGTCAGGAGACCCACATTGCCGGGACCGTATTTTTCGGTGAGCTCAGTGAACTTCTGGTTGCTGAGCGCCTTAATGGGTGTGGTGTAGAAGGCCTTCAGGCCCCGCTGCAGCGCGAGGTAGATGGCGAACTCCCCCACGATGGTCTTACCGGCGCCGGTAGGGGCAGCCACCAGGACTCCCCTGCCTTCCTGCAGGGAACGGCATGCCTGCCGTTGAAAGTCGTCGAGCTCGAACTCCAGGGTCCGGGTGAAAGCCCCGAGGTAGGTGGCGGCCTCGGCCCGGCGTTCGGCACTGGCACGGTACCTCTCGGCCGGCGACAATTCTTCAGGATCGATGGGGCCGGTGGAGAAGGGTCCGGTGGTGGAGGACATACCCCAAGCCTAACGGCAGGCTAGAGCTTCTTCAGCTCACTGCTGGGGGTTGCGACGTCCGCGGTGGCCTCGGTCTCCTCGACCTGCCGGGCCTGGCGGCGGTCGCGGCGCTTGTCGTTCATGATGCAGATGCCGATTGCTGCGAAGAACAGTGCCAACAACGGACCAGCCAGCATGAACATGGAAATGGCGTCCGCACCGGGTGCGGCGATGGCCGCCAGCACGAACACCAGGAAGACGGTGATGCGCCAGGCTTTGAGGATGGTGCGGCCGGAGATGATCCCGGCCATATTGACGCCCACCAGCACGACGGGGACCAGGAAGGCCAGGCCCAGCATGAGCACCATCCGGGTGACGAATTCGATGTAGGTCCGGGCGTCGATGACGCTGGAGGAGCCGGCCGGGGTGAACTGCGTCAACGCGTGGACCACCTGCGGCACCACGAGCCAGCCCACCCAGATTCCGGCAAGGAACAGCGGGATGGCAGCGGCCATGTAGCCAAGAGTGTAGCGCCGTTCCTTGGACGTCAGCCCCGGGGTGATGAAGGCCCAGAGCTGGTAAATCCAGATCGGGCTGGATATGACCGCCCCGATGAGGAGCGACATCTGGAGCTTGAAGTCGAAGGGTGACGCGATGGTCCCGAAGTTGATGGCCGCCAGGCCGCCGGTTTCATCGGAAATGCGGTTTACCGGTGCGGCCAGGGCCTTCAACAGCGGATCGTAAAGTATCCAGCCCCCAATGCCGCCGATGACGACGCCGATCGCCGACTTGATCAGCCGGTTCTTCAGCTCCTTGAGGTGCTCCCAAAGCGACATCCGCCCCTCGGGATTGGCTTTACGGCCCCGCGACAGTGCCACGGGAGGTCAGGCGCGGGTCGACGGCGGAACGTCGGTGCCGTCTGTCGGCTCACCTGGCTTCGCCTGGGGGTGGTTCACGATGGTGCCTTCCACCGGACCGCTCGGCTCGGTGGTGTCGGCTTTGCCGTCGTTCTTCATTTCCTTGACTTCGGATTTGATGATCCGCATCGACTGTCCCAGGCTGCGGGCCATGGCCGGAAGCTTGGGGGCGGCGAAGAGAAGCAAAGCAACAACGATGATGATTACGATCGGCCAGGGGCCGTCAAAGAGTCTTCCCACGGGAAATCCTTTCCTCTAAATACATCCTACTTCTATGTGAAGTCGAGATCTCCGAGCGCCTGCGGCTGGCCCCGGTCCTTTTTGCGCTGCACTCGCCGGCGGCGGCGTTCTTCGCGCCGGGCCGATTTGGATGCCTCGTAATCATGTCGCATGACCGCGGGTGAGGCAAAAACGGCTGAGCCCGGCAGGGCTTGTGACGGATCCGGGCGTTCTTCAGGAAGCTCGACGGGATTCAGGTGCCCCAGCTTCGCACCGGCGGCGCTGAGGTCCTTCACCGTGGCCATGAACTGCCGGAACAAACGGATGCCCAACAGGACATAGAACAGCAGGGCCACTGCGACAAGCGCCACCCATATGAGAATCCAGGACCACCAAGGCATGCTGGAAAGTCTATCGGTCGTAACTGTCCAGCGAGGCCGCAAGCCAGTCCCGCGCGGCGTCGGCCAGCTCCGCAGGGGCCAAAATCCTGGCCGTACCACCATGCTGGGCCACGAACATCGGCAGCCACGCCGTGTTGCCAAACCGGATCTCAGCCACCAGGCCGCCGTCGGGCAACTCCGCGGTGCGCTCTGCGTAATAGTCCTCCGCCAGCCCCCTCCCCTGCCGGGTGAGCTGCACGGTCACGGTAGTGTCGTCGTCGTTCGCGGTGAAAAGCTTGGCCGGGACCCCGCCCTCCGGTATATCGTGCTGTCCGGCGGGCGCGCCGTTGGGGTGCACGTCCTGCACCCGGTCCAGGCGGAAGTTCCGCAGTCCGTCCACCAAATGGCACCAGGCTTCGAAGTACCAGGTGTTGTCCAGGGAATAGAGCCTTAGCGGGTCAACGTCGCGCTCAGTAACGGCATCGCGCTGCGGTGACAGGTAGGTCAGGTGGAGCTGGGATCGGGACTCGATGGCCTGGCGGACCGTGGCATGGGTCGTGGCATCGGCAGGGGCAACCTCCGGCCCGGCGATGGAGGCAGCACGCAGTCCTTCCTCGCCGGCGGCGGCCAGGAGCTTCAAGGTGACCGATTCCAGGGCACCGCCGCCCGCGAGGTCGGGCAGTCCATTGAGCGTTTCAAGTCCGGTCAAGAGTGCGCATGCCTCAGCCACGGTGAAGCGGACCGGCTTCTTCAGGTCGAGGTCCTGGGTGATGAAGACGTGGTCGTCCTCCCACTGGATATCGAGCAGGTCATCCGGATAACCCTCGGGCAACCCGGAGCAGATAAGGATCCGCAGGTCGGCCTCCAGCTCTTCCCGGGTAACGCCGAAGTGGTGTGCGACATCCTGGATGTGGAGCCCCTGGTTGTGCACCAGGAACGGAACCAGTTGCAGCATGCGCCTGAGCTGGTCCTCCGATGTCCCCTTACGGGTGGCCCGGGGACGGGCATCGGCGAAGGTGTAGGCGGGGACAGGAGCGCCGCTGAACGCGGCTGCGGCCTGCAGGCGGCGCCGCACTGCGGCTGCGAGTTCGGCTGGTTCCACTGCCACGGCATCGGGCCCGTAGGACGCCAGCTCTTCGGCGAGTACCTCCGGGTCCCGGTACTCCAGGAAGACCCGGTCCCAGCCCTCAGTCGGCTTGCCGGGGGCCTGGTCGGGGGCAACCCCGGGCGCGCCTTGAACGGTGCGGCGACGCAGGGCCAACAGGTGCCCCTCCTTGACGTCCACGACGGCGGTGCGCAGCGGCAGTTCAGGCAACCGGTCCAGTTCAACGCGGATGCTGAAGTCAGCGGGCGGCGTGTACTGCTCCCTCGCCAGGGTGTTCACGGCACTGGTAATGCGGGACAACCGGAATTGGCGCGCCGCCTTCCTCGCCCGGTCGTAACCCATGAGGTACCACTGGCCGAATCGGCTGCCCAGCCCCCAAGGCTCAACAGTGCGTTCTTCCTCATTACCGGTGGTGCCGGCGAGATACGTGAAAGTGACGGGATGACGGGCGTGCATTGCGGCCACGAGGTCATCGAAGGCCTGGCCGGCAGGCTTGATGCGGGGCTGGACACCGGCCGGCAGTTGTACCTCCGCCATCCGCCCGGACGCCTGGAGCTTGCGAAGGGCGCTTTGGGCGGCACTGCCCAATGCCGCGCGCTCCCACAGCTGGGAGGCCAGCAGGAGGACGGTCCATTCCTCCGGTCCCAGCTGGACGTCCGGGAGCCGGTTGGACTCCTTGCCGATCCGGTACCTGGTAGTGGCTGGGTCGTCCTCACTCCAGCCCATGTCCGTCAGCGTCTCCACGTCGAAGCCCATTGCCCGCAGGTCATTCTTGTCCCGCTCGAACATTCGCCCGAAAGCGACATCGTTGCTGGAGGTGTCGTGATAGATCTTTTCGCGCAGTTCGCTGCGGCGCAGGCCGTAGCGGGTGTTGAGCAGCGCAATCAACAGGTTGAGGAGTCGTTCGGTGCGGGATACGGACACCTTGGTTACGTTACTAAACTCCCAGGGTGAAAGCAGAAAGCGCGGCAGTACGGGAAGATCATCCTCCCTTACTGCCGCGCTCCTGGCGCCTGGGCCGTGTTAGCGGACGGCCACGAGGTCCACGACGAAGATCAGAGCCTCGTTGGGGGCAATCGCTCCACCGGCCCCGCGCGAGCCATATGCCAGCTCGGAGGGAATCTCCAGGCGGCGGCGGCCACCTACCTTCATGCCCAGCAGGCCCTGGTCCCAGCCCTGGATGACCTGGCCGACGCCTACCCGGAAGTCCAGCGGGGCGCCGCGGCCCCAGGAAGCGTCGAATTCCTCCCCTGTGGACCAGGCAACGCCAACATAGTGGGTGGAGACGGTGTCCCCTGCCTTGGCTTCGCGGCCATCACCTTCGATGAGGTCGGTGATGACGAGTTCCGTGGGGACGTCGCCGCCCGGGAAATCGATCTCGGGCTTCTGGCGGTCGAATTCCCGCTGTCCAAACGACATGCTTGCTCCTATGCGTGAGTGCTGATGGGTGGCCGCGAAGGACGCGGCGTCCTTGTAAGTCTTGCTACTTGACCCCGAGGATGTCCACTACGAAGACCAGATCGCCCTTGGCCTGGCCCTGGCCGGCGTCACCGTAGGCCAGGTCCTTGGGGATGACCAGCAGGACGCGGGAGCCAACGGTTTTGCCGGTGAGGCCCTGCGTCCAGCCTTTGATGACGCCGGAGAGCGGGAAGGTGGCCGGCTGGCCGCGGTCGAAGCTGGAATCGAATTTTGTGCCGCCGTCAAGGTTGACGCCCACATAGTTGACGGTCAGGGTGTCGGATGCCTTGACGGTGGCCCCGGTGCCTTTGATCAGGTCCTGCGACACGAGGGATGTGGGGGCAGCTGCACCCGCAACGTTGATTTCCGGTACGCCGTCTTTTTCCGTCACGGTGGGCAGGCCGGCGGGCGGCGTCACAGTTTCACCCTGGGGCTTGTCCAGGACCGGGGTGGGGTCTGAAGCCGAAAGGATCTTGATGATCAGCAGCTGGCTGGGTTCGGGGGCAGCACTTGGGCTGGGGCTGGCGCCGTCGGACGGGCTGGGGCTGGCCGAGGCTGCGCTCTGCTGGCCGGGGACAGCCAGCGCCAGGCTGGATCCCACCTTTGCGCCTACGAAAGCGTTGTAGATGACTGCGCTGCCGGTCTTGAGCTCGTCGTTCAGCTCCAGGCTTTCAGGCTCGTTGGGGAACGTGTCCTCCAGCTGTGATCCGTCAGTGCCATTCAGGGCCAGGATGGAAATCTTGGCTACCTGGTTCGCCTTGACAGCGTCACCGCTGCCTTCGGAAACCACCTTGACGGTTGGCTGGGTCACGGCCAGCGGCTTGTCGAAGTCCACGCCCGGGGCCTTCTTGTCCCCATTGTCGGTCAGTTTGAGGGAGTCGAACTTTGCAGTCTCCCCGGCGGACTGGCTGCTGGGCTCTGGCTGGGTGGTCGTACCTCCGCAGGCGGTCAGGAGCAGCAGGCCGGGAAGGAGGATTGCTAGTAGTCGGCGCACGTAGGAAAACTTTCGTCGGGGCAGGGTGGATACGACATTCCGTGTGGCAACGGAGAGTGCCGTGGATGGGTCCCGTTAAAAGGACCTTATCCAGAATAGACCCTGAAGCTGGACGTCAGCCCATAGAGTCGAGGAGCGCATCGACGCGTTCATCAACACTGCGGAAGGGATCCTTGCAAAGAATCGTCTGATGAGCGCGGTCGTTCAGTTTCAGGTGCACCCAGTCCACCGTGTAATCGCGCCCCAGTTCCTGTGCGCGGCGGACAAAGTCCCCCCGCAGCTTGGCACGGGTGGTTTGCGGTGGCGCGTCCACGGCTCCCTTGATCACGGTGTCGTCAACGATCCGGCGCACGGCGCCACGGCCCTGCAGCAGGTAGAAAAGCCCCCGGCTGCGTGAAATGTCGTGGTACGTGAGATCGAGTTGGGCGATGCGCGGCGCATCCAGGCCCAGGCCGTGGCGTTCGCGGTAGTTGTCCATCAGCTTCTTCTTGATGGCCCAGTCGATTTCAGTGTCAATCCCCCTGGGGTCACCCGATTCGATGGCATGGAGCGTTCGTTCCCACAGATCAAGGATCAGCGGCACGTGCGGGTTGTGGGCGCCGTGCTCGTTGACGAAGGCTGTGACCTTGGTCAAGTACTCCTGCTGGATTTCCAGGGCAGTGAGCTGCCGTCCATTGGCCAGCCGGACCAGCGCCCGTCCACTGAGGTCATGGGAGATTTCCCGGATACTGCGGATGGGGTTTTCCATCCGCATGTCGCGCATGATGACGCCCGCTTCGATCATCCGGAGGACCAGGTCCACGGTGCCGACTTTCATCAGGGCGGTGGCCTCGGACATATTCGAGTCCCCCACGATGACGTGCAGCCGCCGGTAGAACTCAGCGTCGGCGTGTGGCTCATCCCGGGTGTTGATGATGGGCCTCGAGCGGGTGGTGGCGGAAGAAACGCCCTCCCAGATGTGGTCGGCGCGCTGGGAGAACGCATAAGTGGCCCCGTGCGGCGTCTTCAGGATCTTTCCGGCTCCAGCGATGAGCTGGCGGGTGACCAGGAACGGAATCAGGATTTCGGCCAGCCGGGAAAACTCGCCGCGCCGGGGAATGAGGTAATTCTCGTGGCTGCCGTACGAATTGCCGGCGGAATCGGTGTTGTTCTTGAACAGGTATACGGTGCCGTTGAAGCCTTCGGCAGCCAGCCGCGCCTGCGCCTCGTCGACCAGGTCATCGAGGATGAGCTCACCCGCACGGTCGTGGGCGATCAGCTGCGCGAGGTCGTCGCACTCGGCGGTGGCGTATTCGGGGTGGGACCCGACATCGAGGTACAGCCGCGAACCGTTGGTGAGGAACACATTGGACGAGCGCCCCCAGCTGACGACCTTCCGGAACAGGTACCGTGCCACCTCTTCCGGAGCAAGCGGCCTCGAATCGGGGCTCGAGTAGGAGATTCCGAACTCGGTTTCGATGCCGAAGATTCTCTTGTCCATGTGGTCCTCCTAGGCCAGCAGTGCTGTGATGTCCGCGTCGTTCAGCCTGCGGAAGGCACGCCGTGAGCCGCGGGAGCTTTCGGAAAGCCTGTCGAGAACTGCCACTTCGAGTGCACCCGGCGGCGACGGTGCCGCAGGCTGGTTCCCCTCCTGTGCAGGCGTGAGTCCCTTCAGTGCAAGCCGGACAGCGTCGGCGAATCCCAGTGACGCCTGCCACCCCGCGTCGATGGCCGACGAAACTTTGTCAGCCTGCCCGCCCATGACCACAAAACTGTGCTCATCGGCGATCGAGCCGTCGAAAGTCAGCCGGTACAGGTGGTCTTCAGCCTGGGTGGGGCCTACCTCGGCCACCGCGAGTTCCACTTCGAACGGCTTCTGCTCCGCCGTGAAGACGGCGCCCAGGGATTGCGCGTAGACGCTCGCCAGGCCGCGGGCTGTCACATCCTCGCGGTCGTAGGAGTATCCCCGGACGTCCGCGTAACGGACACCCGCTTGGCGCAGGCTTTCGAATTCGTTGTACTTGCCCACAGCGGCGAAGGCGATCTTGTCGTAAATTTCGCCGATTTTATGCAGGGATGGTGAAGGGTTCTCGGCCACGAGCGCAATGCCGTCGGCGCAGCTGATGACAACCACCGAGCGGCCGCGGGCAATGCCTTTCCGCGCGAAATCCGCGCGGTCCTTCATCAGTTGTTCGGGCGAGACATAAAACTGCTGCGTCATGTCAGGCCTCCCGTCCGGCGACGGTGCGCGCTTCGATGACGGCGCGTGAAACAGCCGCGAGTTCGGCCTCCGGAACCCGGCGGGCTCCCGTCCTGTCCACGGTGTAGACCACTGGCCATAATTGCCGGACCGTATCCGGACCGCCCGTGGCAGAATCGTCGTCGGCGGCGTCGTACAGGGATTCCACGGCGACGGACAAAGCCTCGGCCGCGCTGAGGTTGGGCCGCCAGAGTTTTTTCAGGGCTCCGCGTGCGAAGACGGAGCCGGAGCCCACGGTGTGGTGTTCGTGTTCCTCGTACCTGCCCCCGGTGACGTCATAGGAAAACAGCCGGCCGACACCGGCACCGGTGTCGAAGCCTGCGAACAGGGGCACCACGGCAAGGCCCTGCAGCGCCATCGGAAGGTTGCCACGGATCATGGCCCCCAGCCGGTTGGCTTTGCCTTCGAGGCTGAGCTGGGTTCCTTCAATTTTTTCGTAGTGTTCGAGTTCAACCTGGAAGAGCCGCGTCAGGTCAATGGCTATGCCGGCTGTTCCGGCGATGCCAAGAACTGAGAAGTGGTCTGCGGGAAATACCTTCTCGATGTGCCGGCTGGCAATGATGTTTCCCATGGTGGCCCGCCGGTCGCCTGCCATCAGGACACCGTCGCCGTAACTCATGGCAACGATCGTGGTGGCGTGTGGCACCTGCACGGGGGTAGCCGCGGATGCACCGCCCTGGAGGGACCGGCTGAAAGGCAGTAGCTCGGGCCGGTCCCGTTGCAGGTGCTCAGTAAAGGACGAGGTGGCGTTGGCGGCTACCTGGTTGGCGGTTGATTCCTGCACTCATCACTCCTTGAACGTGGTACTTCAACGTCGGTACAGATTCCCGCCGTCCGCGGCTTCCGCCACCTTCCGGGTCCCGGTTACTGGCCGCCCTTTTGGACAAATGCCCGGACGAACTCCTCGGCGTTGGATTCCAGGACACCATCGATCTCGTCCAGCAAGTCGTCAACGCCTTCGGTCGATGCTGAAGCCTGGGCCTCGGGCGGTGCCGGCGGTGCCTCGGGGATCTCGTCCTCGACCTGGCTGTCACGTGTCTGGGGCTGCTGCTGCTCCTGGCCTGCCATTGGTTTCCCTCCTTCTTCCTACGGTGGATCCGGCAGATCCATCGATATGCCCATCCTGCCACGGGACGGGCGTTCCGGCGCGGTTTACGCCGCAGGCGGAGTGCTGTTGTGTCCCAGCAGTTCGCCGAGGAACGGTCCCGCCTCCCGGTAGCGCTCGAACAACGCTCCGGTCAGGGCTTTGGTTCCCCTCAGCGGTTCCCTGGTAGGGACCCGTTGAAGCCGTCCGTAGCCCGGGACATCGAAGATGACCGAATCCCAGCTTGCCCCCACCACATCCTTGCCAAAGCTGCTGATGCACTTGCCCCGGAAGAAGGCGCGGGTATCGGCGGGGGGCTCGGATACGGCAGCGGCGATGGTGGCATCATCCACGACGCGCTGCATCCGGTTCCTGGACAGCAGGCGGTAATAGAGGCCCTTCTCCGGCCTGATATCGGACCACTGGAGATCCACCAGGCCCAGCCGGGCGTCGCTCCATTCCAGTCCATCGCGCTGACGGTAGCCATCAAGCAGGGTGAGTTTCGCCAGCCACTCCACGGACGTGGCAGCCGCGGCCCTGTCACTGTCCAGCTGGGTGAGAACCGAAGCCCACCGTTCCAGGACCTCGTGGGTGTGCCCATCACCGTCCACGGCGTCACCCACACCCGTATCCTGGGCCAGTTTGGCCGCGGCCTCGTGGTACATCCACTGCAGGTCCAGGGCCGTGACCCGCCGCCCGTCCAACAGGCGCAGCTGCGCAGTCAGCGAGGTATCGTGGCTGACCGTCTTGAGCGCTGCAACGGGTTCGTAGACCTCGATTTTGGGGGCCAGTCCCGCCTCGATGAGGCTGAGGACCATGGCGGTGGTACCGAACTTGAGGTAGTTGGACACCTGGCTGAGATTGGCGTCGCCGATGATCACGTGGAGGCGCCGATATTTGTCCGCGGTGGAGTGGGGCTCATCCCGGGTGTTGATGATGGGCCTGCGGATGGTGGTTTCCAGGCCGACTTCGGCTTCGAAGAAGTCAGCCCGCTGGCTGACCTGGAAGCCGGGAACGGAACTATCCTGCCCTATCCCCAGCCGGCCGGCTCCGCACACCACCTGGCGGCTGACGAAAAACGGCGTGAGTCCGCGCACGATGTCCCCGAAAGGGACGGAACGGGGCATGAGGTAGTTCTCGTGGGAACCATACGAAACGGACTTGTTGTCTGTGTTGTTCTTGTAGAGGTTGACCGGCGGGAGGGCCGGATCCGCGGCCAGCCGGCGCACGGCGGCCAGCCCCACCAGGTCCCCGGCAGCGTCCCAGGCCACCGCATCCCGCGGGTTGGTGACCTCGGGGCTTGAGTACTCCGGGTGCGCATGGTCAACGTACAACCGGGCTCCGTTACCAAGGACCATGTTCATCAGCAGGGTCCCGGACTCGTCCTGGCCGTCCAGTTCGAGTTCCTCGCGGCCGTAGGCCAGCGCGACCGCTTCCGCGTCAAGCACGGGTGGCTGGTCGGTCAGTTGCGTGGGGTGTGCAGCACCCCGGTCCACGGTCCAGCCGCGGGCATCATGCAGCGGCTCTTCGTCCGTATAGTCCCAGCGGGTCTCCGCCCCGCCGGCGGCCCGCTGGCGGGTGACCTGGGCGTAGGCCTGCACCACCCGGGCGCTCATCATCGTGGCATTGGCCGAGGGTGCGGATGGAGCGTGGATGCCGTATTCGGTTTCCGCCCCCATGACCCGCATTGCCCCGCCGACGGGGAGAGCTTCCCCGGCGCCGGGCCCCTTTGCACCCGTCATAGATACTGTCCCGTGGTTGGCATCGTCTCGATGGACTTGCCCGGTTCCTGGCCGGCCTTACCCTGGACGATGGTGCGGATGTAGGTGATCCGTTCGCCCTTCTTTCCGGAGATGCGTGCCCAGTCGTCAGGGTTGGTGGTGTTGGGCATGTCCTCGTGTTCACGGAATTCGTCCACCACGGCGCGCAGCAGGTGTTCGATCCGGAGCCCCTTCTGATGCGTGGTCAGCAGGTCCTTGATGGCATACTTCTTGGCCCGGTCCACCACGTTCTGCACCACGGCGCCGGAGTTGAAATCCTTGAAGTACAGCATCTCGGTGTCGCCATTGGCGTAGGTGACTTCGAGGAACTCGTTGGACTTGTCCGTCGAGTACATCGCTTCCACGGTGCGCTGGACCATGGCGTCGACGGTGGCCTGGATGTCGCCATGGTGTTCTGCCAGGTCCGATTCGTGGAATGGCAGGTCAGTAGTGATGTATTTGTTGAAGATGTCTGCAGCGGCTTCCGCGTCGGGACGCTGGATCTTGACCTTCACGTCCAGCCGCCCGGGCCGGAGGATGGCTGGGTCGATCATGTCCTCGCGGTTGGATGCACCGATGACGATGACGTTGTCGAGGCGTTCGACGCCGTCGATCTCGCTGAGGAGCTGGGGCACGATGGTGGTTTCGACGTCGGAGGAGATGCCGGTGCCGCGGGTACGGAACAGCGAGTCCATTTCGTCGAAGAACACAACCACGGGGCTGCCGTCAGAGGCCTTCTCCCGGGCGCGGGAGAAAATCAGCCGAATATGGCGCTCCGTCTCACCCACATACTTGTCAAGGAGTTCAGGGCCCTTAATGTTCAGGAAGTAACTCTTCAGGTCCACATTTCCGGACCGCTCAGCAGCGCGGGCAGCGAGGGAGTTGGCAACGGCCTTGGCAATGAGGGTCTTGCCGCAGCCCGGAGGACCGTAAAGCAGAATGCCCTTCGGAGCTTTCAAGCCATGCTCCCGGTAAAGATCGGGGTGCAGGAACGGCAGTTCGACGGCGTCACGGATCTGCTCGATTTGGGGGCCAAGGCCGCCAATGTCCTCGTAGGTGATGTCCGGAACTTCCTCGAGGACCAGGTTCTCCACCTCGGAACGCGGCACTTTCTCAAGCGCGTATCCGGTGCGGGAATCGACGGAGAGGGCGTCGCCGACCCGCAGCTTCTCGGCCTGGAGGGCGCCGGAAAGCCTAACCACACGTTCTTCGTCGGCGCGGCCAACCACCAGGGCGCGGTCACGCCCCAGCATCTCCTTCAGGGTGGCAAGCTCGCCGGCCCGCTCATAGCCCAGTCCCGCAACGATCAGGAGGGCTTCGTTGAGCAGCACCTCCTGCCCCACCGACAGTTGATTGATGTTCACCAGCGGGCTGATGCCCACGCGCATCTTCCGCCCCGCGTTGAAGATGTCCACGGATTCCTCGGTGGCCGCCTGCCCGCTGTTGCCCGGCGAAGGCTGCCGTTTGGGATTGATCTGCAGGATGGTCCCGAAGCTGTACGGTGGCTGCCCTTCCTGGTCCAGGGCATTTTTCAGGCGGAGGATCTCTGCCTTGGCAGTCTCGAGCATGCTGACCAGTTTGGAATTGTTCTGCGTTGCCGCAGCCAACTGGCGGTCGATATGCCTGAGCTTGTCCCGAAGTATGTTGACCTGGCGGTCAGCAACCGAGAGGTCGTTGGCGGCAGACTGCTCTGCCGGTGTACGTCCGGAGTCCTGGTTTGGTGTCTCCATGATGTATCAGCCCCTTCCTGCGCTTCTCTTAAGACATTAGCCCCAAGATGCCAGGTAGGGATGGACACTCCCGAAATGTGGACTAGTTCGTAACCTCCGGGGTGTCCACGACGTTCGTTCCCGCGATGGCATCCCGGGCTGCGCGCCGCAGCTTCTTGTCTGACACTGCCCGCTCCCCTACGGCGCCGGGGGTCCAGGCGTTTACGTCCTCTTCGTTGAATTCGGTCTTGGACGGCCGGCGCTTGACAGAGATGCCGGTGACGCCGTCGGCGAGCCGCCGGGTGACGAGCAGGAATCCGGTGTGGGCCACCATGCGGTGGTCAGGCCGGACGGCGAGCCCCTCCAGGTGCCAGCCGCGGACCAGCGATTCCCAGGCATCAGGTTCGGTGAAGCGGCCGTCGGCCCGGATCGCCTCCGCCGTTCGGGAAAGCTGGGTGACCGTGGCAACGTAGTTGATCCAGACGCCGCCGGGCGCAAGAACGGTGGCCACGGCGTCGAGGCATTCCCAGGGCGCCAGCATGTCCAGGACCACGCGGTCCACGGAGCCGGGCTCCTCGGCCTTGACCACTTCCTCCTGGAAGTCGCCGAGGGAAATCTGCCAGGCGGGATGCGGGCCGCCGAAGATGGTCTCCACGTTTCCGCGGGCGATATCGGCAAACTCTTCGCGGCGCTCAAAGGAATGCAGGTAGCCGTTGTCGCCCACCGCCCGGAGCAGGGAGATGGACAGGGCGCCGGAACCGACGCCGGCCTCCACCACGCGTGCCCCGGGGAAGATGTCCGCCATGGTGACGATCTGGCCGGCGTCCTTGGGATAGACCACGGCGGCACCGCGCGGCATGGAAAGCACGAAGTCGGAGAGCAACGGGCGCAAAGTCTGGTACTGCTGGCCGACGTTGTTCACCACAACGGAGCCGTCCACCTTGCCGATGATCTCGTCGTGGTTCAAAAAGCCCCGGTGGGTGTGGAAGGCGCCACCGCGCTCAAGCGTGATGGTGTTCATGCGGCCGCGTTCATCGGTGAGCTGGACACGTTCGCCTTCCCGGAAGGGCCCGCGGCGACGGGCAGCTCCCACCGGCTGCGAGCCGCTGGCGGCAGCACCGGCTTGCGCTGCTCCCTTGGCGTCGTTGACGGCAGTTTCGCTGCTCATGATGTTCCTCGCTCCTGTAAAACTTCTTGTGCCGCGGCCAAAGTCCCAGGGACATTGTGGCTTTTATGGCGACCTATGCACGACCGGCAGGTAACTCTACCGGCTCTGGCCCTGCGGGTGCCTATCGTTGCGTTGGCGCTTCCCGGTGATCGCTGCCAGGACCGCGCCCTGGGTCAGCAGCCCGGTGACTGCGCCGTTGTGGTCCACCACTGCGTAGTGGCGTCCTTCAAGCTGCGAAAGAAACTGGATCAGTTCCTGCCCTTTGGACCACTCGGGAACGTAAGCTCCTGCAGCCAGGGGGAAGGAAATGGCGGTGACGGGGGTCGTATCCGCCGCAGCCCCCGGAACAGCGCTCAGCGCATCAGGGTCCACCACGCCCTGGGGCCGGCCGTCCGGTCCGCAGACCACCACGGTCTTCGTTCCGGCGGCCGCCAGGCGGAGGGCGTCACGGACGGTGCCGCTGGCAGCCAGGCCCACGGCCGGCGTCGACAATGCTGCTGCGTTGACCAGCGGCAGACGCCCCCGCAGCGTGCCTTGCTGGATGGAAGCCGACGCGCCCATCCACAGGAATCCGCCCACCAGGATGGTGATCATGAGGAGGCTGAAGTCCGGCTGGTCACCGGCAAGGTAGGGGCGAAGGAGGAACCAGTAGGCAATGGCCAGGACAATGATCCGGCCACCCCATCCGGCAGCTACGGTTCCTTTCGCCTGGCTGCCGGTGGCCTTCCAGACGATGGACTCGACAAGCCGTCCCCCATCCAGCGGCAGGCCCGGTAATACGTTGAAGACACCGATCAGGAAGTTGGCCCACATGAAGATGTTCGTCAGAATTTCCGCGACACTTCCCAGGCTGTTGGACCCAAGCACCAGCCAGGCGCCCCCGGCAAGGACGAAATTGGCTGCCGGTCCGGCAAGGGCCACCAGTAGTGACCGGCCGGGGGACGCCGTGAAGCTCTCGAACTGGGTATGCCCGCCCCAGAGGTTGAGGACGATCTTCTGTGTGGGCCACCCGTAGATTTTCGCGGTCAGGGCGTGGGCCAGTTCGTGGACGAGCACAGAGATCAGGAGCAGGACGGCGTAGGCGAAGGCCACAACATAGGCACTCACGCCCAACATCGGGTTGTTTCGCGCCAAGACCGGCCCGTAGGCGACGACCGTGAAGGCCGCGATGACGAACCATGAGTACGCGAGGACAACGGGGACGCCGGCAATCCGCCCAAGTGGGATGCCTTCGCGGCGGACCCGGGTGCCGGGTCCGGTGCCGCGTTGACTGCCAGGTTCAGCCACGGAAGTCACCCACGCAGGAGGTGGCCGTGTCCGTTGCATCCGTGCGCAGGAGCAGGGCCTCAAGCTCCACCAGGCTGCGCCCGGACAGCGAGTCCCAGAGCGCGTAGCTGTCATGATCCGGCAGTGGAACGATGTGCGGAACAGCAACGGTGGTGACGCCGGAGGCTACGGCCGCGGCCACGCCCGGCACCGAATCCTCCAGGGCCACGCAGTGGTGGATTCCGAGATCAGGGTCGCGTTCCTGCAGCAGTTCGACGGCGGTCAGGTACGCCTCCGGGTGCGGCTTGCCTTGGGTGACAGTGTCACCAGTGACCAGGACTTCGAAGTATGGGCGTGGAAGGTTGGCCACCACCTCGCGGGCCAAGGGCCCTTCGGACATGGTGACCAGGGCGCAGCGCACGCCGGCCAGGTGCAGTTCCTCTAGGAGTTCCCGCGCGCCCGGGCGCCATGGCACCTGCTCCTGGACGCTGCTGATGACCTGGGCCGTCAGGGAATCGATGATCTCGCGGATTTCGAGCTCAACACCGGCCTGCTGCAGCTGGCCCGCGGAAAACGTCAGTGATTGGCCCACCAGCTGCATTGCCTGCTCGTGGCTCCAGGTGCCGCCATGGGCCTCGACGAGTGCGTGCTCCGCCGCGATCCAGTATGGCTCGGTATCCACGATGGTGCCGTCCATGTCCCAAAGGACGGCTTTGAGCGGTGAACTGGCGGCAGGAAATTGCATGACGCCAGTCTACGGGGCATGGCTGGGCGGAGGCTGTGGGCTACGCCGTTGGCGAATACGACGCAGGGGCGTGCGCTTTGTGTCAGTTACCGGGGATTTGCGGCGCTTCATTCCATGCGCGAGTGTGCACCTTGGACGTAGGGTGAAGAAATGAATAGCTTCGAGGGAGACACCGCCGAACAAGGTGCCGGACCCGAGCGGGAACGGTTCCTGCAGCCGGTGGCTGATGGCAAACGCGTGACCGTGATGCTTGCCGCCTTTGAAGGGTGGAATGATGCCGGAGAAGCGGCGAGCGATTCTCTGCGCTACCTGAACAAGTTGTGGGGTGGAAAGAAAGTGGCATCCATTGATGCCGATGAGTACTACGACTTTCAGTTCACGCGCCCCACAGTCCGCAGGAACGCCGCCGGTGAACGCAAGATCAAGTGGCCTTCCACCCGGATCTACAAGGCCAGTGCACCGAATTCCAACGTGGACGTCATCTTTGTGCAGGGGACGGAACCGTCCTATAAATGGCGTGCCTACACCGCGGAGCTGCTGGTCCACGCCGAGGCCCTGAATGTGGACTACGTGGTGCTGGTAGGCGCACTGCTCGCAGACGTTCCGCACAGCCGGCCCATTCCGGTCAGCACTTCATCCGATGACGCTCCGCTGCGGGAACGGATGAACCTGGAAGCCTCGCAGTACGAAGGCCCCGTGGGTATCGTGGGGGTCCTGTCCGAGGTGGCTCTGCTGGCGGGAATCCCGGCCGTGTCATTGTGGGCCGCGGTGCCGCATTACGTGGCCCAGGCGCCCTCCCCCAAGGCCCAGCTTGCCCTCCTGCACCGCATCGAGGAACTGCTGCAGGTGCCGCTGGACACCCATGAACTGGCGGAGGAAGCTGACGCCTGGGAACGTGGCGTGGACGAGCTGGCCACCGAGGACCCCGAAATTGCTGCCTACGTCCGGCAGCTGGAGGAAGCCAAGGATACGGCCGACCTGCCTGAGGCGAGCGGTGAGTCCATCGCCCGCGAATTCGAGCGGTACCTCAAGCGGCGGGGCCAGGACCGGCCCTGACGCTAAACGGGACACGCTAACAGGAAGGGGCCTGGCCGGGAGGAATCCGGCCTGGCCCCTTCGGTTTGCCGCCGGAAGCCGATGACTTAGAGGCGGATGCCCAGCAGCGCGTCCACCGCGTCCTTAACCAGGGCGCCGTCAGCGGAGCTGGCGGCAGCACCGCCGTCGTTCGCGGACCGTGCCCAGCGCGAGACCGCGGCAACCGCTGCCGGGGCATTAAGGTCCGCTGCCAGCGCCTCCCGCATCTCGGCCAGAAGCGCCTGGCCCGAACCCTCGGGAGCATGGTCGAGAGCCTTTCGCCACGCTGCCAGGTCTGCTTTGGCAGCCGTGAAGCCTTCGTCCGTCCAGGACCAATCGGAACGGTAGTGGTGGGCAAGGATGGCCAGGCGGATGGCCGCCGGGTCCTCCCCCGCAGCGCGAAGCCGGGAGACGAGCACCAGGTTGCCCTTGGACTTGCTCATCTTTTCCCCGTCGAGCCCCACCATGCCGGCGTGCGCGTAGTGCCGCGCGAGCGGAACCCCGGCCAAAGAGTATGCGTGGCCTGCGCCCATCTCGTGGTGCGGGAAGATCAGGTCTGAGCCCCCACCCTGCACGGTGAACGGCGCCGGCAGGTACTTCTGGGCGATGACGGTGCACTCGATGTGCCAGCCGGGCCTTCCGGCGCCCAGGCTTCCACCGGGCCAGCTCGGTTCACCCGGCCGTTCCACCCGCCATAGCAGCGGGTCAAGAGCCTGCCGCTTGCCGGCCCGGCCCGGGTCTCCGCCGCGCTCGGCGAAAAGTTCCAGCATGGCACTTTCGCCCAGGTGTGAGATCACTCCCAGGGCCCAGGCGTCAGGTGCCGTGGACTGCTTGCCGGCGGCTTCGACGTCGTAATAGACATCTCCATCAGGTTCGCCGTTGGTCCCAGGCACCTGGTACGCCAAGCCCATGCTGACCAGGCGCTCCACCTCGGGCACAATCAGGCTGATCGATTCGACCGCGCCAACATAGTTGTCCGGGGCCAGGACGTTCAGCGCTTCCATGTCAGTCTGGAAGAGTTCCACCTGCTCTGCGGCGAGGTCGCGCCAGTCGACGCCAGTGGCGGTTGCGCGTTCCAGCAGGGGGTCATCCACATCGGTCACGTTTTGCACGTAGGAAACGTCGCTGCCGGCGTCCCGCCACGCCCGGTTCAACAGGTCAAAGGCAACATAGCTGGCCGCGTGGCCCATATGGGTTGCGTCGTACGGAGTGATGCCACAGACGTACATGGACGGCCGCGCCTCCCGTTCCAGGGCCAGTTCGCGGCCTGCCGCGGTATCGAACAGCCGGATGGCGGGCATGTTTCCGGGCAGGGCAGGAACGGGGCGGGAAGTCCAGGATTTCACAAGCCAAGCCTAGTCCTAGGCGTTGATGACGCCGAAACCGAGCAGGAGGTACAGGGCCAGCCCCAGGAAGATCCGGTACCAGACAAAGAGCCGGTAGCTGCGCGTGGAGACGAACTTGAGGAACCAGCCGATGATGACGTAGCCCACCACCAGTGCGATCACGGTGGCAAGGGCGGTTTCCGGCAGGCCGAACGGCCCGGAGATGCCCTCCTTGGTGACCACTTTGTAGAGCTGGTACAACCCGCTGCCGAAGACGGCAGGGATGGCCAGCAGGAAGGAATACCGTGCCGCGGACTCGCGGGTGTAGCCCATCAGCAGGCCCGCGGTAATCGTGCCGCCGGAGCGGGAGACGCCGGGAATCAGAGCCAGGGCCTGGGCCAGGCCGTAGAGGATGCCGTGCTTGTAAGTCAGGTGCGCCAAGTCGCGTTTTTGGGCGCCGATGGCGTCGGCCACGGCAAGGAAGAGTCCGAAGACGATCAACATGGTGGCAACGATCCACATGCTGCGGAGCACGGACTCGATCTGGTCCTGGAAGAGCAGTCCCAGCACGATGATGGGAAGGCTGCCCAGAATCACCAGCCAGCCCATCCGGACGTCAGGATCCTGGCGCGGCACCTTCCCCGTGAGGGAGCCGGCCCAGGCTTTGACGATGCGGACAATGTCCCGCCAGAAGAAGATCAGCACTGCAGTCTCTGTGCCGAGCTGGGTGATGGCAGTGAAGGCAGCACCCGGGTCCTCAGCGTTGGGGAGGAATTCCCCCACGATCCGCAGGTGTGCGCTCGATGAAATAGGTAGAAATTCGGTCAGTCCCTGCACTAGGCCCAGCAGGGCCGCCTCAAACCAGTTCACGCTAAGACCCTACGGCATGGCAGCAGCGCATCTGCCCGTAAGCTTGCTGCTATGCAGCAGCGTTACGTCGGCAACAGTGGATTGCGAGTTTCAGCCCTCTCCCTGGGCACCCGGTCCTGGGGTGGGGAAACCGACGAACAGGACGCGTCCGAGTTGCTGCGTACCTTCCTTAACGCGGGCGGCCGGCACGTGGATACATCCGCTTCCTATGCGGGCGGGGGTTCGGAGGCGATCCTCGGCTCGCTCCTGGGCGACGTAGTGTCCCGCACCGAGATTTCCATCTCCACCAAAGCGGGCATGACGACGCCGGATGGGCGCCGTGCGGTGGACACGTCACGCAATGCGATGCTCACCGGACTTGACGCGAGCCTTGCCCGGCTGGGCACCGACTACGTGGACCTCTGGTTTGCCGAGGCCTGGGACGGCAATGTTCCCCTCGACGAAACGCTGGCTGCGCTGGAATTCGCTGTACGGAGCGGGCGGGCGCGGTACGCGGGTATCTCAAACTTCAACGGCTGGCAGGCGGCGAAGGCCGCAGCAATCAGCAGCGTGCCCCTGGTGGCCGTCCAAGCCGAGTACTCATTCCTTAACCGGACGGCGGAGGCGGAGCTGATCCCCGCCGTCGAGGATGCAGGGCTTGGCCTGATGGCCTGGGCTCCGCTGGGCCGCGGGGTCCTCACGGGGAAATACCGTGGCAGCATCCCCGCCGGTTCACGGGCGGCCTCGGCCGGCGAAGCCACCTACGTGGAGCCGTATCTGGAGGAGAAACCGTCGCGCATCGTGGATGCCGTGTGTATGGCGGCCAACGGGCTGGGCCGGACGCCCCAGGACGTTGCGCTGTCATGGCTGTTGTCGCAGCAGGGGGTTGCCACGGCCATCATTGGTGCCCGGACGCCCGTGCAGTTGAAGGAAATCCTCGACGCCCAACCCGCGCCCCTGCCACCGCAGATTGCACGGGCTTTGGAGGATGTTTCCGCCGCCTAGGACTGCCGGGCGGCGGGGCCGTCCCCCGGCTGTCTTGAAGCGCCGCCGCTATTCCTCGACGATCTCGAGGTCCTCGTCCTCGTCCACGTCGGCTTCCTCGTCCTCGTCATCCTCGTCGTCAAAGACCTGAAGGGGCGTCACTTCGTTGTAGGCCTCATAGAGCGCGTCCTCGTAAACCTCGAAGGCATCGGCAACGGCGAAGAAGGCTGACTCAACGGAGGGGTCACCGTCACCGCGACGGTTCGATGCTGCTATAAGGTGTTCTTCCAAAGCGGTGGTCAGGGACGAAAGCGCGACACGCGGATCGATGCTCATGACTTCACGTTAGCCGGAAAAGGACGAAAATGGAGAGCAAATGAAGGAACAATTTCTCACCAGCTCGGTCCAGCGGGAGCGGGATTATTTGCGTCAGTACGAGTACCTCGTGCTGACGGTCAGCCCTGAGGATTCCTTGCCGGAGGCGCGCCGGCGCCTGGTGGAACACTCCGAATACGGCAAGTGGGAACTGGAACGCAGCAAGCTTTACGTGGGCGGCGGCAGGCGCTTTTGGCTGCGGCGCCG
>DATIMT010000338.1:0-2376 GCA_035475035.1 Arthrobacter sp.
AAAGCTCAATGCGACGGACCCGCAGAACCCGGGCGTGGTGCTGGGTACGTCGATGCTGGCCGAGGGCACGGCGAAAATCCGCGTGGGAATGGACGGCGTGCCGGGCGACCCCGAACATCCAGGCCTGATCTACGCCGCCAACAACCTCCAGGACGGGACCACCAGGCTCAGTGCCGGGATCAACGGCAGCGGCGACCCGGCAAACCCGGGCCTGCTGGCAGGGGCGGAAGCCCTCTCCGACGGCACCGTCAAGCTCAGCAGTGGGACCGGCCAGCTGGAATCGGGATCTGCCCAGCTCGCCGAGGGGACGGGGCAGCTGGCGGCGGGCAACGGCAAGTTGGACGACGGTTCCGGCAAACTCGCGGACGGGGCCGGCAAACTGGCGGATGGCAACGCAAGAATCGCTGCCGGAACGCAGGAGCTGCACACGAAGGTGGCCGCTGTGTCGCCGTCGTCGTGGCTGGACGACCCTGCAATCGCGCTGCTGCTGGTCGCACTGCTGGTGGCTGCCGCCGTCGGAGCCTACCTGCTCCTTCGCCGCCGCGCTGTACTGCTGAAGGCGGCCTGACGAGGAATCCATTCCCGGCGGTGACCGCGGTCCTTCAATCAGGGCCGCGGTCCACCTGGGCGCAAATTTACAGCCGCAGCTCTACTGCAGCAGCTGGTCCAGGGACGCCACCATGCTGCCCTCGAAACCCTCCACAACCTCACCCATGCGGTTGAGCCAAACACCCACCAGGCCCGCGGCCGTCGAGCCTTCCGCATCCAACAGCCGGTTGTCACCCACATAGAGCGTTTCGCCGGGGGCAGTTCCGAGGAGCCTGACGCCCTCAAGGTACATGGCCGGATCCGGCTTCGCCACGCCAAGGGTATCCGTGCCCACCAGGTGGGTAACCCGTTCCAGTCCGGCGCCGTCCAGCTTGGCCCGCTGGTAGTCATGGACGTTGTTGCTTACTGCCCCGTAGGGGATGCCCGCGCCGTCCAGGACGTCCAGGAGCGGCAGCACGTCGGGGAATGGCTTCACATACGCGGGCTGCTTCTCCATATAGGCCGTGAGCCACCGGTGCGATTCCTCGCCGTCGGCCAGTTCAATCCCGAAGTGCCCCAGGGCTGCCCGCCCCCGGAGCAGGCGCTGTTCGTTGAACGTCAGCTCTCCGGCAAGGTAGCGGTCATAGTAATGGGTGGTTTCGTGGGTGAAGATGCGCCCGAACCGCTCCCACCCGGCCTGGTCCAGGCCGGGCAGGAGGTGTTCGCTGACCTCACGCAGGGCGGTGGTCATCGAATATTCGAGGTCCACCAGGGTGTCGTCAATGTCGAACAGGACGCCCCGGACAACACCGAAAGGCGTACTCAGCCCGCCGGCGCGTGCGGCCTCGATTGGAGCACTCATCAGCCGCGGAAGGCCCGGAGCCGGCGCAGTGACGACTCCTTGCCAAGTATCACCATGGACTCGAACAGCGGCGGCGAAACCCGGCGGCCGGACACACCCGTCCGCACGGGGCCGAAGGCGAGCCGCGGCTTGATGCCCATGTCCTCCACCAGCGCCTGCTTGAGTGCAGCCTGGATGTTGTCCGCCGTCCAGTCCGCCACCGGTTCCAGGGCGGCGATGGCGGCATCGAGTACCTCAGGAAGGTTGGCGGGAAGGCCCTTGCGGGCGTCGTCGGCGATGTCGATGGCGTCGTCGGCCTTGAACAGGAACGCCAACATATCCGGTGCCTCACCGAGGAGCGTAATGCGCTCCTGGATCAAGGGCGCAGCTTCCGAGAGGATCTCTTCCTGCCGGTCGGTCAGGATCTCCCCAACCATGCCTGCTTCGCGCAGGTAGTGTGCCACCCGGTCGCGGAACACCTTGGGCTCGAGCATGCGGACGTGTGTGCCGTTGATGGCCTCGGCCTTTTTCAGGTCGAAGCGGGCCGGGTTGCCCAGGACGTCGTGGATATCGAAGTGCTCCACGAGCTGGTCAACCGTGAAGATGTCCTCATCCGCGCTGAGGGACCAGCCCAGCAGGGACAGGTAGTTGAGCAGCCCCTCGGGGATGAAGCCCCGCTCGCGGTGGAGGAAAAGGCTGGACTCGGGGTCCCGCTTGGAAAGCTTCTTGTTGCCCTGGCCCATGACGTAGGGCAGGTGGCCGAACTCCGGCATGTATTCGGCGACGCCGATGGCGTACAGCGCGCGGTAGAGCGCGATCTGGCGGGGCGTGGAGCTCAGCAGGTCCTCGCCGCGCAGCACGTGGGTGATGCCCATCAGGGCGTCGTCAACGGGGTTGACCAGGGTGTACAGCGGTGCCCCGTTGGCGCGCACCACGGCGAAGTCCGGGACGGATCCGGCTTTGAACGTGATGTCGCCGCGGACCAGGTCGGTGAAGGTGATGTCCTC
>DATIMT010000339.1:0-4034 GCA_035475035.1 Arthrobacter sp.
CCTCACAGACGCCGGTGCGAGCATTATTGGTGGACCCATGGCCTTCTACGTCAAGGGCAGCGAAGGCCCCCTGATGGATGGTGAAACAGAGCGTGCGGCGGCATGGGCCACCGATCTTATGGCCACGATGGGCCGCGGCACTTCAGGGTGACCCGTCGTGGCCTTCAGAGTCCTGTGGCCCTGTCCCGGCGCGCGCCGGTTGGCAAGGCTGGTGCCATGAATGGAACCGGCCAGCAGCCGCGAAAGATCCACCTCACCGAACAACCTGTCGCCGTGGTCCGCGAAAGCGTCCCCATGGACGCGCTGACAGCGCTCTACCACGGGATGCCAGGCGAAACGGTGGATGTCGAAGCAGGATTCCCGGTAGCCGGCCACAGCCCTTATGACACTCTCGGCACAGCAGGCAAGACCGTTCAGCTCAGGGGGCCGGGGTTAAGGGACTTTGGTCCCTAAAAGACGCGCTGGTCCTCTGAGATGGTGGTTTAGGCCGGATGCACCACGCTGGGGTTGTGCGTCCGGGTTTGCTGGAGCCGGATGACGGCCGGCATGCAGCCTCGTTGACGGGGGCAGGACGAAAGAGGAGAGCAAGGCTTATGGCAGGAACGTTTGAACTGTTTGTCGATGACGATTCACAGATCCGGTTCCGGCTTGTGATGCCGGATGGACACGTACTGGCGGTTTCGGGGCAGTTCACTGACAAGCAGGCGGCGGCCGCTGCAATCGAAGAGGTACGGGAATGCGCGGGAACCGGCCTGATCCGGGACGTGGCGCCGCCAACTTCAGGCAGAATCCTTGCCTCCCCGACGCACCCACAGCATTCCGTCCGGCGGGGGCTGCGCAGGCTCAACTCACTCGGCGCAGCATAAGTCTCGGACGCCCGCCGTCCAGGCCGGGATGCCACCTGCGGGGCCTCGTCTCTGGACGGGGCCCCGCTTTTGCGTGTCCGCCAGCTAGAAGCTTGAGGAACTGCCCGAGCCGGAGAAACTTCCGCCGATGCTGCCATACCCCGTGGTGCTGCCGCCGCCCCGGGCCGAGTTGACGCTGCTGACCCCTGTGTTGAAGCCGGAGCTGAATGTGGCGACCGAGAAGAACTGGTACGACGGGTACACGGTGCCCAAAATACTCGGTTCGTAGCTGCGCTGCCTGTGATGGTCCAGGCCCTCGTGGGCCGTCTGCATCTGCTCGCGCATCAGGCGTGCCTCGAGGTCATTTTTGGCAAAGCCTTGAATGACTGTTTCTGCGTGGTCCTCCAGCAGCTCCGAGAGGCGGGAACGTGCCTCGTAAAGCCGGTCCAGCGCCTTTTCCGGTGTGATGCGCCTGTCCGCCAGTTCTGCCGTCCACCGCTCAATCTCCCGCAGGCTTTCGTCCCGGAAGGAACGAAGTGCCGTGGCGGTGGCGGCGTCCCCCTCCCCATGGCGCTTGGCCAGGAGTTGTTCCAGCCCGGCCAGGTCCTTGCGAAACGGCGCGAGCTGCCGGTCCCAGGCCGTGGGCCAGGTATCGGCGCGGTTCAGCAGGGCGTTGCTGTCCGCGATGACGTCATCCAGGGCATCCAGTTCGGCGGCGCTGTCCGCGAACTGCCGGGCCAGCTTGAGACTTTTCCGGCTGCTTAGCGCCCCTTTGCCCAACGCGTGCACCTGGTTGGACAGCTCCGTGGCGGCTGCGTAGCGGCTCAGGAAGGTGCGGTGTTTCTCCAGGACCTGACTGCCATAGCGTGATGATTCGGGGATGGTGCCCGCGTTCAGTTCTGTTACGTCCAGGTCCATGCTGACATTGGAGTAGCTGCGCTCGCCGCGTTCAATCTGCGTGCGGCAGGCTCTCCTGGTCACCGCGCGGACAATCAGCCAGGCGGCTGCACCGAGGACTGCAATTCCACCGGTAATCCAGGCTGGGGTCAGGAACGCGGCGGACCTGTACCACGGCTGGTTGATGAGTTCGGCGGCCCGGCGAATGCCGGCTACCGTGCCGTCGGTCCACTGTGCGTCGCGGAACAGTTCCTTCGAAGCGTCCTGGATGTCGCTGCGCTGCTCAAGCGACACCTTCCGGTCCTCGCCCATATATGTCCCCACGTGGCGGCCCACCGGGTCGAGGGCAAAAATGAACAGCCCGTCGGCCCATTTCTGCCCATCGGCACTGATCCACTCCGGGTGCCTGGACCGAGCGAACTTCAGGACCTCTTCATTGAGGTTGTCCTCCGCCTTTCCGTTATAGGTGAAGACGGCAACGCGGGTGGGCTCGTAGAACTGGATGCGTTCGACGGCGGGTACCAGGCTGTTATGGTCCAGTACCCCTGCAGTGTCCTCCACGACGACAGCCACTGGTGCCACAGCAGTGGCAGGGACTGCCGTGCCGAGCAGGAACGCCGCCAGGGCAAGCATTATTACCGCAATCCTGCCTGGAATGCCGCCCATGACCCTCCCCACTACGTAGAAATGTCCCTCCCCATTGCGTAGAAACAGGATGGAACCATGGAGCGGGTCAGCCGAAGTGCCGAAGGTCCCGCTGCCCACGGACAGACCCGTCCCGCACGCCCAGGAGTGTCGGCCCAACCACCGGCCGGACCTGGCGCCTAAGCTGGTTCGGTGACCCCTGCCCCCTCCCCCGGCCCGCTGGACGTCGTCGTGCATTCCGGCCCGGCGGACTGGTGGGTCATCCTTGCCGGGCTGGGACCCCTGGCCGTCCTCATCGCAGCGCTGCTGGCCTTTTACATCAACTGGCGCACACTCAAACAGCGCACTGCGGCGGACAAAACCGCGCTGGACCAGAAGCGCCAAGCGGATGCCAATGCCCTGCAGCAAAAGACCGAGGCAGACAGCCGGGCCGAATGGTGGCGCCGGACCCAGTGGGCGCTGGACCGGGCCCTGGACCCGGATGAAGGGACCAAGGCGCTGGGGTTGGCCACGCTGGAAGTCCTGGCCAGGAGCGAACTCGCCCGCAACGAGGAGCTCGAGTTGTTCGACATCGCCTGGAAGAGCGTGTCCGGCGAGGAGAACGGGGACGAGGCTGAGTCCGACGCCGGAGCCGGACAGGAGATGACCTTCGTGGACGGCAGTGGGAACTTAGGCGAGAATGGAACGACGGATGAAGACAGTACCAAGGAGGTTGGACCATGAGCGCAGCATCGCCTGAACACCGTTTTGTCCACACCCCCCGGAACAGCGCCGCCAAGCCCGCCAGGAAAAAGGCCACTCCTGCCGAGCACCGTGTCCAGGTGGCCGCAGCCAGGCTGCGCGTCACGCTCGATGAACGCCTTGGACGCGAAACGCCCGCCAAGACCAAGGCGCTGGCCAAGGAACAGATCTAAGTCCCGCCTGTACGGGCTTGGTGGTCGACGAGGATGGCTGAATTCGGTGGGCAGTGGCTGCAGTAATCCTGGTCTGCGACCCAGCCCGGCTGCAGCGCTGGGATTACCGGGCGGTCGTGGAGCAGGTGGCGGACTCCGGCAGGTTCCTGGACCGCTGGCGCACCGGTTTCTGCCCCGGGATCGTCCCGGGGACCGAAGCGTGGCTCCTGCTGCAGGGCAGCAATGACGCCGGCAGCGGCCTGGCAGGCCACGGACACGTGATGTCTGAGCCGTACCGGGCTGCCGCGGGCGGGGATCCCGATACCACCGGTTGGTTCTTCGCGGTGGCTTTCGACTCAATGCTCCCGTTTGGGGAACAGATACGTCCCGGCACCACGGGCGAAGCCTTCCCCCGTGACCTTTGGGAAGCGGCGCACGGCCGCTCGCTGGTGGCCCTGCCGGCGTCGTTCGAACCTGTTCTGCACCGCTTGTGGCGGTCCTGCGGGCCCACGACGACGGATCGCACCGAAGTGGTCCCCGGAACCTTTCCACCGGGCGTCGTCAGCAATGTCCAGGTGAACCGCTTTGAGCGGGACGCCGACGCCCGCCGGGCCTGCCTGGCCTTCCATGGCACGTCGTGCGGCGCCTGCGGATTCTCCTTCGAGGCCACCTATGGGGAAACCGGCACCGGAATGACGGCCGTGCATCACATTGTGCCGCCGGCGATGCTCGACAGCGGATACCAGCTTGACCC
>DATIMT010000340.1:0-17382 GCA_035475035.1 Arthrobacter sp.
ACCATCGAGGGACTGCATTCCGTGCCGGCTTCGGTGCCCGGTGCGCTTGACGGTTCCGCGAAAGCCGGTGGTGCGGAACCCGCCGTTACCACCGCCGGGTTTGGCCCGGCAGCACTGGCCCTCCTGACAGGGGCCGTGGGCGCAGCCCGGGCAGTCCGCGCACGGCGGGCATGAAGGCGGGCACAACGCCGGCACGGGAGTACCGCCGTCGTCATTCACCCGCGACGGCAGGTGGCTGGACGAGCGGATGGACTACAGCGACAATGTGATTGTCATCGCAGTCCCTGCATGACAGGTGGCAAGCCATGTAGCTCGTGCGACGAAGCCGGGAGGGAGTTGCCCCGTGACGCTTCCCGGGAACGCTTCCCGCGGGTGGGATGACGCACTGACCGACTCCTTCGTGGCCGGTGACGAGCGTGCGCTGGCGGCGGCCTACCGCGAGTTCGCGCCCCTGGTGCACACCCTGGCCCTGCGTTCCCTTCCGGACCGCGCGGTGGCCGACGATGTCACCCAGGAGGTCTTCATCCGGGCCTGGCGGTTCCGGAAGGCCTTCAACCCGCAGGTGGCCAGGCTTCCGGCATGGATCGTGGGTATCACGCGGAACGCCATAACAGATGCCCACTCCGCGGCCGCCCGGGAAGCACGCAAGGCCTTCGCCGCGGCCGGAGCCGGCATGGCAGATGATGCCGGAACGGGAACAGGGACGGCGGAGACGCTGGCGGACCGCCTGCTCCTGGACGGCGAACTGGAGAGGCTGGGCGAACCCCAGGGTTCCATCATGAAGCTCGCCTTTTACGAAGACCTGACGCACGAGCAGATCTCACGCAAACTGGGCCTCCCCCTTGGTACGGTCAAGAGCCACATCCGGCGCAGCCTGTCGCACCTAAGAAGCAGATTGGAGGTAGACCATGCCGCATCTTGATCCGGAACAGTTGAGCCTCCTGGCGCTGTATGAGGACTGGGCAGACCCGGCCGCCCGGGAGCATCTTCTGGCCTGCCCTGAATGCGCCGCCGACTATGCGGCCCTGCGCCGGACGGTGGAAGCGGTGAAGACGGCGCCGGACACCAGCCGTTTGACCGTCCCGGGGCCGCAGGTCTGGGCCGGCATCCACCGGGAACTGGGCCTGGCTGATTCACTGCGGGAGGATCCGCTGGCCGCGAAGGCAGCCCAGGAAGGCCCCGCCGAACCTGAGGCAACGGTGGCGCCCGGGGCCCCGCCGCCGTCGAACGTCATCCCCATCCGTCCGCGTGCCAAGGCCGCCTGGTGGCAGCGCCCCGGTACCTGGATCGCAATGGCCGCAGCCGCAATCCTGCTGGTTTTTGGTGCGGTATGGACGCTGAACCGTCCGCCCCAGCCCAAGGAGTTGGCCGCTGCCCAGCTGACGCCGTTGTCGCAGTACTCCGCCGCCGGATCCGCCAAGGTGGTGAAGACAGCCGATGGTTCCCGCAGCCTGGAGGTCAGCCTGAACAAGGATGAGGCCAAGGGCTACCAGGAGGTCTGGCTGATCGCCCCGGACCTTTCCCGGTTGGTCAGCCTGGGCGTCATGAACTCCACGTCCGGAACCTTCCAGGTGCCACCGGGACTGGACCTCTCCCAGTACCCGGTGGTGGATGTTTCAGACGAGCCCATGGACGGGAACCCTGCCCACTCCACGGTGAGCATCGCCAGGGGCACCCTTACCTCCTGACAAATCCGCGCGCCCACCCGGCCACCCTGTTCCACTGGACGAGAACGCCTGCGGTGACCAGCGCTGCGGCGGCATGCAGGTACAGCATCAGGTGCAGTGAGTGGGTGGCCGGCGCACCGGCCGACGACGGTACGTCCGGGGCTGGCAGTCCGCCGTGGGTGTGGTCCGGCAATGGGACGGCGCTGGCCGTGGAAAAGGCTGTGAAAGCCAGATGCAGCAGTTGCTGTGCGACGGCGGACGCCACCAGGACTGCCCAGCCGGGAAGCTGCGCGGACGTCAGCCGCTCCAGGACCACAGCGGCCAGGCTCAGCAGCGCCGCCAGCGCAGCCACAATGGCGATTGCGGGTGACGCACCTCCGCCGCCCATGTGCGCGGCCAGTCCGAGGACGGCAGCCAGGGGCCCGGCCAGCCAGGTGAGATCGGTGATGCGGGTACTCCGGGCAGCTGGCTGCGTGTTTTCCATCCGTCCGCCCTTCCCACGCTGCCTGGTCCTTCTTGTTCCCTACCCAATCAGGGGCGGGTGAACCAGGGGCGGTCAGCGGCCGAAGTGTGAGCGCGGTGCGCCTTCCGGCAGCCGGTCCAGCAGTTCCTCTGCCACCTTGCGCACCTTGATGTTCCGGTGGCTCGAAGCCTTGGCGAGGATGGAGAAGGCCTCCTGGTAGGAGCACCTGTTCTGGGCCATGATGACACCGCAGGCGACGTTGATGGACGTGCGGCTGTCCAAGGCCGAGCGGAGGTCGGTGGCCAGCGAGCGGGCGGTATGGAGGTTGATGGCCATCTGCAGGCTTTTGGTTGCCAGTGCAGCAAACGTGCGCGCCTCGGCAATGGCCCGCAGCGGGAAGGCTTTCGAGTCGTGCGCGAAGAAGGCAAGAGCGGCGCTCGTCGGGCCGGGGTCCTTGTTGCCGTTGCCGTTGGCCTGGTCATCTGCCGGCGGGTCGGTTTCGAGCCGGAGCCTCACAGCCAGGGCACTGCCAAACCCGGACAACTGCAGCTGGGTGGAGTAGTGCTGCCACCGGAAGTCCCCGTTTCTCTGGAGCACTGCAACGGGGTGCCCGCCGGACATCACGTCGGTCACGGGGCCCTCGGCGGTTTCCCGTTCCCAGTCCAGCAGCCGCACCACTTCACCGCTGGTGCCTGTGACGGCGGGGATCCGCTTGGGCTGGTGCAGCACCATGCCGCACCCGACGTCGATCCCGGCGGCCCTGGCCACATGTCCGGCCGAAGCGGCGACCAGCATTTCAAGGGATTCGGAGAGGGTTTGCGCACCATTGACCAGGTCCAGTACGAGGGCCGGGTTCCGGGGCGCGCCCCGTTCGTGGCCCCCTGCCGCCGGGTGGGGAACACGCACCCTGCGTGCGTTCCCTGCGGTAAGAGGGCCGGCGACGGCTGGGGGAGAGCCCTTGGTCTCGAAGGACTCCTCGTCGCCGGCCCCGCTTATTACCCGCGTCCTATGGACCGGGAAGCCTGGGTTTACCTGTCGTGCATGCATTGCCAGTCTCACACCCCCTCGTGAGCCAAGTACCGGAAGCAAACAGGCCTTGTCTCTGTGAAAAACCTAATGGCCGTGCAGCCGCCGGTGAATGCGTAACTGGTACCTGTTTTTCGGATTGGGTATTACTTGGGACGGCCTGGACAAAACACTTGACTCCGGACGCGGGGCGGCCAAGAATGGCTTTCTATAACGTTGTAAAAACCAAGCCGAGGATACTTACGTGACCCAGCCAGAACCAGCCGCAGTCAAAATCACCGTCGATCCCGCGTTCGCCGTGGGGCCGGTGCGTCTACACCGGGATTTTTGAGCCTGACCATCCTGACGCCGACAGTGACGGCTTCCGCCGGGACGTCATCGAGCTCACCCGCGAACTGGGCGTCTCAACCGTGAGGTACCCGGGTGGAAACTTTGTTTCCGGCTACCGCTGGGAGGACGGTGTGGGCCCGGTGGACCAGCGCCCCGTGCGCCTTGACCTCGCCTGGCATTCCACCGACCCCAACACCGTGGGCGTGGACGAGTTCGCCACCTGGTCGGCCAAGGCAGGAGTGGAACCCATGATGGCCGTCAACCTCGGCACGCGCGGCCTCCAGGAGGCACTGGACCTGCTGGAGTACTGCAACATCGACGGCGGCACGGCCCTTTCGGAACAGCGCCGGACCAACGGTGCGGAGAAGGGCTACGGCATCAGGATGTGGTGCCTGGGCAACGAAATGGACGGACCCTGGCAGATCGGGCACAAGAACGCGCTGGAGTACGGCCGCCTTGCCGCCGACACCGCCCGTGCCATGCGCTTGATTGAGCCAGACCTGGAGCTTGTGGCCTGCGGCAGCTCCGGACCCACCATGCCCACCTTCGGTGAATGGGAACGCGTGGTCCTGACGGAAACCTACGAACTCGTGGACCTGATCTCCGCGCACCAGTACTTCGAGGACTTCGGCGATCTGCAGGAACACCTTGCCGCCGGCCACAAGATGGACGCCTTCATCCACGACATCGTGAGCCACATCGACCACGTGAAGTCGGTGAAGAAGTCCAGCAAGCAGGTCAACATCTCCTTCGATGAGTGGAACGTCTGGCACATGAGCCGCGACGAATCCAAGGTGCCCACCGGCAAGAACTGGCCGGTGGCCCCCATCCTGCTGGAAGACACCTACACCGTGGCCGATGCCGTGGTGGTGGGCGACCTCCTGGTCACGCTGCTCCGGAACACGGACCGCGTCCACTCGGCAAGCCTGGCGCAGCTGGTCAACGTCATTGCACCCATCATGACCGAGCCCGGCGGACGCTCGTGGAAGCAGACCACCTTCCACCCCTTCGCCCTGACGTCCCGGCATGCGTCCGGCACTGTGCTGCAGCTCGCCGTGGAATCCCCGCTGGTCAGCGGCGGCAAGACGGCCGGCTTCGCTGCTCTGTCCGCCGTCGCCACGTATGACGCGGACAAGGGCGAGGCCGTGGTGTTCGCGGTCAACCGTTCTGCCGGCCAGGCACTGACGCTGGATGCAGCCGTGGCCGGCCTGGGCAATGTCCGGGTGGTGGAAGCAGTGACCTACGCCAACAAGGACCCGTACTGGCAGGCCACGGCCGACGATTCCACCTCCGTCCTGCCTTCGGAAAACGGCACGGTGACGGTCGACGGCGGCCGGCTCACCGCCGAACTCCCGGCCGTGTCCTGGTCCATGATCCGGCTGGCCGTCGGTTCCTGACTCCCGGGCGTTGCGGGCGGGGGCGGCCTTATGACGACGGCGGGCCGCAGGTGGGAGGATGGACCGCATGGAACTGCACATCACGGGCGATCCCGCCGCGGACAAGTTGTTGAGTGAGGACGCCTTCGCCCTGCTGACCGGCATGCTCCTGGACCAGCAGGTGACGATGGAATCGGCTTTCGCCGGACCCGAAAAGATCCGTACCCGGATGGGCTCGCTGAAGCCGGAGGCCATTGCCGGCCACGACCCCGGGGAATTCGTGGAGATGTTCAAGGAACGCCCCGCCGTCCACCGTTTCCCGGGCTCCATGGCTGCCCGTGTGCAGGCGCTCGCCGAAGCGGTCCAGAGCGAATGGGACGGCGATGCTGCCGCCATCTGGACCAAGGGCTCCCCGGACGGCGCCGAGGTGCTGCGCCGCCTCAAGGCCCTGCCCGGGTTCGGTGAGCAGAAAGCCAAAATCTTCCTGGCACTGCTGGGCAAGCAGCGGGGCCTCGAAGCGCCGGGGTGGCGTGAAGCCGCGGGGCATTACGGTGAGGACGGCAGTTACCTTTCGGTGGCAGACATCGTGGATCCGGAATCCCTGGCGAAAGTGCGTGCCAGCAAGCAGGCTGCCAAGGCGGCAGCGAAGGCAGGAAAAGAACGTTAATGGCCGTCACCATGAACGACGTCGCACGGGCGGCGGGCGTTTCCCTGAAAACCGTTTCAAATGTCCTGAATGACTACGAATTCATCCGGCCCGCCACCAAGCAGCGGGTGCAGGACGCCATCGCGGAGCTGGGTTACGAGGCCAACCTCACGGCCCGCAGCCTCCGGTCCGGCAAGACCTCCATGCTGGGTTTAGTGCTGTCCGACCTCTCCGCCCCGTACTACGCCGAGTTGGCGTCCAGGCTGATGAAGGCCGCGTCCCGGCACGGCTACCGGGTCCTGGTGGAACAGTCCGATGCCGAGGCAGCAGTCGAACTCGGTGCGCTGCAGGGAACGTTCCGGCAGCTCACTGACGGCCTGCTGTTCACGCCGCTGGTGGTGGACGCGGAGGCCATCGCCGCGCGGGCCGGCAATAAGCCGCTGGTGATGCTCGGCGAGCACATCATGGATCCCCGCTTTGACCTGGTCACCATGAAGAACGAGGAAGCTGCGGCTGCGCTCACAGCCCACCTGCTGGGCCGCGGCCGCCGTCGTATTGCCGTCATCGGAGCGGACGCCGGGGAGTCCTCCGGGAGCGCCGGACTGCGCCTGAACGGGTACCGGAAGGCACTCGGGGAGGCAGGCATTCGGTTCGACCCTGCGCTGGTGGCACCTGCGCAGTGGCGCCGCGATACGGGGGCCGCCGCCGTAGCCCGCCTCCTGGATTCAGGCGTGGAATTCGACGCCGTCTTCGGGCTGAATGACGTACTGGCACTGGGCGCACTGCATGAACTCCTGATCCGCGGGGTGAAGGTGCCGCAGGACGTGGCCGTGGCCGGCTTTGACGATATCGACGAAGCCCGGTTCGCGTCCCCGTCCCTGACCACCGTCTCGCCGGGCATGGACGAGATCGCGGAGCGGTCCATTGGCCTGCTGCTGGACCGGATCGGCGGCCGTGAGACGTCCGAGGCCGGCGTGCATGTGGAGGCCGGGTTCGAGCTGAAGATCCGGGAGTCCGCGCCTTAGATTCCGCGCCGCCGGTTTCGTACAGCCGGTTTCGCCCGCTCCGCCCGCGGGTACACCTATGGCACCGGTTCAAGAACGGAAAGGTGCCCCCTATGATTGCCCTCCTGGTCATCGACATGCAGAACGCATTCTTCGAAACGCCCGAACTGGCAGCCCAGCAGGAGCGGGTGGTCAACGAGTGCAACCGCCTGCTGGAAGGCTTCAAGGCGGCCGGGCACAAGGCCCTCCTGGTGGGCACCGAACACGAGCGGGACAAATCCACCTGGACGCTCAGCATGCTCGACGACGACCAAGGTTTCATCTTCCGCGGCAGCGGGCAGGCACAGTCCGTGCCAGGACTCATCATCGAAGACCTGCCCCAGCTGAACAAGACGCGGGACAGCGCCTTTGTGGGCACCAACCTGCTGGCCCGGCTGCGGAACTGGGACGCGGATGAGGTGGTGCTCGCCGGCGTATCAACCCACAACTGCATTGCCCAGACCGCGGCGGACGCGTTCGCCCACAACATCCGTGTGACGTATGCCAAGGACGCGATGGCCTCGGAGGCGGACCAGGACGCCGCAGACATGCTCCGCATCCTCTCCACCACCTACCGCCAGCCCGTCCAGTCCAGCGACGAGATCCTGGCCCGGCTCACCGCCTGAGGTCCACCCGCTGCGTCTCCCCATCTTTCAGGAGGGCCGACGGCGTGTCCCGGCGAACCGCCGTCGTCCTTTCCTCCCGAGGCGTGAAACGTGGGGGAATTCGGCGCCGGCGCGGACAGGGGGTCCGGATGATGGACCTGAAACCTGGCGGAAACGTGACCGGCTTACGCTGGTCGCACGCCGTTGGCCGTTGAAGGGAACTCCATGCATTTGATGCCGCGTGAGCAGGAAAAGCTTCTGATCGTGGTGGCCGCCGACCTTGCCCGGCGCAGGCAGGCCCGCGGCCTCAAGTTGAACTACCCGGAGGCCGTGGCAATCATCAGCTACGAATTGATCGAGGGCGCCCGGGACGGCAGGACCGTTGCCGACCTCATGAGCTACGGCACCACCCTCCTCGCCCGCGGCGACGTCATGGAAGGCGTGCCGGAAATGATCCATGACGTGCAGATCGAGGCCACCTTCCCGGACGGCACCAAGCTCGTTACCGTCCACAACCCGATCCGCTAAGGAGCGCCGCAATGATTCCAGGCGAGTACGTCCTCCGGCCGGAGCCCGTGACGGCGAACGCCGGCAGGGACGCGGTCGAGGTTGCCGTGACCAACACCGGTGACCGGCCCGTCCAGGTGGGCTCCCACTTCCACTTTGCCGAGGCCAACGCGGCCCTGTCCTTTGACCGGGCCGCCGCCTACGGCCGCCGCCTGGACATTCCCGCAGGAACGGCTGCCCGGTTTGAGCCGGGGGACTCCCGGAGCGTGCGGCTGATCGAACTGGCCGGCACCCGGGAGGTGTACGGGCTCAGTAATGCGGTGAACGGAATGCTCGACGGCGGGACCCGCCCGGAAGGGGACGTGCAGTGAGCTTCGAGATTCCACGCCGGCAGTACGCGGACCTGTACGGCCCCACCACGGGGGACAAGATCCGCCTCGCGGACACCGATCTGTTCCTCGAGGTCGAAAAAGACGCCACCGTCTACGGCGAGGAAGTGGTGTTCGGCGGCGGCAAGGTGATCCGTGACGGCATGGGCCAGAACGGCCAGGCGGTCCGGGACGATGACGGCCAGGGCAGCACCATCCCGGACACCGTCATCACCAACGCGGTCATCCTGGACTACACCGGCATCTACAAGGCCGACATTGCGCTGAAGGACGGGCACATCTTCCGGATCGGCAAAGCGGGCAACCCGCAGATCACCGACGGCGTGGACATCGTCATCGGCGCCAGCACGGAGATCATCGCGGGGGAGCGGAAGATCCTCACCGCCGGCGGCATCGACACCCACATCCACTTCATCTCCCCGGACCAGGTGCCCACCGCCCTGGCCAGCGGCGTGACCACCATGATTGGCGGCGGCACCGGCCCCGCCGAAGGCACCAAAGCCACCACCGTCACCCCCGGAAAGTGGCACATCCAGCGGATGCTGCAGGCGGCCGAGGGGCTGCCCATGAACATCGGTCTGTTCGGCAAGGGCCACGCCTCCGCCGTCGAGCCCCTCGCCGAGCAGATCCGCGCCGGTGCCATCGGCCTGAAAGTCCACGAGGACTGGGGCGCCACGCATTCCTCGATCGACACGTCGCTGAAGGTGGCCGACGAATACGACGTCCAGGTGGCCATCCACACCGATACCCTCAACGAGTGCGGCTTCGTGGAGGACACCATCCGCGCCATCAACGGCCGCGTGATCCACACCTTCCACACCGAAGGCGCCGGCGGCGGCCACGCGCCGGACATCATCAAGATCGCGGGCATGCCCAACGTCCTGCCCGCGTCCACCAACCCCACACTGCCCTACACCCGCAACACCATCGAAGAGCACCTTGACATGCTGATGGTCTGCCACCACCTCAACCCGGACATCCCCGAGGACGTGGCGTTCGCCGATTCGCGCATCCGCGCCGAGACCATCGCCGCCGAGGACGTCCTGCAGGACCTGGGCATCTTCTCCATCACCTCCTCCGACTCGCAGGCCATGGGGCGGGTTGGTGAGGTCATCACCCGCACCTGGCAGGTGGCGGACAAGATGAAGAAGCAGCGCGGGGTTTTGGAGGATGCCGACGACGATGTCCACGGCAGTGCGGGCAGCGACAACTTCCGGCTCAAGCGCTACGTGGCCAAGTACACCATCAACCCGGCCATCGCCCAGGGCATCGCGGACTCGGTGGGCTCCGTGGAAGTGGGCAAGTTCGCGGACCTGGTGCTGTGGGATCCCGCGTTCTTCGGCGTCAAACCGGAACTGGTGCTCAAGGGCGGACAGATCGCCTACGCGCTGATGGGCGACTCGAACGCTTCCATCCCCACGCCGCAGCCACGCACCATGCGGCCCATGTTCGCCACGTTCGGCAAGGCCATGCAGCAGTCCTCCATCACCTTCCTGTCCAAGGCCGCGATCGACGCCGGTGTGCCCGAAGAACTGGGCCTGGAGAAGGTCATCCGGCCCGTCTCGGGCATCCGCACCCTCACCAAGGCCGACCTGAAGTACAACGACGCCACCCCCGACATCCAGGTGGACCCGGAAACCTACCAGGTGAGGGTCGACGGCGAAGACGTCACCTGCGAGCCCGTCGACGTCCTGCCCATGGCCCAGCGCTACTTCCTCTTCTAGAGCTTCATCATCCAACGTCGGAGAACCACGTGATCATCGAAAGAATCCTGGGCAACCTGCACGACCTCCCGGACCCCGAAACCTATGCCGGCCTCCACCGGGAAAAAGTGGTGCTCCCCAGCGCCCAGCTGGTCAAACGCATCCAGCGCGCCACCACCGACCACGGCAAGGAGATCGGCATCCGCCTCCCTTCCGGTTCCGGGGACCTCCGCGACGGCGACATCCTCCACGTGGAAGGGTCAAACATGATCGTGGTCTCCGTCCTGCCCACCGACGTCCTGGTCATCGCACCCCGTTCGGTTTACGAGATGGGCGTCACGGCACACTCCCTCGGCAACCGGCACCTCCAGGCACAGTTCTTCGGCCCGGCATCGGAGTACGGGGCCGACGTCATGGTGTGCGCCTACGACCACACCGTCGAGGACTACCTCCGCCACAACTCAGTGCCCTACTCCCGCCAGGAACGCGTCATGCCTGTACCTTTCCGCCATGCTGAGCACTCGCACTGAGGTTGACGCGCTGCGCGCTTCCATTGAGGTGCGGGCTAGGGACGACGCGAGGGATATGGGGCCGTGCCCGCTTCGCGGTGCCCGCCACGCCGCGGCCCCATATCCCTCGCGGCGCTTGGGTTCCTCACCTTGGGTGCGCCTTCAGTGAGCGCGGTTATGAGTTACCAGCTTGCTTTGCAGCAACTTACTGATTCCGCTTTGCCTACCGGGGCCTTTGCTCACTCCCTCGGGTTTGAGACGTATGTCGACTCCGGGGTGGTCGCTGATGAGGCTTCTTTTGGTGGGTGGTTGTCTACTTTTGTGGGGCAGCAGCTTACCTACTCGGATGGGTTGGCCATTCGTTTTCTGTACGAGGGTGTTGATGTGGGGGAGCTGGACTCGCTGCTTACTGCTTCTCTGTTGCCTCGGCAGGTTCGGGAGGCCAGTGTGAAGATGGGGCTTCGGCTGCTTGAGATCGGTACGGAGGTGTTTCCTTCGCCTGCGCTGGCACTGTACCGGGACCTGGTGGGTGCCGGCCTTGCCGCCGGGCATCAGCCGCTGGCATTCGCCGTCGTCGCCCGCTCCCTGGGCGTGCCGCTGCAGGAGGCGCTCGCCGCCTACCTCTTCGCCACCGTCACCTCCCTCACGCAGAACGCCGTCCGCGCCATCCCACTCGGGCAAAACGCCGGGCAGCGGGTGCTGCGGAAAGCGCACGACGACGTCGCTGCCGCCATCGACAACATCGGCCGCCTCACCCCCGACGACTTCGGGGCCGTCAGCCCCGGACTGGAAATTTCGCAAATGCGGCACGAACGCCAACGTGCCCGGATGTTCATGAGCTGACGGTGCTCTTGGACCCAAAGGAGGAAAAATGAGCGAACCCATCAAGATCGGCATCGGCGGGCCCGTCGGTGCCGGCAAGACCCAGCTCGTGGAGCGGCTCACCCGCCACATGAGCGGCGACATCTCCATGGCCGCCATCACCAACGACATCTACACCATCGAGGACGCCAAAATCCTCGCCGCCAACGGCATCCTCCCCGTGGACCGGATCATCGGCGTGGAAACCGGCGGCTGTCCGCACACCGCCATCCGCGAAGACACCTCCATGAACACCGCCGCCATCGAGGAACTCAAAGCCCGGCACCCCGACCTCCAAGTGATCTTCGTCGAATCCGGCGGCGACAACCTCTCCGCCACCTTCAGCCCCGAACTCGTCGACTTCTCCATCTACATCATCGACGTGGCCCAAGGCGAGAAAATCCCCCGCAAAGCCGGCCAGGGAATGATCAAGTCCGACCTCTTCATCATCAACAAAACCGACCTCGCCCCCCACGTCGGGGCTGACCTCGCCGTCATGGAACGGGACTCCAAAGAGTTCCGCGGCAACAAACCCTTCTGCTTCACCAACCTCAAGACCGATGAGGGGCTGGACAAGGTCATCGAATGGATCCGGCGCGACGTCCTGATGCTCGACCTGGCCCAATGAGCACGACGGCGGGAGCGCCACCGGCGGCTTCACCGGATGTAAAGGGCCGTGCCCGCTTCGCGGTGCCCACCACGCCGCGGCCCCTTACATCCGGCTCCGCCGCCTCAGCGGGTACGTCACCTATGGGCAAGCTTGAGTTGGGCGTCAGTTTCCGGGGCGGCCGGTCGGTTGCCTTGCATCAGTTTCACGAGGGGGCGCTTCGCGTACTCCGCCCGCATTACCTCGATGACTCTGGGCAGGTTTGTTATGTCGTTGTGAATCCTGGCGGGGCTTATCTTGGGGCTGATCTTTTTGTCTTGGATCTTGAAGTCCGGGACTCTGCTTCCCTGCTGCTGACCACGCAGTCTGCTACCAAGGTTTATCGGACGCCTGGGTCTTTTGCTGAGCAGCGGATGACTGTCCGTTTGGGGGAAGGGGCGCGACTGGAACTTATGCCGGACCAGTTGATCGCCTACCGGGAGGCCAGCTACCGGCAACGGACCTCCGTGACGCTGCGGCCGTCGTCGTCCTTGGTGATGGCAGAGGTGGTGACGCCGGGATGGTCGCCTGACGGCTCAGCCTTTCGGTATGAGGAAGTGCGGCTGCGCAACGAAATCCGCGTGGAAACCGACCGCGGAAGCCAGTTGCTGGCGCTGGACAACCTGCTGATCCGGCCGCCGCTGGGTGACGTCACCGGGCTCGGCTTCATGGAGGGTTACAGTCATCTCGGGTCGCTGGTAGTGGTGGATCCACGGGTGGAGCAGGCGCTCGCCGACGACCTGCACCTGGTCGCCGCCGGCCGTGAAGCGTTGACCGGCATCTCGCTGACCAGGACCGTCGGAGGAACCACCGGCCTGGTGCTGCGGAGCCTCTCCAACAGCACTGACGAACTGAACCGCCTGCTTCGATCCTGCACCGACTTGCTGCGACACCGCTGGTACGGCCAGGGGCCGCTGGATTTAAGGAAGCACTGATGACCAGCTTTGCCGTGATCACGCTGGGCGGCTTCTTCCACGCGGCATTTCGCCTCGAAGACCCGCCCACGGCCTGGCTGGGATCGATCGACCTGGGGGCCGCCGCAAGGCACGCCGCCAGCGAAGCTTAGGCAGCCATTCCGCCCCGGGTTTTACGGTGCGTCCGGTGCCTCGCCGGTGCCAGGCGTGAATGTGCGCCCGCGAGAACCTCGCTGCCGTCGGGCACCGTGCTGTCGGTATCCAGGTGGACGCCGTGCTCAATCAGGACACTGGAGCCGATGCGCGAGTGGCTGCCAATGTGCACACGGTTGCCGATGACAGTGCCCCGCCCGATCCGCACGCCGTCCCCGATGACCGTGCGGTCACCAATGGTCGCGTCCCGGTCGATCCAGCTGCCGTGTCCAATCCGGCAGCCTGCACCCACCCTGGCGCCATGTTCCACGTAGGTCATGGGGCCGATCCTGGCGCTGTCCGCCACGTTGGCGCCCGGTGCGGTGAGTCCGCCGCCGTTGTCATGGCGGGCGTACCGGGTGACCTTGCCGGCGTCGTCCTCAACTGACACAAACTTTGCGGTCATACCATCCCTCGTTAACGCCGCGGTTATTTACCGCGCAGTAAGTTAACGGGCGGGAGCGCGCTGGGATTCCCGAGTGGGTGGTCTCCGAAAGTTATGCCACCAGGTTCGCGGCAGCGGTGTCCATGTGTTCCAGGATGGTCTTGCGGGCCAGGGTGGCATCCCCGGTGTCGATGGCTGCCACGATGTCCTTGTGGCGGTCCACGCTCATGTTGCTGACACCCTTTTCCAGGCCGGCGAACATGATAGACATCCGGATGGAGCCCTCCAGTGATTCCCAGGAGTGGAGGAGCGTTTCGTTGCCGGTGAGCCGGCACAATGTGCGGTGGAACTCGAGGTCGGACTCGATCCGTTCCTCGAGGCTTCCGCTGGTGGCGGCCTCCATGGCATCGATGGCTTTGTGCAGGGACTCGGTCACGTGCTGCCGGTCCGGCAGTTCGCACAGGGTCCGCGCGGCAAGGGACTCCAGCGCGGCGCGGACGGCGTAAATGTCCCGAATTTCTTTTTCGTCCAGGTGCCGGACCGAGAGCCGGCCGCGGGGCCCTGCGGACAGCAGGCCCTCCTGTTCCAGCTGGCGGAGGGCCTCGCGAAGGGTGCCCCGGCTGATCTGCAGCATCTCGGAGAGCTCGGTCTCCACCAGGTGCCGGCCGGGCTCCAGCTCACCGCTGGTGATGGCGGTCCTCAGGGCCGACAGCGCCTGCTCGCGCAGGCTCTTCTTTTCCAGTCCCAGCAGCGGGGCAGTCAGTCCGGCCATGGCTTTTGTCCTCAATGTCATAAGTCGACTGTTTACAGTCGGTAGTAATTTCGATGGTACGGCAGAAAGCACGGCACCGGCCGGGACCGGTACCGTGCTTCCCGCAATTGTCCTGCTGCCCGGGCTGCAGGTCTCAGCCGAGCTCGGCGAGGACCTTGGCCACGATGCGGTCCACGGCCAGGCCGTAGCGGTCGTGCAGGGTGGGCAGGGCTCCCGCGTCGAGGAATTCGTCCGGCAGCGCTACCGGCACCACGCGCTTGCCAAGGCCCGCGGTGACGACGGCGGAGGCGACGGTTTCGAACAGGCCGCCCACTACGGAATGGTTTTCCAGGGTGACGGCCAGGCGGTCCGTGTTGACCTCGGCCAGGACGGTTTCGGCGTCGAACGGCTTGATGGTGGGGGTATGCACGACGGCGACATCCACGTTGTGTGCCGCCAGCGCCTTGGCGGCCTGGAGGGCACGCATGGTCATCAGGCCCGAGGAGATGAATACGACGTCGTTGCCGCCGCGCAGGACCTTGGCCTTGCCGAGCTCGAACGTGTAGCCGTACTCGTCCAGGACCGTGGGGACGTTGCCGCGCAGCAGGCGCAGGTAGGTGGGTCCGTCCGACGCGGCCAGCTGGGGAACGGCTTGTTCGATGTCCACCGAGTCGCAGGGATCCACGATGGTCAGGTTGGGCATGCCGCGGAAGATCGCCATGTCCTCGGTGGCCTGGTGGCTGGGGCCATAGCCGGTGGTCAGGCCGGGCAGGCCGCCCACGATGTTGACGTTCAGGTTCGGTTCGGCCGCGTCCAGGCAGAGGAAGTCGTAGGCGCGGCGGGCGGCGAACACCGAGTAGGTGGACGCGAACGGGACCAGCCCGGTTTCTGCCAGGCCGGCGGCTGCGCCGAAGAGCAGCTGCTCAGCCATGCCCATCTGGAAGAACCGCTCCGGGAAGGCCTTGGCGAAGATGTGCATGTCCGTGTACTTGCCCAGGTCCGCGGTGAGGCCCACGATCTTGTCGTTTTCCTGCGCGGCCTTGACCAGGGCGTGCCCGAACGGTGCAGAGGACGTCTTCTGGCCGGGGTCGGCGAATGATGCGATCATCGCCGAGGTCTTGAGCTTCGGCTTCGCGGCTGTTGTCGTGTCGGGAGCTTCGGTGGTGGTGCTCATGCTGAAGCCTTTCCTTGGTATCCGGCGGTGAGCTGCTCGCGGCAGATCTGCCATTCGTCTTCTTCGATGCGCATGAAGTGCGCCTTTTCGCGGTTTTCCAGCAGCGGCACGCCACGGCCCACCTTGGTGTCGCAGAGGATCACGGAGGGACGCCCGACGGCGGCGGCCTGGGCGGCTGCGTTGTCGAACGCTGCCAGCAGCGCGCCGACGTCGTTCCCGTCTATCCGCTGGGTGTACCAGCCGAACGATTCCCACTTCTCCTTGACCGGCTCGGTGCGCAGGACCGAGTCCGTCTTGCCGTCCGCCTGCAGGGCGTTGATGTCCACCATGGCGGTGAGGTTGCCCAGCTGGTGGTGGTGCGCCCCCATGGCCGCTTCCCAGGTGGAGCCCTCGTCCAGCTCACCGTCGGAGAGGAAGTTGAACACCCGGGCGCCTGAGCCCTGGTAGCGCAGGCCCAGGGCCATGCCGACGGCGATGGTCAGGCCGTGCCCCAGCGAACCGCCGGAGATTTCCATGCCGGGCGTGTAGGTGGACATCCCGGACATCGGCAGCCGGGAATCATCGGAGCCGTAGGTTTCCAGCTCCTCCACGGGGACGATCCCGGCCTCGGCCAGGGCCGCGTAGTGGCCGATGGCGTAGTGCCCGGTGGAGAGCAGGAACCGGTCGCGGGCTTCCCAGTGCGGGTCCCCGGCACGGAAATTCAGCTGGTCCCCGTAGACAGTGGCGAGCATGTCCGCGGCACCGAGGGCCTGGCCCACGTATCCCTGGCCCTGGACCTCCCCCATGTTCAGGGCGTGGTGCCGGATCCGGTATGCGGCGGCGCTGATCTTGTCGACCCGTTCCGGGGTCACCGCAGTCTGCAGTGTAGGTCCCTGCGGGGCATGGTCCTGGACGGTATCTGTTGGCATTACTGGCTCCGTGATCGTTTGGTGCGTGGTGGTCATTCAGGCATTGACGGTGTTGGGGGTGCTTTTGGTGGCTTCGTCAGCCAGCTCGCGCTCCCGCTTGCCCCAGGTTTCCCGGGTGGCGATGGCGGCCCAGAGTCCGATCAGCGCGTAGGCGCCGAAGAGCAGTGCAGGGCCCATCCAGCCGAAGCTGACGAACAGCAGGGTGGTGATGAACGGGGTGAAACCGGACACCATGGCGGAGATCTGGTAAGCCAGGCTGGCACCGGATGCCCGGGTCCTGGCCTGGAAGAGCTCCGGGAACCAGGCACCCTGGGCGCCGGCGAGGGAGTTCTGGCAGACGGCGTAGGAGATCACGATGGTGATGATGATGGCAATGAACATGCCGGTGTTGACCAGCAGGAACATCGGGATCGCAAACAGGGCTGCAAACGCGGTGGACCAGACGTACAGCGGACGGCGGCCAATGCGGTCGGTCAGGGCTGCCCAGGCCTGGGTGGCGAAGATGCCGATGGCTGAGGCGATGCAGAGGGCGATCAGGGTCTGGGTCTTATCGGCAAGGTGCTGGGTGTTGAGGTAGGAAATCATGTAGGTGATGGACACGGCGTAGCCGGCCGTTTCGGCGATGCGCAGGCCGATGCCCTTGACGATGTTGCGCCAGTCCGTCTTGATGACCTCCACGATCGGGGCCTTGACAATGGTGCCGCTGTCCTTGACCTCGTCGAAGACCGGGGACTCCGGGACCTTGGACCGGATGATCAGGCCCACGATCACCAGCACGATGCTGCCCAGGAACGGGATGCGCCAGGCAAGTTCGCCGCCGAGGTTCGTACTCGCCAGGAAGGTCAGGTTGGCCAGCAGCAGGCCCACGGGGAAGCCGGCCTGGACGATGCCGGTGAACTTGCCCTTGGCCTTCCACGGCGCGTGCTCATAACTCATCAGGATCGCGCCGCCCCATTCAGCTCCGAAGGCCAGGCCCTGGACGATGCGGACAAAGACGAGCAGTGCGGGGGCGAGCAGCCCGACCGCCGCGTACGTGGGGAGCAGGCCGATGGCGAAGGTGGCCAGGCCCATCAGGATCAGCGACGCGACCAGGACGGGCTTGCGGCCCACCTTGTCACCGAGGTGGCCGCCGATGATGCCGCCCAGCGGACGCGCCGCAAAGCCGACGCCGAGCGTGGCGAAGGAGGCGAGGGTGCCGGTGACGGGATCGCTCCCGGGGAAGAATGCAGTGCCGAAATACAGTGCGGCAGCGGTGCCGAAGCCGATGAAGTCATAGGTCTCGATGAC
>DATIMT010000341.1:0-13049 GCA_035475035.1 Arthrobacter sp.
CGAATGCTGGGAAGACAAGGAAGCCACCTTCCTGATCGGCGGCTCCGAATGCACCCGCCGCTGCGACTTCTGCCAGATCGACACCGGCAAACCCTCCCCCGTCGACATGTTCGAACCCACCAAGGTGGCCCGCTCCGTCCAGTCCATGGCCCTGCGCTACGCCACCGTCACCGGCGTGGCCCGCGACGACCTCGAAGACGAAGGCGTCTGGCTCTACGCCGAAACCGTCCGCAAGATCCACGAACTGAACCCCGGCACCGGCGTCGAACTGCTCATCCCCGACTTCTCCGGCAAACCCGACCACATCAAGGCGATCTGCGACTCCGCCCCCGAAGTCTTCGCCCACAACGTCGAAACCGTGCCCCGGATCTTCAAACGGATCCGCCCCGCGTTCCGCTACGAACGCTCCCTGGACGTCATCACCCAGGGCCGGAACCTGGGCATGGTCACCAAATCCAACCTCATCCTGGGCATGGGCGAAACCCGCGAAGAAATCTCCGAAGCCCTCCGCGACCTCCACGAAGCAGGCTGTGACCTGATCACCATCACCCAGTACCTCCGCCCGTCCGAACGGCACCTGCCCGTGGACCGCTGGGTCAAACCCCAGGAATTCGTGGACCTCCAGCACGAAGCCCAGGAAATCGGCTTCCTCGGCGTCATGTCCGGCCCCCTGGTCCGCTCCTCCTACCGCGCCGGCCGGCTATGGGCCACCGCCATGCGCAAAAAAGGCCGCGACATCCCCGCCGAACTCGCCCACATCGCCGACGGCATCCAAGACTCCGGCACCACCCGCCAGGAAGCCGCCACTCTCCTCGCAGGCTGAAGAACCACTGCACGCATCACCTGAAGTTGGACGCTATTGGAAGCCCGGCAGCCCGCTCAGCTGTTGCCGCGCACCACAGGGATGCTCGCCGTCGGCAAGCCGCTGGGGAACACCGTGCGCTCCGGTTCCCGGACCGGTTCCAGCGGCACGTCCACGGGCCGGCCCGCCACGGTAATGCGCCGGCCGCGGACGTCCACCTCCAGCGGATGACCCTCCTGGACCGTCAGCGTGATGACGCCGGTGCCAAGCTGCACCAGCAGCAAGCGGCCCCGGATCTTCAGGTGGAAAGCCAGCCCATCCCATTCGGCGGGCAGGCGCGGATCGAAGAAGGGCACCCGGCCCTGGTCGCGCAGTCCCGCGAAGCCGCAGACCAGCGAACTCCAGACGCCGCCGGTGGAGGCGATGTGCACGCCGTCGATCGTATTGCCGTGCGTGTCGTCAAGGTCGATGAACACGGCGTTGGTGAAGTGCTCCAGGGCTTCCTTCGAATATCCCACCTCCGCCGCCATGATGCCCTGCACGCAGGCGGACAGGGTGGAGTCGCCGGTAGTGATCGGATCGTAGAAGTCGAAGGCGCGCTGCTTATGCTCGGCCGTGAAGTCCTGCCATTGCAGGAACATGGCCAGGACCGTATCCGCCTGTTTCAGGACCTGGTGGCGGTAGATCACCAAGGGGTGGAAGTGCAGCAGCAGCGGGTACTTCGACCGCGGCGTGGTCCAGTCCCAGCCCTCCAGGGTCATGAAGTCATTGTCCTGGGAATGCACCTGCATCCGGTCGTCGAACGGCAGGTGCATCCGGTTCGCGGCCGCCTCCCACAGCTGGCGCTCTTCAAGGGTGATGCCGGCGTGCTCAAGCGCGGCGGCTGCCCGCAGGTTGAAGCGGGCCATGACGTTTGTGTACAGGTTGTCGTTCACCACGGCCGTGTACTCATCCGGACCCGTAACGCCGTGGATGTGGAACATCCCGTCCTTGCCGAAGAAGCCCAGGGAGATCCACATCCGGGCAGTCTCGATCAGCAGCTCGGCGCCCATTCCGTCCCGGAAAGCGGAGTCATCGGTGGCCCAGAGGTACCTGTTGGTGGCGAAGGCGATCGCGGCCGCAATGTGGAACTGGGCCGTGCCGGCGGCGTAGTAGGCGCTGGCTTCGAGACCGTTGATGGTGCGCCACGGGAACAGGGCGCCGTCCACACTCAGCTCCTTGGCCCGGATCCGGGCTTCCGGAAGCATCGCGTGCCGGAACTCCAGGATCCGGCGGGCAGCGTCGGGATTGGTGTAGGTCAGGTACGGCAGGAGGTACACCTCCTGGTCCCAGAAGTAATGCCCCTCGTAGCCGGAACCGGTCACGCCCTTGGCGGGGATGCCGGCAACGTCGGCGCGCGCCGTGGCCTGGGCCAACTGGAACAGGTTCCACCGGATGGCCTGCTGCAGTCCGGGCTGGCCGCCCTCAACCACAACATCGGAGGTGGCCCAGTAGCTGCGGAAGTGGGCAACACTTTCGGCAAGGATGTCGTTCACGGGGCGCAAGGCCTCTTCCGCCACCGCGGCGGCGTCGATGTCCGGGTCCTGCACAGTACGGCCGGCCGCGTAGCTGACGCTTTTCTCCAGCCGGAACGGATCGTCGGCATCAACGGCGAGGACGTACCGGACGCTGCTGTCGTCCTGGTCCACCAACGTCTCGAACGGCTGGTGCCCGGCGGACGTCCAGTGGTCCACGGCGATCCCCACCCGCTGCTTGGACTCGGCAGCCTCCCAGGACAGGCGCAGGGAGCCGTCACCGCCGTCGAGCCGCACGGGCAGCAGCACCCGTCCGGCGTGGCGGCCGGCCCTGCGCGGATCGTGCACCGAGTGGTCTTCCACCGGCTGGTCCTGGCGGTTGATCACGGAGGAGGTGACGTCCAGCGAGACCTGGCGGTCCGGGGCCACCTCCAGCGAGATGCCGAGGTTGCCGCGGGATGCGAAGCCGACGGCCCGCCGCTCAGTGGTGGTCACCGTGGCGCCGGACCGGCACTGCCAGGTGATCCGGCATTCGTAGATACCGGTGGAGAAATCGCTGGTCCGCCGGTAATCGAGGACCTCGGATTCGGCCAGGCTCAGGGTTTCGCCGTCCACCACCACCGTGAAGTTGTTGGCATCCGGGATGTAGAGGATGCGCTGCCCCGTCCGGGCGAATCCAAAGGCGTTTTCGGCGTGCTTGATATCCCAGATTTCGTGCAGCCCGTTGATGAAGCTGCCCGGCAGCCCGGCATCGGCCGCCGCCCAGTGCGCACCCCGGATGCCAAGGTGCCCGTTTCCGAGCGCAAACAGGGTCTCGAGCGTTGCGGCCCGTTCGGTTTCATAGCGCGTTTCAACGAGCTGCCAGGGGATGTCGGGGAACCGTTCGCGGTCCGCGGTAATCAGTGCCATGGTTGGGGTCTTTCTGGCCTTGCCGTGCTGCCGGACAGGCCGGCACGGAGTATTCGGGGGAAGTGCGGTACTCGGATTGGTGCTGCCGGGGAAGCAGCAAAGTTGCCCGGGGAAGGCAACGGGATTCCGACGGCGGGTTTAGGGGATGAGCTCCTGAAGGTCGCTGACCACCAGGGTGGCGCCCGCGTCCAGGAGCGTTTGCCGCCCGGCGCCGCGGTCCACTCCAATCACCGAGTGGAACGATCCCGCTTGTCCGGCCTGCACACCGGAAACGGCGTCTTCCACCACCACACACGCGGAGCTGGGCAAATCCAGCAGCCTGGCCGCATATTCGTACGTGTCCGGGCTTGGCTTGCCCGGCAGGCCCTGCTCGGCGGCCACCACGCCGTCCACCACGATTTCGAAGTGGTGGCTGAGTCCGGCGGCTTTCAGGACGGCGGGGGCGTTGCGGGAGGAGGAGACGACGGCGACCTTGAGTCCGCGGGCAAGTGCGGCCTGGAGGAAACGCACCGAGCCCTCAAACGGTTCGACGCCGGCGCTCACGATGTCATTGAAGAGCGCGTTCTTACGGTTACCCAGGCCCTGCACGGTTTCATTGGCAGGGTCGTCATTCAGCGGGCCTTCCGGCAGCGTAAGTCCCCTGGAGGCCAGGAAGTCCCGTACTCCATCGAAGCGGGGTTTGCCGTCGATGTGGTCGAAGTAGTCGCTTTCGCTGTATCCGGAAACCCCGGGGTGGCCTGCCAGGTAGCCGTCGAACAGTTCCTGCCAGGCACGCTCGTGGACGGTGGCCGTAGGCGTCAGCACCCCGTCCAGGTCAAACAGGATTGCCGCCGCGCCGGTCCAGGCGGCGGTATCAGCTGCAGTTTGTTGTGTCATCGGCAGTGCGGTGTCCTCTCGGTTTGCGGACTACCGGCCCTGCCGGGGCAGCCTGAAGGAGGTGCTGCTGCGCCACAAGCGCGCAGCATCGCCTCCTTGTCCGCCCACTGCAGGACCGATCATGGCCGTAGACGAGTGTAAGCGCTTGCAAATTTGACTTGCAAATGTTTTTTATGGCTGTTGAAGCATCCGCCTGCGGGTCAGCGCAGCACGTAATGGCGCAGGAAGGCGCTGACGTCCACCATTTCCGCCTTTGACATGGCGTGCCCCATTCCCGGGTACGTGCGGGCCGTCAAAAGGGTGTTCGCTTCCAGCCATTCGGAGGTGTAGGCGATGGCGTCGTCGTTGATCACCAGGTCCGCCTTGTCCCGGCCCCAGAAGAACTGTGGCTTGGCCTCGAAGGAATCCATCACCGAGAGGAGCTCGTTGTTGAGCACGAAGCCTGACAATCCCACAACCGCCGTGTAGTCATCCGGATGCAGCCGCAGGAGCGTGCTGGCCATGGCCATGCCCTGGGAGTACCCCATCAGGGTGACGCTGCGGTGCTGGTCCTTGACGGAGTTGATCCAGGCGTGCACTGCGTTGGTGGCGGAAATGACGTCCGCGAAGTCGTTTGCCAGGAAGTAGTCGAGCAGGAACCAGCCCCAGTGGTCGCCGATGGGCATTGGGGCCCGCAGGGCGGCAAAGGTGAACTCCTGGGGAAGGTACTCGAAGAGGCGCACCATCCGCGACTCGTCCGTGCCGTAACCGTGCATCATCACCAGCAAGGGAGTGCCGGCGCGTTGGCCTTCCGGCTTCGACCACACAACTGTTTCCACCGGACCAGCGTAACGACCGTGGGCGCGCCGTCCGTGCCCGGTCATTGAATCCGGAATCACCGGAAGGTAGCGTGTCGCTTGACAGACAGCAGGCTTAGCTTTTGGCAGTGCACGCAGTACCTCTCCGTAACGCCCTACCAGCGCCGCGCAGGACGCGGCTATAAGGAGCAAGTCATGAGAATCGGCTCGTCAATCTTCCTCATTGCCCTCGGCGCCATCCTCGCCTGGGCAGTGGCTCCCGGGCTGATCCCCTTCGTGGACCAGCAACTGGTGGGCTACATCCTGATGGCCGTCGGCGTGATCGGGTTGATTGCTTCCCTGATCCTCGCCTCCCCCGGCCGCAGCCGCCGGGTGAGCGAATCCCGCTCCGTCATCGATCCCAATACGGGCGAACGCATCACGCGCCACGAAAGCCGCGACGGCGGGATCTAGCCAACGCATAACCGGGAAGGGGGATCCCGGAGAGCTAACGATGAAGACCGGGAAAGCCGGGCTGGACCAATCGGGTCCGGCCCGGCTTTTCGCATCCCTGGAGAAAGACCCAACCCTTCCCAAGCGCAAATATTGTTTCATGTTGGTTTCTATTGACAAACCAACAGAAGCAAAGATAAAGTCAAGTAACTCAACATCATTGTGATGCCAGTCACGGTGGCCCGGGAGTTATCCGGGCGGGAAACAGCAGGACCTACGCAACGGAGGGTACGTGTTCGCCGAGGAGCGCCAGCAAAAGATTGCCGAGCTTGTAGCCGGCAGCGGCCGGGTCAGCGTGACCCTGCTGGCTGAGCGCTTCAGCATCACCACCGAGACCGTCCGCCGGGACCTGGCAGCCCTGGAAAACGCCGGCACGGTCCGCCGCGTCCACGGCGGAGCGGTAGCGGCTGACCGCTTCAGCACCACTGAAGAAAGCATCACAGAACGCGCCATCCAGCGGCCGGACCAAAAAATCCGCATCGCTGAAGCCGCCCTTGCCCTGATCCCCCGGAACTCGCCGGCCAGTGTCCTCATGGACGGTGGCACCACCACCGAGGTGCTGGCGGACATGCTGGCGCGGCGCACCGCCTTCGAACCTTCCGATGGAAACGGACCCCACCATGAACTGGTGGTCATCACCCACGCACTTCCCATCGCCGGCAAACTCTCCAACGTTCCCGGCGTCGCCCTGCAGATCCTGGGCGGCCGGGTGCGCGGCATCACCCAGGTGGCCGTAGGGCAGGTAACAGTGAACGCCGCCGCCCGCATCCGCCCGGACATCGCGTTCATCGGCACCAACGGCATCCACGCCACCTTTGGCGTCAGCACTCCCGATCCTGAAGAAGCAGCCGTCAAGGCAGCCTTCGTCCAGTCGGCACGCAGCATTGTGGTGCTGGCCGACTCCTCCAAGCTGGACACGGAAACCCTGGTCCAGTTCGCCTCCCTGAAAGATCTGGACACCTTGATCACAGACAGTGAACCCGGACCTGAACTCGCAGCTGCCCTGGAAGATGCCGGCGTGGACGTGGTGGTCGCATGATCGTCACGTTCACGGCCAACCCCAGTCTTGACCGCACCGTTGCCCTCCCCGGCCCCCTTGAACGCGGCGAGGTGCAGCGTGCCGTCTCCGTCCGCCAGGAGTCCGGCGGCAAGGGAGTCAACGTCTCCCGCGCCCTGGTGGCTTCCGGGCTGGAGTCGCTCGCCGTCCTCCCCGGGGCGGACAGCGATCCCGTCCTGGCCGGCCTGCGCGAACGCGCAGTACCCTTCGTATCGCTTCCCATCGATGAACCGCTGCGCACCAATGTGGCGCTCACCGAGCCTGGCGGGGTGACTACCAAGATTAATGAACCCGGCCCCATCCTGGCCGCTGACCAGCAGGAAGCCCTCATCAAGCTGCTGCTGGAGAGCTCCCTCGGGGCAAGCTGGGTTGTCCTGGCCGGCTCGCTGCCGCCGGGATTCCCGGACAACTTCTACGCCACAGTGGCCCGGCGTATCCGGGAGGCGGCCAACGGCACTGCGCCGCTGATCGCCGTCGACTCCTCCGGGGCGCCCCTCGCCGCCGCCTTGACTGACGCCGGAACCTCCGGTGACGGGACTTTCGACGGCGGAACGGGCACCGGCGGAACAAACTCGACTTCCGGGAAACCGGACCTCCTCAAGCCCAATGCCGAGGAACTGGCGGAGCTGGCCGCTGCCGCCGGTTTTGCCCCGGCCTCCGGTGACGAGCTGGAAGCGGAGCCGGCTGCTGCCGCTGCCGCCGCGGCCGCCGTCGTACGTTCCGGTGTGGGTGCTGTGCTGGCAACTCTCGGTTCCAAGGGAGCTGTCCTCGTAACGGCCGACGGCGCGTGGCTGGCCACGCACCCGCCGGTCGCCGCGGTCAGCACGGTAGGCGCGGGCGATTCCGCGCTTGCCGGCTACCTGCTTGCCCACGGCCGGGGCGCCGCCCCCGCCGATTGCCTTCGTCAGGCGGTGGCCCACGGTGCCGCCGCTGCTTCGCTGCCGGGTTCCACCGTTCCGGCAGTAAACCAAACCACCCCGGATGCCGTAACCATCACGGCCCTTCGAAAGGATTGACAGTGACCCAGCTCATTACCACGGAACTGGTCGAGCTCGACCAGAACCTGGGCAACACCCCCGAGTCGGTGATCCGGCGTCTGGCAAGCAAGGTTGCTGCCACCGGACGCGCATCAGAAGTTGAAGGTCTCTTCGCCGACGCGTTCGCCCGCGAGCAGAAGACATCCACCGGCATCCCCGGCGGCATCGCCATCCCGCACTGCCGCTCGGCGGCAGTCACCGTTCCCACCTTGGCCATGGCTCGGCTGAACCCGAAGGTGGACTTCGGCGCCAAGGACGGCCCCGCAGACCTGGTGTTCTTCATCGCCGCGCCGGACGGTGCGGACCAGGAGCACCTCAAGCTGCTGTCCAAGCTTGCCCGGTCCCTGATCAAGAAGGACTTCACCGCAGCCCTGCGCAACGCCTCCTCCGAGGCAGAGATCGTGGAGCTCGTGGACGGCGCCCTGGCGGACAAGCCTGCCGCACACGCCGCAGCCGTCCCGGCGGACGCAGTCCCGGTTGGCGCCGCTGTGGGTGCCACCGGCGCTGCCGCCGGTTCCTCCTCACCTGCCGGCAGCACGGCAGCCGGAGCTGCAGGTTCACCCGGCCGGGGCCCCAAGCGCCTCGTGGCCGTGACGGCATGCCCCACCGGCATCGCCCACACCTACATGGCCGCCGACTCGCTGGTAGCTGCTGCCATGGAAGTGGGCGTGGACCTGCAGGTGGAAACCCAGGGTTCCTCCGGAGCGAAGGCGCTGGACCCGGCAGTCATCGCTGCGGCGGACGCCGTGATCTTCGCCGTGGACGTGGACGTGCGCGGCAAGGAACGCTTCGCCGGAAAGCCCGTCATCAACGCCCCTGTCAAGCGGGGCATCGACGAGCCGGACAAGATGGTCCAGGAGGCCCTCGCCGCCGCTGACAACCCCAACGCCCGGCGCGTCCCGCACTTCGGCGCGGAGGAACAGGCCGAGCATGAGGCCGAGGAACGTGGTGAACACATCGGGCAGAAGCTGAAGAAGGCCCTGCTCACCGGCGTGAGCTACATGATCCCGTTCGTGGCCGGCGGCGGCCTGCTGATTGCGCTCGGCTTCCTCATGGGCGGCTACCTGATCACCAAGTACGCGGACACCATCGTGGTCCAGAACAGCCTCTTCAACCTGCCCACCCAGTTCCCGGACAACGCCTGGGGCCCGCTGGGCGCCTACCTCGGGGCCGTCCTGTTCAAGATCGGCGCGCTGTCGCTGGGCTTCCTTGTTCCGGCACTGGCCGGCTACATCGCCTACGCGATCGCTGACCGCCCGGGCATCGCCCCCGGTTTCGTCGCCGGTGCGGTGGCAGGGTTCATGGGTGCCGGCTTCCTCGGCGGCATCGTCGGCGGCCTGCTCGCCGGCTACATCGCCCATGTGATCGGACGCCTGCAGGTGCCCCGCTGGCTGCGCGGCCTGATGCCCGTGGTGATCATCCCGCTGCTGGCCTCACTCGTGGCATCCGGACTGATGTTCCTGATCCTCGGCGGCCCCATTGTGGCCATCACCAACGGCCTGAACAGCTGGCTCTCCGGACTCACTGGCGCAGGCGCCATTGCCCTCGGCGTGATCCTGGGCCTGATGATGTGCTTCGACCTGGGTGGCCCGGTCAACAAGGTTGCCTACTCCTTCGCCGTCGCCGGCCTGGGTGCGGCAACCATCGACAACCAGGCCCCGTGGCAGATCATGGCGGCGGTCATGGCCTCCGGCATGGTTCCGCCGCTGGCCATGGCGCTGGCTTCCACCGTCCTGAACAAGAAGCTCTTCAGCCTGGCTGAGCAGGAGAACGGAAAGGCCGCATGGCTTCTGGGTGCATCCTTCATCTCCGAAGGCGCCATCCCCTTCGCCGCGGCCGACCCGCTGCGCGTCATCCCCGCCAGCATGCTGGGCGGCGCCGTGACAGGAGCCATTTCCATGGCGGCGGGCGTCGGATCCAAGGCACCCCACGGCGGCATCTTCGTCTTCTTCGCCATCGATAACTTCCTGATGTTCTTCATCTCGATCGTTGTCGGCACCGTGGTTACCGCCCTGTCGGTCATCGCCCTGAAACGCTGGGCAGTCAAGAAGACCGTTGATACGGTTGAACCGGTTCCCGTAACCGTCTGAGCCGGCTTAGCCACACACCTCACCGGCCGCTGAACCATCAGCACGCCGCAAGACAAAGGAGCAAAAATGCCAGAACGCACCGCAACCGTTGCCAGCCGCGTCGGCCTACACGCCCGCCCGGCCGCCATCTTTGCCGAGGCAGCCGGAGAGTTTGACCTGGACATCACCATCGCCCGTGAAGGTGAACCGGCCGACGAGGCCATGGATGCCGCCAGCATCCTGTCCCTCATGAGCCTCGGCGCCTCGCACGGCGACGTCGTGGTCCTGCGCGCCGAGGGTGCCGGCGCCAACGATGCGCTGGACCGCCTGGTGAAAATCCTGGAAACGGATCACGACGCCGAGTAGCCGCCACGCTGCCTGGCAGCACAAAGCCAAGCGGCCGCCGTCGGGCCTTCCCTTCCTGGGGACGCCCGACGGCGGCCGCTTGGCTTTAAGCGTCACGCCCGCCCAAGTAGGTAGCAGTTGGGGCCAATCAGCTGCGTTCGGCCAACGCCTTGACGTCGGCCAGGAGCTTGTCCCACATGGCCTTTGAGTGCGCGGCGGCTTCCTGGCTGGGATTGTTGTCCTGGGCCAGCGTCAGCCGGGTTGAGCCGTCCAGGTCCTCCAGGGTCCACTCGAGGGTGTGGTAGTTTTCCGGCTTGTCCTCCTGCCCGGACAGCGGGCTGAAGTGGGTGTGCACCAGTTTCCGTCCCGGTTCAATCTTCAGGATTTCGCCCTTGTCCTGGTAAGCCTTTCCGTCCCACTCGCCTTGCCAGGTCATGGGGCTGCCAACATTCCAGTCCGTCAGCAGCGTGGTTCCAAACATGAACTCCTTGACCGCCGCCGGGTCCGTGATGACCTGCCACACGCGCTCCGGGCCGGCGCTAATCGTGGTGACGGAGGTTGCCACATGGTTTTCCGCCATGGCTCAGGCCTTCTTCGCCGTGAAGAGAAGGTACTCCCACTCCATCTGGAAGGGGGCATCGCCGTGGGCGTCGCCGAACGAGTCCGCCAGCTCCGTGAGGGCCTGGTCCAGCGCCTTGACCTTGTCCTGGTCCTCGCCCAGCGACTTGTAGACGGAAATGACCGGTCCGTAGTGGGACTTGAAGTACCGGACGAAGTCCCCGGGCTGGTGAAAGCTCCTGACGGCCAGGTTCTGCCGGCGGGCACGGATCCCGGTGATCCTTTCACGCAGCAATTTGCGCACATGCTCCTCGCTCCCCCACAGCGTCGCTGGCTGTGCACCCGGCGGGGGTGGCGGAGCAAACGGCTTCATTGCGCTGAACATCTGCCCGACAAACCCCTCGGGCGTCCAGGACAGCAGCCCGATGGAGCCTCCCGGCTTGCATACCCGGAGCAGTTCGTCGGCGGCCGCCTGGTGGTGCGGCGCGAACATGACTCCGATGCAGGACATCACCACGTCGAACTCCGCATCGCCGAAAGGCAGGTCTTCGGCATCCCCTTCCTGCCATTCCAGGCCGACGCCCCGGTTTGCGGCCTCCCGGCGCCCTGCCTCGAAAAGTTCCGGGGTGAGGTCGCTGGCCACTACTTTGGCGCCCATCATCCCCGCCGGGATGGCTGCGTTGCCCGTTCCTGCAGCAACGTCCAGGACCCGCTGCCGCGGCTTGATCCCACAGGCTTCGACCAGGACGGCACCCAGCTCCAGGAGCATCTCATCGGCGAGGGCGGGGTAATCACCCGACGCCCACATGGCCCGGTGCTTCCCCTTGAGCTCCCGGTCCGCCTCCATGGCGGTCTGGTTATTCATGCCCGCGCCCCTTTACCTGTCCGGTCAAAACGAGTGACAGCACGCTGTTGGCACAGCGAGGCTGCGATGCGACTCATTGTGAACGCGATGCACGCCACTGTAAAGGCAAGGTTGCAGGCGGATACCCGGGTCAGGCGGGCTTACGCGTCCTGGTGGTCTTGGCTGCCGGCTTTTCTGCCGTCTTGGTTCCGCTGGATTTGGCCGCGCTGGATTTGGTGTCCGCCGCCTTGGACGCCGTTGATTTGGTTGTGCCCGATGTGGATGTGGTCTTCGCGGACGGCTTGCGGGCCGGAGGCTTCGCATCGTCCGTGCCGGTCTTGGCAGCTGCTGCCCTGGAAGCGGTTTTGGTGCCGGAAGCTTTGGTACCGGAAGACTTGCGCGCCGGTTGTGCAGGCCCTGCCTCCTCGTCCCCGGTGTCCGCATCGTCGTCGGAATTTCCCCTGCCGGAGGCGGCCTCCCCGCCGCCGCGTTTCCGGTCCAGGCTCCGCTTGAGGGCCTCCATAAGGTCGATGACTTCGCCCTTGCCGCCCTCGCCGGCCTCAACCCCGAAGGTTTCCTCCGTGTCCAGCGATTCGCCCTGTTCGAGCTTGGCGTCGATCAGCTGGCGGAGCTGCACCTGGTACTCGTCAGTGAAGGAGGTGGGGTCGAAGTCGGCAGCCATGGACTCCACCAGGGCCGCAGACATGTCGCGCTCCTGGGCGGAGATCTTGATGGTGGCGTCCAGGGACGGGAAGTTCGCCTGGCGCACCTCATCGGGCCACAGGAGTGACTGCAGCACCAGCACATCGTCCTTGATCCGCAGGGCTCCAAGCCGGGTCTTCTCCCGCAGCGCGAACTGGACGATGGCCACCCGGTCCGTGTCCTCCAGCGCCCGGCGCAGCAGCACGTAGGCCTTGGGCGATTTGGAGTCCGGTTCCAGGTAGTAGCTCTTCTCGAACATCATGGGTTCAAGCTGCTCGGACGGGACGAACTGCACCACTTCGATCTCATGGCTGTTCTCGGCCGGAATGGACTTGAGTTCATCCTTGGACAGGACCACCGTCCGGCCATCCTCGTCGAACGCCTTCTCAATGTCGGAATAGTCCACCACCTCCCCGCAGATCTCGCACCGGCGCTGGTAACGGATCCTGCCGCCGTCGGCATTGTGAACCTGGTGCAGACTGATGTCATGATCTTCAGTGGCGCTGTAGACCTTCACGGGCACGTTGACCAGGCCGAACGCGATGGCACCTTTCCAGATGGCTCTCATTCCTACAGTCAACATCAGACCGGGCCGGAGGTGAAGCCCTGTGGCCGGCAGTAGGGAACGTGTCCGGGTTGCGGGACGCGAACTGACCCTCACCAACCTGGACAAGATCATCTATCCGGAGACCGGCACCACCAAGGCGGACGTGCTGGCCTACTACGCGGCGGTGGCCCACGTCCTGATCCCGGCAGCCGCCAACCGCCCGGCCACGCGCAAGCGGTGGGTCAACGGGGTGGGCACGGCGGATAAGCCCGGTGAGGTGTTCTTCCAGAAGGACCTTGAGGACTCCGCCCCCGGTTGGCTGCCGCGGGCCGCCATCACGCACAAGGACCGCACCATCCACTACCCCATGGTCAACGACGCCGCGACGCTGACCTGGTTCGGCCAGATCAATTCACTGGAAGTCCACGTGCCGCAGTGGCGGGTGGACTCACACGGCAACCAGCTCAACCCGGACCGGCTGGTGCTGGACCTGGACCCGG
>DATIMT010000342.1:0-6683 GCA_035475035.1 Arthrobacter sp.
CTCATCATCAACAAACACCTCACCGGCATGCTGCAACACATCAAACGTCGTCGACGCCGGCGTCACCGCCCCATCCAACACCCGCGACGGATAATTCAACCGCCCCACAGCATTCTTCGACTTCGACACCACCCACACGCCACCATCGTTCAACTCCACCTCAGTGGTCTTAAACCCCGGATACAACACCGCACCCGTCACCACAACAGCCACCACAACACCAAACGCCGTAGCGGCAAACCGCCGCGAGCCCAGCAGCCGGCGCCATGGGGACGCGCCGGTGGCAGGGCTCTTTGGGCGCGATTGTCCGCGACGGTTCATGAATGGATATCCCCCGATAGTTCCCGGATCTTTGCCGGCTGCCGGCGTCGCAGGACCCCGGGCACCACCACGATACCGCTATGCGCCAACAAATGGACAAATACTTTCGGCCCGGCTGCGGCAACCGGCGCCGGGGCCAGGCTCCTAGTCCAGGACCAGGCCCTTGCCGCGTCCGCGCGTGAGGCGGACGGGATTGATTTCACCGAAGCCGCGCACGTTTTCCGGGTCCTGCGGAATCATGACGAAGCGCTCGTCCTGTTCCAGGGCGGACGCAGTCATGGAGTCCACCAGGACCGTGCCGGGATCCGCGAGGGTGGTCAGGCGCGCAGCAAGGTTGACGGTGGGACCGTAAATATCGCCAAGGCGTGAGAGGATCCGGCCCCACACCATGGCCACCCGGGCTTCCGGGAGGATTTCGTCTTCGGTGAAGGCTTCAGCGAGCGCAAGGGAAATCTCGGCACCGGCCGCCGGGGTTTCGGCGATGTAGAGGACTTCATCGCCCACTGTCTTGACCAGCCGGCCGCCGCCCACGGAGATGATTTCTGCGCACTTGTTTTCGAACCGCTGGACCAGCCTGGCGAGCGTCTTTTCGTTCATCCGCCGGGACAGGCTGGTGTAGGAGACCAGGTCTGCGAAGCCAACTGCCCGGGCCAGGGGCAGCGGGGCGTCATCCTCGTCACCTTCCCGGCCTTCCTCGCTGGCCTGCAAGCCTGCCTCGGCCCGGACCGCGAGCCGCTGGACCCCGGCGTTGAGCTGGCGCCGCCAGGAGTACACCAGGACCTCTTCGAGGGCGTCCACCAGCGCGGGGAGTTCATTGACCAGGCGCTTGCGGGCCACGGCATCCGTGACACCCTGCTCGTGGACCATGTCTTCCACCAGGGCTTCGATCTGCCAGACCACCATGCGGTCCGTCATCTGCCCAATGGAGCGGGTCACCGAAATGGCGGCTTCTTCCGTCAGCTTCCCGGCGCGGACCAGGTCCACCACGGTGGACAGGGCTGCCTGGTCCCGTTCGGTGAAGGCGACGTCCTCGTCACCGAAATTTGGGAACCCCAGGGCACGCCAGAGTTTGCGGGCAGAGAGGAGGGACAGTCCCGCGCCGGCAGCAACTTCACGACGGCGGAGCTTGCGTTCCCCGCCCAGGAGGCGGGCTTCGAGGGCCTTCATGGCAAGCCGTTCGGCGGACATGGCGCCGGTGGGGGGGTGCCGGTCCGTGGCGGCCATGGCTGCACCCTGGTGCGGCCCGGCTGTGGCGTCGTCGGCGGCATCTACCCCGGCGGAGGCAGCGGCAGGATCGAAGGCGGCGGTGCCAGGGACGATGCTGTCGACACGTTCCTGCTGGTCCTCATCGGTCATCCTGTCCACCTTCTCTCATATCCTCCGGAAAAGCACCGGCGGGGTAATACGTGGCGCCACCCGGCTGGGCCTCGCTGTCGTAGGGCCTGTCATCCGGCAGTTCCCCAATGGCATCGAGGATAAAGTCGCGGAATCTGGCCACCTCGGGCACGTCGCGAAACGTGACCACGCCCTGGTGCCCGGTTTCCAAGGATATATTCCCCGAGCGCACCAATCGCTGCAGCAAGGATTCATGGACCGTCAGGTTACGCACGGATCCCAGGTTCACCTGCTGGTTACGCCTGTTCAGCAGTCCGTACCGCGCCACCATGCGCTGGCTGGTCAGGGTGTAGCGGGTGCCCTGCCAGCGGAGCAGGCGGGGCAGGCAGTAGCCGAGCCATACAGCGGCAGCCGCGAGGACGCAGGCGGTGACCAGCCATGGCGTCCACTGGCGGCCAAGGGCAGGCGCCACGCGGGCAGCCCCGCCGCGGATGACCCATGCAGCGGCGTAGGCCGCCAGTGCCGGTGCCAGCACGAAGGCCATGGCTGCCCCGGCGAGCTTCCTGGGCTGCGGGCGGGTAGTGACGATGACCTGCTCCCCGGGAATGAGGGTTTTACGCATAACCGCCTTGGTTGGGTGCGTCCGGTGCCGTCCAGGGCCGCAGGTGCACCACGTCCCCGGCGGTCACCACGTGCTCGCGTGAGTCACGGTCCACCACCAGCAGGGACCCGTAGTCGTCCAGCCGGGTGGCATGTCCAATGATTTCGTGGTCGCCGGGCAGTTGGGCGCGCACCTGCTTGCCCAGGGTGACCATCACCGCTTCCACCCTCTTGTGCAGTGACGGGCCACCCGCCATGCCGGCCGCGGGATCGCCGTCGGCATTGCAAAAACTGCGGTAGAGGACAGCGAAGTGGGACAGGTAGCTCTTCAGCAGTGCGGTGCGGTCGGTGGTGTGGGCACCTTCGAGGACCACGGAGGTGGCAGTGGGAACCGGAAGTTCGCTTTCCCGCAGGGTGACGTTCAGGCCGGTCCCCAGGATGACGGGGGGTACGCTGCCGTCGGCCATCGGGCCCAGCTGGGCGAGGATGCCGGCAATTTTCCTGCCGCGCACCAGGACATCGTTGGGCCATTTCAGCTCGGCCGGGAGGCCGGCCGTTTCCAGGAGGGTTTCACGCAGCGCCAGTGCTGCGATCAGGGACAGCCAGGAGTAGCTCTGGGTGGGAAGCGGCCTGCCCTCCGCGTTGACCGGCCGCAGCACCACGGAAACGGACACCGAGCTCAGCGGCGGCGCTTCCCAGCGCCGGTCCAGGCGTCCCCTGGCCGCTGTCTGGTACTCGGCGGTCAGCACGGAGAGATCCGGCCATGCCGCAGGTTCCACCGTGACGCCGCGCAGGAGGTCGGCGTTGGTGGAGCCGGTGGAGTCGACCACGTCAATCCTGGGTATGCCAGCGGCGGAGAGGAAACGCTGGTCGGCCAGGTCCCCTCGGTTCAGGGGGGTGCCCGGTGCATGTGCGTCGTCCATAGCCAAATCCTACCGAGCCAAGCTGGGTGCCGCCGAGCCGATCACCGTCCCGGGCAGACAACGTGCATACGGCAACAGGACCCGCTAAAGGAAGATGTCCGGAACCAGCTGGTCTTCGGGTGCCCCCAGGCTGTAGGGACGGAAATCCGTCACTCCCGCTGCCGCCAGGACCTGCTCGTCGGTGTAGAAGTTGCCCGTCGGCGGGCTCCCGGCGGCGAGGTTGCTGCCGGTCAGGACGGCGTGGGCCGCGTCAGCCATGATCTGTGGGCCACGCGCGGCCAGAACCATGGTTTCGCCGTGGGGCATGTTGCGGATGGCCGCCGTGTCGATCAGGGTGCACGGCCACAGGGAGTTGACCCTGATTCCGTCGGCCTTCAGTTCCTCGGCAAGGCCCAGGGTGGTCAGGCTCATCCCGTATTTGGCCAGGGTGTAGGCAAGGTGCCTGCCCGCCCAGGACGGATCGAGGTTCAGCGGCGGGGAGAGCGTGAGGATGTGCCCCTGGTCCGAGGCCCGGAGTGCCGGGAGTGCCAGCTTGGACAGCAGGAAGGAGCCGCGGACGTTGATGTCCTGCATCAGGTCATACTTTTTCATGTCCACGGTGTCCGTGGTGGAGAGGTCGATGGCCGAGGCATTGTTGATGACGACGTCGATGCCCCCGAACCGCTCCACGGCTGCGGCCACGGCGCCGGCCACGTCCACGTCACGGCGGACATCGCCCACCAGCGGCAACGCCTGGCCACCCGCCCGTACAAGTTCCTCAGCGGCCGTGTACACCGTGCCCGCGAGCTTGGGGTGCGGCTCACCTGTCTTGGCCAGCAGGACGATGTTGGCACCGTCGCGCGCGGCCCTGGTCGCAATCGCCAATCCGATTCCGCGGCTGCCGCCGGAGATCAGGATGGTCCGGCCCGCCAGGGTGCCTCCCGCCCGGTAGGGGCTTTCGGGAACATGCAAAGCATCGTCGCTTGAAGTCATGGGAACACTGTAGCCCAAGTAAGTTACCCGCGAGTAACATTGAGGAGCCGTTGCTGGAACGGCAGAAAATTGTAGGTTCCCTACAGCTGCGGGCGCCCAGAGCGTCACTAGACTTGCCAGCAGGGTTCGTCTTTTGTGTGGATGCTACTTAAAGCTCCGGACAAACGGCCCGCCAGCCAACAGAACTGACCTGCTACAGAGCCGGAGACACTTGATGAGCCACGATCTGACAACGACAGCGGGAAAGATTGCCGATTTCCGCGACCGCCAGGCCCGTGCCGAACAGCCCTCCGGCCCCGAAGCCATCGAAAAGCAGCATGCACGCGGCAAAAACACGGCCCGCGAGCGCATCATCCTCCTGCTGGACGAAGACTCGTTTGTTGAATTCGATGCGCTGGCCGTGCACCGCTCCACCGCATTCGGCATGGAGAAGAAGAAGCCGCTGGGCGATGGCCTGGTCTCCGGCTACGGCACGGTGGACGGCCGTCTGGTGGCGGTCTACAGCCAGGATTTCACGGTCTATGGCGGATCGCTGAGCCAGGTCAACGGAGAAAAAATCGTCAAGGTCCAGGAGTTCGCGCTCCGCAACGGCTGCCCCGTCGTCGGCATCCTGGATGGCGGCGGTGCCCGCATCCAGGAAGGCGTGGCCTCCCTTGCGATGTTCGCGGACATCTTCCGCAACAACGTCCACGCGTCCGGCGTGGTGCCGCAGATCTCGCTGATCATGGGCCCGTCCGCCGGCGGTGCCGCCTACTCCCCCGCCCTCACCGACTACGTGGTGATGGTGGACAAGACCTCCCACATGTTCATCACCGGCCCCGACGTCATCAAGACCGTCACCGGCGAGGACGTGGACATGGAAACGCTGGGCGGCGCCCGGCAGCACAACGCCACCACCGGCACGTCCACCTACCTGGCCTCCGACGAAACCGACGCCATCGAGTTCGTCCGGGAACTGCTGGACTTCCTGCCCTCCAACAACCTCTCCGAGGCACCGGTGCTGGGACACCAGCAGGAATTGGAAGTCGACGACGACGACCTCGCCCTGGATGCGCTGATCCCGGACTCCGCGAACCAGCCCTACGACATGCGCACCGTCGTCGGGCAAATCGTGGACGACGGGCACTTCCTGGAGATGCAGGCCCTGTACGCCCCCAACGTCATGATCGGCTACGGCCGCGTAGAGGGCCACACCGTGGGCATCGTGGCCAACCAGCCCCTGCAGTTCGCCGGCACCCTGGACATTGCCGCCTCCGAAAAGGCAGCCCGGTTCGTCCGCCACTGCGACGCCTTCAACATCCCCATCATCACCCTGGTGGACGTCCCCGGCTTCCTCCCCGGCAAGGACCAGGAATTCCAGGGCATCATCCGCCGCGGCGCCAAGCTCCTGTACGCCTACGCCGAAGCCACCGTTCCCAAGCTCACCGTCATCACGCGCAAGGCCTACGGCGGCGCCTACATCGTGATGGGTTCCAAGAAGCTCGGGGCCGATCTCAACCTGGCCTGGCCCACGGCCCAGATCGGCGTGATGGGGGCCCAGGGCGCGGTGAACATCCTCTACCGCCGTGACCTGGCGGCCGTTGCCGGGGACGGCGGCGACGTTGAGGCCCGCCGGGCAGAGGTGATCCGGCAGTACGAGGAAGAACTCCTCAACCCCTACCAGGCGGCCGAACTCGGCTACGTTGACGCCGTCATCGCCCCCTCCGAAACCCGGCTCCAGATCATCAAGGGACTGCGGGCCCTCCGCGACAAACGCGCCAGCCTCCCCGCCAAGAAGCATGGGAACATCCCGCTGTGATCCCCGCCGGCTCCCAGCCCTCGCAAGCTCAGCCCGGGGCCCTCGCCGGCGTGGGCCCTACAGAAGACCCTGCGCCCGCCGCTCCCCTGCTCTCCGTTGTCAAAGGACAACCGACGGCCGAGGAACTCGCCGCGCTGACCGCCGTCGTCCTTTCCCTGGGTGGGGAAAGCCCGGCCCCTGCCAGGACCCCGAGCGTCCGGCACTGGGTGCGCAGGCAGCAGCTGCGGCTCGCCCCGTCGCCGGGACCCGGCGCCTGGAAGCGCAGCGGCGGCCAATAAGCCGGCCGCAGCCGGGTCCCCGGGTTAGGCTCGGGGTGTGACTACAGACACCTCGCCTGCCGCCCGCCCGCAGACCCGCATCGACGCCGTCGCAGATGACTACACCGGGACGCTCATCAGGCTTAACCCGACATTCGCCACCACCCTTGGCCTGCCGGGACATGAAACGGAGTACCAGGACTTCTCCCCTGCAGGCATCGCCGGCTTCGCAGAGGCCGCCCGGGGCGCCCTCGCTGCACTGGAGGGCCTGGAGCCGGAGGACGACGTCGACGCCGTCACCCTGGACGCCATGCAGGAACGGCTCGGCCTGCAACTGCTGATCCACGCCTCCGGCTGGGAGTACGCGGAACTGAACAACATCGCGTCGCCGGCCCAGGACATCAGGGCCATCTTCGACCTCATGCCCACCGGCACGGAGCAGGACTGGGAGCACATCGCGGGGCGTGCACACAACGT
>DATIMT010000343.1:0-1716 GCA_035475035.1 Arthrobacter sp.
CAAGGAACTCACCCGCTTCGGTTCCACGTCCTGCAAGGCGCTGTATGTGTGCCAGGACTGCAAGGAACCGTTCGACTACTTCAAAGTCCTGTAAGGAACCCCCATGCCTGTTGTCCGCCAGACCGCCGCCGAAGAGGCTGAAGTGACCGGCCGCCGTCGTCCGTCCTTCCACACCCTTGAGGTGAAGGAGGTGCGCCGGCTCACCGACGATGCCATCGAGGTCAGCTTCCATGTGCCGGCCGAGCTCGCCGGCAAGTTCGACTACCTGCCCGGCCAGTACGTGGCCCTGCGCACCACGCTGCCGGATGAGAACGGCGAGCCAAAGGAAATCCGACGCAGCTACTCCATCTGCGCGGAGCCGCGCAGCTTCCCGGACGGCACCAGCGAGATCCGGGTGGCCATCAAGAAGGACCTGGGCGGGCTGTTCTCCACGTGGGCCAACGCCGAGCTGAAGGCCGGCGACACCCTGGACGTGATGAGCCCCATGGGCGCGTTCGTGTCCAAGCACGGCCGCGACGGGCAGGCCGTGGAGCAGAACGTCATGAACTCCATGAACCACCCGGAGGACCTGGCGGGGGAGCCGGGGAACTTCGTGGCCATCGCCGCCGGGTCCGGGATCACCCCGGTGATCGCCATCGCCCGGACGCTGCTGGCCGCCAACCCGGACACCCGGTTCGACCTGATCTACGCCAACAAGGCCGCCATGGACGTGATGTTCCTGGAGGAGCTGGCGGACCTGAAGGACAAGTACCCGCAGCGGCTGGCCATCCACCACGTCCTGTCCCGGGAGCAGCGGATCGCGCCGCTATTGAGCGGCCGGATCGATTCGGAGAAGCTGCAGCAGCTGCTGGGCACCGCCCTGCACGCGGACGACGTGGATGAGTGGTTCCTGTGCGGGCCGTTCGAGCTGGTGCAGCTGTGCCGGGACACCCTGGCCGAGCGCGGGGTGAAGCCGGAGAACGTCCGGTTCGAGCTGTTCACGTCCGGCAAGCCGGACCGCCCGGAGGGGCAGGCCGGCCGTCCCGTCATCGTGGACGAGAGCCAGGAGACGTACAAGATCACGTTCAAGCTGGATGGCCTGCAGGGCGAGGTGGCCAGCCCCACGCACGCCCGCGAGTCCATCCTCAACGCCGCGCTGCGGGTGCGCCCGGACGTGCCGTTCGCGTGCGCCGGGGGAGTGTGCGGCACCTGCCGCGCCAAGGTGGTCACCGGCAGCGTGACCATGGACGAGAACTACGCGCTGGAGCAGGATGAGCTGGACAAGGGCTACGTCCTGACCTGCCAGAGCCACCCCACCAGCAAGGAAGTCACGGTCGACTTCGACGTCTGATCCGTTTTCACTAGAAGGAGCCCGATGATTTCCCTTTCCGTCAGCAACGGCATCGCCGAGGTAGTGCTGGACGCGCCGCACAAGCTGAACTCGCTGGATGAGCAGGCGCTGCGGGATTTAGCACAGGCGTACGACGACGCTGCTGCCGCCGCCTCACGCGGTGAGGTGCGGGCGCTGCTGCTCAGGGGAGAGGGACGGGCCTTCTGCGCGGGCCGGGACATCGCCGGGGTCACCCCGGAGAGTGACGACGCCGCCGCGTACCTGGGCGGGCTGGTGGAGCCGCTGCTGAAGAGGATGGCGGCCTTCCCGGCGCCTACGTTCGCGGCGGCGCAGGGCGCGTGCCTGGGCGTGGGGCTGGGGCTGCTGCTGGCCACGGATGTGGTGTA
>DATIMT010000344.1:0-13526 GCA_035475035.1 Arthrobacter sp.
TGGGCCCGCTGCTGAGGCGCAGCGGAGCGTTCATTTCCGCGGCAACGATCATGGCGAGGGTGGTTTTACCGAGGCCCGGCGGACCGGAGAACAGCACGTGGTCCGCTGTGCGGCCACGCATCCGGGAAGCCTGCAGCACCAGCGACAGCTGCTTGCGGACCCGGTGCTGACCAACGAAGTCGTCCAGGTTTTTCGGCCGCAGGGCCGCCTCGATGGCGCGTTCCTCCGGCTCCTCTCCCGCGGCAACCAGTGACGGTTCAGCCACGGGTGCCTACACGGTTGCCGGCACGCGCGCCGTCCTGGCCAAGCCACCTGAGGGTGGTCCGGAGGATTTCCGGCACGTTGCCGCGGAAGGACACTTCCGGCTCGTCGGCCAGTGCCTTGTCGATGCTGGCGGAGGCATCCTTCTCGGACCAGCCCAGGCTGGTCATGGCGGCCACCACCTGGGGCTTCCAGGCGGCTTCTGCAGGGGTGCCGGTGCCCGCGGCTGCGGCGGTTCCCTGCGGAACGAGCTTGCCGGCCAGTTCCAGCACGATCCGGCCGGCCACCTTGGGTCCGATGCCGGGAACCTTCGTAAAGGTCTTGCTGTCCCCCGTATGCGCCGCAACCCTGACCGCTTCGGGATCGTGGACAGCCAGGACTGCAAGGGCAAGCCGGGGCCCAACCCCGCTGACACTGAGCAGGACGTCGAAGACCTCGCGTTCGTCGTCGGAAGCGAAGCCAAAGAGCGTCAGCGAGTCCTCCCGGACAATCAGGGACGTGAACAGCTGGCCCTGTTCGCCCACGCGCAGCCGGCTAAGCGTCTGGGGGGTGGCGTTGACGCTCATCCCGGCCCCGTTGAGGTCTATCACGGCCGTGGACAGGCCAACGTGCGCTACGGTTCCACGGAGGAAACTGATCAAGGCCGGGCTCCCGTTATACCGCCGGGCCCAAGGAAGGACCCGGCTATCCGAACATATCTACGAATACCCTAGCAAGCGGCAGCGGCAATCACCGTGCGCGGCGCGCCTTTGCCTCTGCCTCCGCCCAGGCACGCTGGGCAGGGGTCAGGGATGAGCTGCCAGGCCCCGTAGTGGCCACGGCAGCGCCACTTCCGGCGCGCCAGGCGTGCGTGATGGCCAGCGCCAGCGCGTCGGCGGCATCCGCCGGGCGTGGCGGTGCGTCAAGGCGGAGGATTTTGGTTACCAGCTTGGTCACAGCGTCTTTATTGGCGGACCCGCTTCCGGTCACCGCGGCTTTAACCTCCGACGGCGTGTGCAGCGCCACCGGGATTCCCCGGCGGGCCGCCGCCACGATCACCACGCCGGACGCCTGTGCCACTCCCATCACGGTGCTGACGTTGAGCTGGGAAAAGACCCGTTCGACGGCGAGGACGTCCGGTTCGTAGCGGTCCAGCCATTCGTCGATGGCCGTTGCAATGACCAGCAGGCGGCGGTCAAGGGTTTCGTCGGGGGCTGTGCCCACCACGCCTACCGCCACCATGCTGGCCCGGCGGTTACGCTCCACGTCCACCACGCCAATGCCGCAGCGGGTGAGGCCGGGATCAACACCGAGGACGCGAAGTGTCACCTCAGCGCTCCGGCGGAAAGGCCCGGGCCAGCCTCCGGCGCACTAGCGGGCAAAGCGGGACATCACTCGGATTCCAGGGCAGCCTGGACTTCGTCGCTGAGGTCGGCGTTGCTGTACACGTTTTGGACGTCGTCGAGGTCCTCGAGGGCATCGGCAAGCTTGAGGAACTTCCGGGCGCCGTCCACATCCAGCTCAACCTGCATTGAGGGGACAAACTCCACCTCGTCCGTGTCGTACTCGATCCCGGCTTCCTTCAGCGCTTCCCGGATGGCCTGCAGGTCGCCCGGCTCCGAGTGGATCTCGAAAGTCTCGCCGTTGTCCTTGACTTCCTCTGCGCCAGCATCCAGGACGGCCATCAGGACGTCGTCCTCGCTCAGGCCGTTCTTGGGCAGGTTCACGACGCCTTTGCGTGTGAAGAGGTAGCTGACGGATCCGGGGTCGGCGATGGTGCCGCCGTTGCGCGAGATGGCCAGGCGGACTTCGGAGGCCGCCCGGTTCTTGTTGTCCGTGAGGCACTCAATCAGCAGGGCAGAGCCCTGGGGGCCGCGGGCCTCGTACATGATTTCGGTGTAGTCCACCACTTCGCCGGTGAGGCCGGCGCCGCGCTTGATGGCGCGGTCGATGTTGTCGTTGGGAACCGAAGTCTTCTTGGCCTTGGTCACGGCAAGTTCCAGGCCCGGGTTGCCGGCGAGGTCAGGTCCGCCCATGCGGGCGGCAACTTCGATGTTCTTGATCAGCTTGGCGAACGACTTTGCGCGGCGGCTGTCAATGATCGCCTTTTTGTGCTTCGTCGTTGCCCATTTGGAGTGGCCTGACATGCTTTACGCTTCTCCTCTGATCATGCGGATAAAAAGTTCGTGTACGCGTTTCTCGCCGGTCACTTCCGGATGGAAGGAGGTGGCCAGCAGCTGGCCGGAACGCACTGCAACAATTCTAGCCGCCCCGGGGAGCGGCACTGCGTGGGACGCCTGGTCGGGGTCGGCCGGTTCCACCTGGGCCAGGACCTCCACATCTGTACCCACCTGCTCCACCCAGGGGCCCCGGATGAAGACTGCATGCACCGGCTCCACGCCCGACTCCGTGGCGCTGAAGTCCAGTCCCTTGAAGTCCAGGTCGGTTTCGAAGGACTCGCGCTGCCGGCCGAAGGCGTTGCGGCGGACGGTGATGTCCAGGCCGCCGAACGTCTGTTGGGGTGCGCCGGAAAGATCGGTTGCGGGATCGGCGATCCGGTCCGCGAGCAGGATCATGCCTGCGCACGATCCAAAGACAGGCAAACCCTCTGCTATGTGCTTCCGAAGGGGGTCGGCAAGGTCGAAGGCGCGCGCCAGTTTGTCGATCGTGGTGGACTCGCCGCCGGGGATGATGAGGCCGTCCAAGCCATCGAGCTCCTCGGGACGGCGGACAGCAACGCCCTGTGCGCCGGTGGCTTCCGCAGCGCGGAGGTGCTCGCGGAAGTCTCCCTGCAGGGCCAGGACACCAATCCGCAGGCCTGAGCCCACCCGCGCAGGAGCATCAGAAGGGGGATTTGTCATCCCTCCAGCATACGGGCCCGGCCCCATGGCTGCTGCCGCCGTGACGTGGCCGGCAAAGGTTGCATGCCGCTGCTGGGATATATTCAAAACATGGTCTTCTTCAGTGTTCCGCTCGGCAAGCTGGTCCGCAGGGTGTCCCGGCTGCGGGGCGGCGGGTCCGCGCTTCCAGGGCTGGTGGTAGAGAAAATCGACCCCGGCTTCATGCGGCGGACGCTCACCACGCTGCCCCATGGCGTGGCTGTGGTCAGCGGCACCAACGGCAAGACAACCACCACCAAGATGGTGGTTGAACTGCTGGAAAGCCAGGGCCTGAAAGTCTTCACGAACCGGACCGGCAGCAACTTCACCCGGGGCGTGGCGGCAGCCCTCCTGGGCGAGGTGGACTGGCGTGGCCGGCTGGACGCGGACGTCGCTGTCCTGGAACTCGACGAAGCCCATGCAGTCCATTTCGTGAACAGTGTCCCGCCCCGGTACTGCCTGCTGCTCAACGTTCTGCGCGACCAGTTGGACCGCTTCGGGGAGATCGACAAAACGGCACAGCTCCTGCAGCACATCGCCGCGAAGACGACCGGAACGGTTGTCCTGAACCGTGAGGACCCGCGGGTGGCGAGGATTGCTGACAGCCTGACGGGCCAGGAGGTCAAGTACTTCGGCCTTGACGACTCCCTCCTGGGCACCTTTCCCAATGACGACGATATGCGCGCCGCTCCAGGCAGCCCCGCTCCGGCGGGCCTGCCGCAAAAGCCGGCGGCCGACGTCGTGCTCCGCAAAGTGGGCGCGGACAGCGCCGAGTTTGAGTACGACGGCGGTACGGTCACCACGGCGATGAAGCTGCGCGGCGTGTACAACATCTTCAACGCAGCGGCCGCCCTGACGCTCGCCCGCAGCATCTGCGGCGGCGGCGCCGCCACCGCCAACCACGCGACCTTACTGGAGGCGCTGTCCCGGGTGGCCCCGGCCTTTGGCCGCGGCGAAAGCCTCACCGTGGACGGGCAGCCGCTGGACCTGGTGCTCGTGAAAAACCCCAGCGGCTTCCGGCTGGGACTGAAGTCGTTCCCGGCCGGGGGGTACGCCACCATGATCGCCATCAATGACAACTACGCGGACGGGCGGGACATGTCCTGGCTCTGGGACGTGGAGTTCGACTCCCTCCGTGAGGGCGGCGTGGAACAGCTGACCGGATCCCGCGCCTACGACATGGCGTTGCGGCTGCAGTATGACGACGTCCGCGTCGGGGCGGTGCAGCCCGAAATTCCGGCCGCCCTGGCAGCGTTCATCAGGGAAGGGCAGGGCAAGCCCAAGCGGATCTTCTGCACCTACACCGCCATGCTGGCCATCCGCCGGGAACTGTCCAAGATCACCACCGTGGAGGTTGTCTCGTGAATCCGGCAGAAACAGAAGCCGCTGGCGGCGGGTCCAAGGGCACCATCCGCGTGGTCCAGCTGTACCCGCGGGACATGAACATCTACGGCGACTGGGGCAATGCCCTGGTCCTGCAGCGCCGCATCGCCTGGCACGGCTATACCCCTGAACTGCTCGAGTACAACGTGGGCGATCCCTTCCCTGACGGCGTGGACATCATCGTCGGCGGCGGCGGGCAGGACAGCGGGCAGCTGGTGATACAGGACGACCTCCAGGCCCGCTGCGGCGAACTTAAGGAGTTGGCCGAAGATGGCGCCCCGATGCTGGTCATTTGTGGGCTCTACCAGCTTTTTGGCCGCTTCTTCAAAACGCGCACCGGCGCCGTCATTCCGGGCATCGGCGTCCTGGACGTGGAAACGCACGGAACCGATGAGCGCCTGATCGGCAACGTCAAAGTCTCCACCACCGAATTCGGCGAAGTTCTCGGCTACGAAAACCACAGCGGCCAAACCACACTGGGCAGCGGAGTGCGGCCACTCGGCACTGTTGCCAAGGGAACGGGAAACAACAGCAACGACGGCCATGAAGGGGCCCGCTACCGCAACATCGTGGCCAGCTACCTGCACGGCTCACTGCTGCCAAAGAACCCCGCGATCGCCGACTTCCTCATCCGCACGGCAGCGGAGCGGAAGTTCGGCAGTTTCTCCCCCGGCAAGCCGGACGACGCCTACGCTGTCCTGGCGCGGGAACATGCGGCACGCCGGCCCCGCTGACCTGGAACACCGCGCGCTGGAACATCGCTGAACTGGAACTTGGCGGGACAGTAGCGGTTCACCGCCACATGAAATATTCCCGGTGGATGTTGGCCCGGCGGACGCCCGCCGCCTGGAAGGCTTTGCGGAACTGCCGCAACATGGGATCGGGTCCACCCATGAAGACCGACAACCGTCGTGGCTCAGTGTCCACTGCGGCAAGGACAGTCTCCGGGGTCAGCCGCCCGTCCACCTCCGTGTCCACTAGATGGACCGTGAGCCCGGGATGTTTCTTGCCGGCGGCGGTGATCTCGCCGGCAAAGGGCGACGGACCTGCCGAGGTGACGAAGAAGTGGACATCTTCATGGAGCTCCCCGTCCAGGGACCGCAGCCAGCTCAGGAAGGGCGTGATTCCCACTCCGCCGGCGATCCAGACCTGATGCGGTGTTCCGCGGTGCCGGTCAAAACGTCCGTAGGGTCCCCCGACAACGGCCGGCATCCCCGGCTGGACGACGTCCGGAAGCCTGGTGGTGTGGTCGCCCAGCGCCTTGACGGTAATGCTGATCCCGCCATCCCGGGCCGGGCCTGAGATGGAGAAGGGGTGCCGTTGCCAGCCTTCCGCTGTTTCCAGGTAGACCATGGCGAACTGGCCAGGCTTGAAGGCCAAGGGCCGTCCCAAGGGACGGAGCGCCACCTCGACCAGGTCCGGCGCCACCGGCCGGACCTCGGCCACTTGGTAGTCGTGGTGTGGCAGGAAGCGCCGCGCCAGCAACTCACGATAAGCATAGAAGGCCAGCCCCGTCCCGCCGATGGCCACATAGCTCCACCGAAGTGCGGGCACAGCCGCAAACGCACTGGCGTCGAGCAGGCCGTGCAGGAATCCGGCTGCCAGGAACAACCCGGTGAGCCGGTGGAAGCCCCGCCACCGCTCGTAGCCGCCCAGCAGGCGGGCCGCCAGTTGCAAGGGCCGGACCTGCAAGGAAGCGTGAACAAGGCGGCGGACCGGCGCAGGAAGCATGGTCCGCCAGCGCGGCAGGACTGCCCACACCACGAGGGCGGCGAGCCCGCAGATGGCAACCACTGCCAGGGTCTTACCAAGACTGGTTGCTTCCGGATTGGCGGCAAGTTCGATATGCGGCAGCAACAGGATGCTTGCCGTGATCGCCGCCCTGCGGTGCCAGATGGCGGCGTGGTCTATGCCGCCGAAGACCGGCTCCACCTGAGGGAGGGTGCTGACCAGGACCAGCGCGATCGAATACAGCAGCACGGATTCCCCGCCGAGGAGCTGGCCCATATGTCCCAGGACCGGCTCGCCGGCCGGCCGGGCCAGGTACCAGAAGATTCCATAGGCTCCCACCAGCACCATGATGGCGCCGGGCCCCACCCATCGGAGCGGTATGCCGGCGAAGGCGGTCCCCGGCCTTGTGCCACCTTTGGTCATGGGCCAAGCTCCCTTTTCGTCATTGCCAAACCGTGAGTGCTGCACCATACGCGCTTCAGGGGGCCCGGGCCGGACTCCCCTAGCGGCAATTGTAGGGATGCCGGCCGGGAATGCGTGCCATACCGGTTGATTGAGAAGCGCGCCCGGCTGTGAAAGGTTTACCCCATGACCAACCCCCTCCTTGCCGCCAGCCCCCTGCCCTACGGCCTTCCACCGTTCGAAGACCTGACCGTGGAGCATTACGCTGAAGCCATCGACGCAGGATTGTCCGCGCAGCTGGACGAGATCCAGGCCATCACCAGCAACTCCGAACCTGCCACGTTCGAAAACACAGCACTCGCCATGGAACGCTCAGGGCAGCTGCTGAACCGGGCAGCAGCGGCGTTCTTCACCCTGGTGTCGGCCGATGCCTCCAGCCAGATCCGGGAGCTCGAAACGGAGCTGTCGCCGCGGTTCTCCGCCCACCAGGACCAGGTGTTCCTCGACCGGGGCCTGTTTGATCGCTTTGCCGCCATCGATACCGATGCCTGCGATCCTGAGTCCTCCCGCTTGGTGGCGGAATACCTCAAGGAGTTCCGCCAGTCCGGCATCCACCTGGACGCGCCGGGCCAGGAGCGGTTGCGGGCCATCAACGCCGAACTGGCCCGGCTGGGCACGGAGTTTGGCCAGCGGGTCAAGGAAGGGATAAAGTCCGCAGCCCTGCTGCTGGATGATGCCGGCGACCTCGCCGGCCTGCCCGCCGACGACGTCGCCGCAGCTGCGCAAGCAGCCCGCGCCGCCGGACATGACGGCCAATACCTGCTCACCCTGATCCAGCCCGGCAACCAGCCGGCCCTGGCCGCGCTCGAGAACCGGGACGTCCGTCGTCGTCTGTTCGAAGCATCTGTGGCAAGGGGCAGCGACGGCGGCAGCCTGGATGTCCTGGACCTGGCCAGGGAGATGGCCGGTCTGCGGGCGGAGAAGGCTCAGCTGCTGGGATTCGCCAACTATGCCGAACTGGTGGCGGACCGCCAGACGGCGCCGGATTTCGAAGCAGTCCGGACGATGCTCAACCGGTTGGCGCCGGCAGCCATCCGCAACGCCGACGCCGAGGCGGCTGCGCTGGCCGACATTGCCGGGCATCCGCTGGAAGCATGGGACTGGGCCTACTACTCGGCGAAGGTGCGGCGGGAAAAGTACGACGTCGACGAACAGGCACTCCGTCCGTACTTTGAACTGGACCGGACGATTACCGACGGCGTGTTCTTTGCGGCCACGTCGCTGTACGGGATCACCTTCCACGAGCGGACCGACCTCCACGCCTATCACCCGGACGTGCGCACCTGGGAGGTCCGCAACGCGGACGGCACCGGGCTGGGGCTTTTCCTGGGCGACTACTACGCGCGTGAATCAAAGCGGGGGGGCGCCTGGATGAACTCACTCGTGGACCAGTCGGCGCTGCTGGGCACGCAGCCCGTGGTGACCAATACGCTGAACATTTCCAAGCCCCCGGCCGGGGAGCCGACCCTGCTCAGCCTGGACGAACTGCGCACGCTCTTTCACGAGTTCGGCCACGCACTGCATGGGCTTTTCTCCAATGTCACCTATCCACGCTTTTCGGGCACGTCGGTGCCGAGGGATTTCGTGGAGTACCCGTCGCAGGTCAACGAGATGTGGATTACCTGGCCGCAGGTTCTGTCCAACTACGCCCGCCATCACATCACGGGCGAGCCGCTTCCGCAGGACGTCGCGGACCGACTGGAAGAATCACGGCTCTGGGGTGAGGGATTCGCCACCACCGAGTACCTGGGCGCGGCCCTTCTCGACCTTGCCTGGCACACGCTGGAGCCGGGACAGGTACCCGACGACGCCCTGGAGTTCGAGGCAAAGGCCCTCGCTGCTGCAGGAATCGCCCACCCACTTATTCCGCCCCGGTACCGGACCGGCTACTTCCAGCACATCTTCGCCGGCGCAGGCTACGCGGCCGGCTACTACTCCTACATCTGGAGCGAGGTGCTGGACGCGGACACGGTGGACTGGTTCAAAGAAGGCGGCGGCCTGACCCGCAGCAACGGTGAACGCTTCCGCGAGGAGCTCCTCTCCCGCGGAAACAGCCGGGATCCCCTGGAGTCGTTCCGGACGCTGAGAGGCCGCGAAGCGCACCTGGAACCCCTGCTAAAGCGCCGCGGCCTGGACTAAACCCCATCCATTGCTCCGTAAGTGTCCTTTTGAGGCCTGATAACGACAAGTACGGAGCAATCGGTGAGGTTAACGGACGACGCCGGTCCCCACCGAAAGAGGGAGGAACCGGCGTCGTATATAAAGACGGAAGGCAGCGGACGGCGCGGTCCGGCAGCGTGCGTAAAAGGGGCCCCGCGCCTCCGCTCGCCGCGAAGCGGCCTTAGCGGGGGCGCGGGGAATAGCACGCAGAGGATCGCGCCGCCCGACGCCCCCAGGAGGCGAGAGTTACCAGCCGCGCTCGGCCAGGCGGTGCGGCTGGGGGATCTCGTCGACGTTGATGCCCACCATGGCTTCGCCGAGGCCGCGGGAGGCCTTGGCGATGACGTCGGGGTCGTCGTAGAAGGTGGTGGCCTTGACGACGGCGGCGGCGCGCTGGGCGGGGTTGCCGGACTTGAAGATGCCGGAGCCAACGAAGACACCGTCGGCGCCGAGCTGCATCATCATGGCCGCGTCAGCGGGGGTGGCGATGCCTCCGGCGGTGAACAGCACCACGGGGAGCTTGCCGGCAGCGGCGACTTCCTTGACCAGTTCGTACGGGGCCTGCAGTTCCTTGGCCGCGACGTACAGCTCGTCCTCGGGCAGGGAGGACAGCCGGGCGATCTCGGAGCGGATCTTGCGCATGTGGCCGGTGGCGTTGGAGACGTCGCCGGTGCCGGCCTCGCCCTTGGACCGGATCATGGCCGCGCCCTCGTTGATGCGGCGCAGGGCCTCACCAAGGTTGGTGGCGCCACAGACGAAGGGAACCTTGAAGTTCCACTTGTCGATGTGGTTGACGTAGTCCGCAGGGGTGAGGACCTCGGACTCGTCGATGTAGTCAACGCCGAGGGACTGCAGGATCTGGGCCTCGACGAAGTGGCCGATGCGGGCCTTGGCCATCACGGGGATGGAGACAGCATCGATGATCTGGTCGATCATGTCCGGATCGGACATCCGGGACACGCCGCCCTGGGCGCGGATATCGGCCGGAACACGCTCCAGCGCCATGACCGCCACGGCACCGGCATCTTCGGCGATGCGGGCCTGTTCGACGTTGACGACGTCCATGATGACGCCGCCCTTGAGCATCTCGGCCATGCCACGCTTCACGCGGCTGCTGCCCGTGACGCTGTTCGCGGACGAACCGGCCTCGTTGCTTACATCAGGTGTAGACACAAAAACCCCTATGGGTAGCTAGATGATCTTCGCCGGGCATGCGGCGGCTGCTGCCGGACGTGCACGCACGGATTGCCGGGTCCATTGACCGGGCAATCTTTATACTAGTCCCCCGCCGCCCGGCCGGCTTAATCATGCTTAATCAGCCGGTGTGGGTTCCGCCAGTGCCTGCCGGCGAACGGAGATGACGCGCTGGACCACTGTGATGAGGCTGGCCGCCGCCAGGAGAATCAGCGTTGCCAGGAGCACCACCGGGGGGAGCCCGAGGCCGGTCAAACCTGTGACCACCAGGACGGATACCAGGCGCTCGGCCCGCTCCGCGATCCCGACGTTGGCCGTGAAGCCCAGGGACTCCGCTTTGGCGCGGGCGTATGAGACAACCATGCCCAGGACGAGGCAGAGCAGGGCCGATACAGCGATGGCGGTGTTGTTGCCGCCGGTGAAGAACCATACGGACACACCAGCGAAAAGGGCACCGTCGGCAATCCTGTCGAGCGTGGAGTCCAGGAAGTTTCCCCACCGGCTCTTCACGCCCTGCATCCGCGCCATGATGCCGTCCAGGACATCCGAGAAGATGAACGCGGTGATGAAGAGTGTGCCCCAGAAGAGCTGCCCCAGCGGGTAGAAGACCAGGCCTCCCGCCGCAACCCCTGCAGTACCGAGGATGGTCACCGCGTCCGGGGAGACACCGATTTTCAGGAGCCAGCGGGCCAGCGGGGTAAACAGCGCGGTGAAGAAGCCGCGGGCATGCCTATTCAGCATCCGACTCCCCAGGCCAGGCCTCAGCCACTTGCTTCCGGACCTCATCAAGGGTCTGGGTGATGGCCTTGGTCTGGGCGATGATGGGGAAGAAATTGCCGTCCCCTCCCCACCGCGGAACGATGTGCTGGTGCAGGTGCGCCGAGATTCCGGCTCCCCCTACAACCCCCTGGTTCATGCCAAGGTTGAAGCCGCCGGGATTGGACACCTTGCGCAGGACCCGCATGGCGGTCTGGGTCAGGTCAGCGAACTCCGCCGTTTCTTCAACGGTGAGGTCCGTGTAGTCCGGGATGTGCCGGTACGGGCACACCAGCAGGTGCCCGGGATTGTAGGGGAAAAGGTTGAGCACCACGTAGCAGGTGCGGCCACGGTGGACGATGAGGGCTTCTTCGTCGCTCCGGGCCGGGCCCACGCAGAACGGGCAGTCATTTTCGTTCTTGAACTGGTGTTGCCCGCCCTTGATGTAGGCCATGCGGTGCGGAGTCCACAGGCGCTGGAAGGCGTCCGGGACACCGGCGAGGGCGAAGTCGTCGGTAACGCCGGCATCGCCTGGATACCCCGCGCCTGTGTTCTCCTGCACTGTGCTGCTTCCGTTCGGCTAGCTGGTCCGGTTGCGGACGGCTTCGGTGATCCGCTTCACTGCTTCCGCCACGGGCACGCCGTTGTCCTGGCTGCCGTCGCGGAACCGGAATGAAACGGCACCCGCCTCGGCGTCGTCACCGCCGGCGATCAGCACGAACGGGATCTTGTCCTTGCTGGCGGTGCGGATCTTCTTGGGGAACCGGTCGGAGGACGTATCCACCTCGGCGCGGATACCCGCCGCCTTAAGCTGATCAACGACGTCGAACATGTACTCGTTGAATGTCTCCGCCACCGGGATGCCCACCACCTGCACCGGCGCCAGCCAGGCGGGGAACGCGCCGGCATAGTGCTCGGTGAGGACGCCCATGAACCGCTCCACCGATCCGAAGAGCGCACGGTGGATCATGACCGGACGCTGGCGCGTTCCGTCGGCGGCCTGGAATTCCAGCTCGAAGCGCTCAGGAAGGTTGAAGTCCAGCTGGATGGTGGACATCTGCCAGGTGCGTCCCAGCGCATCCTTCGCCTGCACGGAAATCTTCGGGCCGTAGAAGGCAGCTCCGCCCGGATCCGGCACCAGCTCCAGCCCGGACTCCTGCGCCACCTCCGAAAGGGTCCTCGTGGCTTCCTCCCAGGTGGCGTCGTCGCCCACGTACTTCTCTGGATCCTTGGTGGACAGCTCCAGGTAGAAGTCGTTCAACCCGTAGTCCTTGAGCAGGTCCAGGACGAAGTTCAGGGTCTTGGTGAGCTCGTCCTTCATCTGCTCGCGGGTGCAGTAGATGTGGGCGTCGTCCTGTGTCATGCCGCGCACCCGGGTGAGGCCGTGCACCACACCGGACTTTTCGTAGCGGTAGACAGCACCGAATTCGAACAGCCGCAGCGGCAGTTCGCGGTAGGACCGGCCGCGGGCGCGGAAGATGAGGTTGTGCATGGGGCAGTTCATCGGCTTCAGGTAGTAGTCCTGGCCGGGCTTGCGCACCGTTCCGTCCTCATTGAGTTCGGCGTCCACGTGCATGGCGGGGAACATGCCGTCCTTGTACCAGTCCAGGTGGCCGGAGACCTCGTACAGGTGGCCCTTGGTGATGTGCGGCGTGTAGACGAATTCGTAGCCGGCCTCGACGTGGCGCTGCCGGGAGTAGTCCTCCATCTCCTTGCGGATGATGCCGCCCTTGGGGTGGAAGACGGGCAGGCCCGAGCCCAGTTCGTCCGGGAAGGAGAACAGGTCAAGTTCGGAGCCGAGCTTGCGGTGGTCGCGGCGCTCGGCTTCGGCAATGCGCTCCTGGTAGGCCTTCAGCGCCTCCTTGGTGGGCCAGGCGGTGCCATAGATGCGCTGCAGCTGCTGGTTCTTCTGGTTGCCGAGCCAGTAGGCCGACGACGAACGGGTCAGTGCGAAGGCGTTGGAGATCAGCTTGGTGTTGGGCAGGTGCGGGCCGCGGCAAAGGTCGCACCAGACGGTGCTGCCTTCCTTGCGCTCCACGTTGTCATAGATGGTGATGTCACCCGCGCCGACCTCGACGTTCACGCCTTCACCGGCCTCGGCGGCGTCGTTCTTCTTTCCCAGCAGTTCCAGCTTGTAGGGTTCGTTCTTCATGGCGTCGCGGGCTTCGTCCTCGCTGACCACGCGGCGGACGAACTTCTGGTTCTGGTTGATGATCTTCTGCATCATCTTTTCGAGGGTTTTGAGGTCCTCGGGCGTGAAGGGTTCGGCAACGTCGAAGTCGAAGTAGAAGCCGTCGGTGATGTAGGGGCCGATGCCGAGCTTGGCGTCGGGGCGCAGCTGCTGTACGGCCTGGGCCATGACGTGGGCGGTGGAGTGGCGCAGGACGTTCAGGCCGTCGGGCGAATCAATGGTGACGCCCTCCACCTCGGCGCCTTCGGGAAGTTCCTGGTCCAGGTCCTTCAGTTCGCCATTGACGCGGGCCACAACGACGTCGCGGCGCTCAAAGAAGAGTTCCGCACCGGTTGTCCCGGTAGTCACCTTGGTCTCTTCGCCATCGACGAGAAGGGTGATCTGCTGGGCATCTGACACGGGTGTCTCCTATTCAAAGTTAAGGCTTCATAGCTTGTGGCATACGGGGACCACAGCCAGCCACCGTCAATGCTATCGGTTCCGGTAATGGCCGACCAACGCGGCACACGGAGGCAGCGGAACAGCATTCA
>DATIMT010000345.1:0-13936 GCA_035475035.1 Arthrobacter sp.
CACCTGGTCGACGGTGGGTTTGCGTCCACCCGGGGTTGCGATGTGGACGTTGTGGCCGGCGTCGGTCAGGGTCTGGTGGGACACCACCAGTTCCTCTGCCCAGTAGCCGGTGGGGTGCTCGCTGCCGTCCTTCATGGTGAGGGAATCTGCGGCCGAGACGACCATCAGGATGTTTGCCATGGTGGTTCTCCTGTCTGTAATTCTTTACTTGCCGGCAGCTTCGAGCTCAGCGTAGGTGTCGTCGTCGAGCGTGATGCCGGCGGCGGCCATGTTCTCTTCGAGGTGCTGCACGGAGCCGGTGCCGGGGATGGGTATCATGACGGGGGAGCGGCGGAGCAGCCAGGCCAGTGCCACCTGGGAGGTGGTGGCGCCCAGGCGCTTGGCAGCCTCATCCAGCGGCCCGCCCGGCTGCGCAAGTTCGCCGGCGGAAATCGGCGCCCACGGGATGAAGCCGATGCCGTTCTCCTCCGAGTAGCGCAGCACGTCTTCGGAACTGCGGTCGGTCAGGTTGTAGCGGTTCTGCACCGTGGACACCGTGAAGTGCTTGCCGGCCGCTTCCAGGTCCGCCACGCTCACCTGCGACAGGCCAAGGGCGCGGACCTTACCTTCGTCCTGGAGCTCCCGCAGCACGCCGAACTGCTCCTCGGCGTCCACCTTGGGATCGATCCGGTGCAGCTGCAGCAGGTCCAGGGTGTCCACCTTGAGCTTGCGCAGGCTCAGTTCCGTCTGCTGGCGCAGGTATTCCGGCCGGCCCACGGGAATCCACTTGTTGGGACCGGTGCGGGTGAAGCCCACCTTGGTGGCGATCTTCAGGCCCTCCTTGTACGGGTGGAGCGCTTCGGCGATGATTTCCTCGCTGATGTTGGGGCCATAGGAGTCGGCGGTGTCGATGAAGTCCACGCCGAGTTCGACGGCGCGGCGCACCACAGCCACGGCGGCCGCGCGGTCCGCGGGCTCACCCCACACTCCGTCGCCAACAATGCGCATGGCACCGAAACCGAGCCGGTGCACGGTTCCCAGGTCCTTGAGGTCGATCGTTGCGGACAGTTCCAGCTGGTTCGTTGAATCATGGCTCATAGGGGCGGCAACATGCTCAGTGTGCTGAGTATTCCTGATGGCTGCGAAATAAGCCGGGCCCCGCCGTCGTTATGCATCAAGTGCCTGCCGCAATCCGGCCGGCAACCCCACACGAAACGTTCCTGAAAGGCCGCACCCAACGTGACTCTTCCCCTCTCCATCCTTGACCTGGCAACCATCGGCAAAGGCCAGACGGCGGCGGAGAGTTTCGCAGGCAGCGTGGCCATGGCGCAAAGCGCCGAAAAGCTGGGCTACCGCCGCGTCTGGTACGCCGAGCACCACAACATGTCCTCCATCGCCTCCTCCGCCACCAGCGTGCTGATCGCCCACGTGGCCGCGCATACCGAAAGCATCCGGCTGGGCGCCGGCGGGATCATGCTGCCCAACCATTCACCGCTGACCATCGCCGAACAGTTCGGCACCCTGGAAACCCTGCACCCGGGACGGATTGACCTGGGCCTGGGCCGGGCACCCGGCAGCGACCAGAACACCATGCGCGCTCTTCGCCGCGACCCCATGTCGGCTGACAGCTTTCCCCAGGATGTCCTGGAACTGCAGGGCTACCTGACCGGGCCAACCCGCATCGAGGGCGTGGAGGCCACCCCCGGCAAGGGGACCAACGTTCCGCTCTACATCCTGGGCTCGTCCCTGTTCGGGGCCCGCCTGGCGGCACAGCTTGGCCTGCCCTACGCCTTCGCATCGCACTTTGCCCCTGCCGCGCTGCAGGACGCCGTGGCCATCTACCGCCGCGAGTTCAAGCCGTCCGCCCAGCTGGACGCCCCGCACGTAATCGCCGGTGTCAACGTCATCGCCGCCGATTCAGCCTCCGAGGCGCAGGCCATGTTCCAGGCCACCAAACGTGCCCGCGTCTCCCTGTTCTTCGGCGGCGGCCGTGAATTCACCGACGACGAGGCGGACATGATCCTGGACTCGCCGCAGGGACGCCACATGGCACAAATGATGACTTACTCTGCCGTGGGAACGCCCGACGTCGTCCTTGATTACCTGGACAGCTTCGGCAAGCACGCCGACGCCGACGAACTCATCGTGGCGCACCAGAGCCCCGGAACCAAGGACCGACTGCGCTCCGTTGAGCTGCTGGCAGAGGCTGCCGGACTGCTGCGGGTCTAGCTTTCCGGGAGTCGTCGGGATCACACGCCCCGGCCGCCCGGACTTTTACACATACGCAATGAAGGGGACTTTTGGGGGAAACCCCGGAGGCTGACTATGGGAAGTGCCCCCTCGGGAACTGGAATTTCCGGGCGGGGCACCAACCGGTAGCCCCTTGGTGATCCAGCGGCTGCAGTCCCGGACTGGTTCTGCCTCGAAGGGGTACCTGGATGCCTACGCCGTTGAACCAAAGCGTGGCGGATTCCGCGCTGCTCACCCGGTCCCTTCCGTTGGAGATGCTCCGCGCCTTTATCCAGTCGGACGCGGCGGACAACGGGCTGACACCGGCGCTGTTGGCGGAGCTCAAAGTGCTGGCACGGGTGCCCAGCCTGCTGGTGGCCTGCAACTACGGCGGCACTCTCTGCGATGCAGAAGGGATCTCCACCGAGATCCTGCCCCTGGGCAGCGCAGCCATCGCCTTGCGGGCCCTCGCGGCCCTCCCGAACACCCATGCGGCCATTATTTCCGGCCGCTCGCTCCGCGACCTCGCGGCGGTGTCGCGGCTGCCCGTGGAAGTGCACCTGGTCGGATCCCATGGCGCGGAGGCGGACATGGGATTTGCGCACGCCCAGACCCTGGCCACCGAAGCCGTCCTGCAAAAGGTCAACGCCGCCCTCAACGAGGCCGTGGGCTTCCACAAAGGCATCTGGATTGAACGCAAACCCGTGGCCGTTTCTGTCCACACCCGGCCCGCGACGCCGGAAGTGGTGGAGTCCGTGACGGAAACGGCCCGGGAGATTGCCCGCGCACACGGATTGTTCTTCATTGTGGACGGTTCCGTGCTGGACCTGTCCGTGCTGGAACCAGCCAAAGCCGAGGCACTCGAAACCCTCAGGTCCCGGCTCGGGGCCAGCGCAGCCATGTTCGCAGGGGACGCCTACAGCGACGAGCTGGCCATCGCAACGCTGCGTGGACCGGACCTGGGGCTCCGGGTAGGGCCGGGGGAAACGTCCGCCGCGCACCGCGTCCGCGACCCGGAAGCCTTCGCCAGGGTGCTGGCCCTCCTTTTCGAACTGCGGCGGGCGTGGCTGTTCGGCGAGGACGCCGTGGGCCTCGAACGGCACACCATGATCGGCAACGGCTCGTCCACCGCCCTGCTGACGCCGGACGCGAAGATCTGCTGGATGAGCCACCCGCTGCCGGATTCCGGCTCCCTGTTCGCGCACATCCTGGGCGGTGACGCCGCCGGCCATTTCTCGGTGGAACCGGTCAAAGCCTCCCAGGTGCTGGGGCAGCGGTACGTGGACAGCACCATGATTGTTGAAACCCGCTGGGCCGACGTCACGGTCTCCGACTATCTGGAGCCCGCGCCGAACGGCATCACCAGCCTGGTCCGGGTCCTGACGGGCCAAGGCGCGGCAAGGATTACTTTTGCTCCCCGGCCGGACTACGCCAATGCGCCGTTCAGCATGGAGGCCCGTGGCGGCGAAGTGCATGTGGTGGGCACTTCCGAACCCATCATCCTGTTTGCACTGGGCGTTACCTTCAGCATCACGTCCGACGGCCGCCACGCCACGGCCACGGCGTCCGTCAACCTGAAGGACGGCCCGGTGGTGCTCAACCTGCGCTGCGGCGATACTGAACCGCAGCCGGCGGACCCTGCAGGGGAGACCGAACGCCGGGCAGGAGTGGCACTGCACGCCCGCCAGTGGGTGCAGGGCTTGGAACTGCCCTCCGTCAAACCCTCCCTGGTGCGACGGTCCGCCCTGGTGCTCCGTGCCCTGGTGCATGAACCCACCGGTGCTGTCCTCGCGGCACCCACCACTTCACTGCCCGAAGGAATCGGCGGCACCAGGAACTGGGACTACCGCTACTGCTGGCTGCGCGACGGCTCCATGACAGTCAACGCACTGGTGGACCTGGGCTCCACCACGGAGGCGGCCGGGTTCCTGGCCTGGCTGGGGCGGATCCTCGAACACGCACCCGGCCCCGAATGGCTGCATCCCCTCTACTCCGTGACGGGCGCGCCGCTCTCCACGGAAGCCGTCGTCGACAGCCTCCCGGGGTACGCAGGCTCCCGCCCCGTGAGGATCGGAAACGCCGCTGACCACCAGGTCCAGCTGGACGTTTTTGGGCCCATTGCCGACCTGATCCACAACCTGAGCGAACGCGAAGGCGCGCTGGGCGACGAGCACTGGGAGTTGATGGTCCAGATGGCCTCGGCGGTCCTGGCCCGCTGGCACGAACCGGACCACGGCATCTGGGAGGCCCGGCGGGCAGCGCGCCACCACGTCTATTCGAAGGTGATGTGCTGGGTTACCCTCGACCGGGCGCTGCGCACGGCGGTCCGCCACGGCCGCGAACCGGACCCGGCCTGGGCGCCCATGGCCGGAACCATCCGCGACGAGGTGCTGCGCGAGGGCTGGGACGATACGGCAAAGTCCTACACCGTGGCCTACGACAGCCCCGACCTTGATGCCGCCGTCCTGCACATCGGCCTCTCCGGCCTGCTGGACGTCTCGGACCGGCGCTTCCTGGACACCGTGACTGCCGTTGAGCGGGAGCTGCGGGTGGGTCCCACCGTCTTCCGCTACCGGTACGACGACGGCCTGCCGGGGCTGGAGGGCGGGTTCCATATCTGCACCACCTGGCTGATTGAGGCGTACGTGGCCGTGGGCCGCATCGATGAGGCCTGGGACCTGTTCGATCAGCTGGTGAACCTTTTCGGCCCCACCGGGCTGCTCCCGGAGGAATACGACCCCGGTACGGAGACCCACCTTGGGAACCATCCGCAGGCGTACTCGCACCTGGGCTTCATCCGATGTGCGCGGCTCCTGGACGAACACCAGCACAGACGATAGTCGGCATCCGCCATGGGTACTTAGAGTGGAGGTAACAGGGACCCAAAAGACTGAAACGAGAATGATGATGACCGCCCGCGCCCAGGGAGTGGGGTTCCGTTCCGAACGGGGCCCCATCCTCATTGCCCTGATGCTGTCCACGGGACTCGTGGCCATCGACTCCACCATCGTGGCCACAGCGGTCCCCTCGATCGTCAAGGACGTGGGCGGCTTCTCGTCCTTCCCCTGGCTCTTCTCTGCCTACCTGCTGGCGCAGGCCGTCTCTGTTCCCATTTACGGCAAGCTCTCGGACATGGCAGGCCGCAAGCCCATCATCCTGACCGGCATTGGCCTGTTCCTGCTTGGTTCAGTGATGTGCGGCGTGGCCTGGAGCATGCCGTCGCTGATCGCTTTCCGCGCGCTGCAGGGACTGGGCGCCGGTGCCGTGCTGCCGGTCGCCGTCACTATCGCGGGCGACATCTACACCCTGCAGGAACGGGCCAAGGTCCAGGGCTACCTGGCCAGCGTCTGGGCCATCTCCTCGGTGGTGGGCCCCAGCCTGGGCGGCATCTTCTCCGCGCTGGGCATCTGGCGCGGCATCTTCCTGGTCAATGTGCCGCTCTGCCTGCTGGCCGGGTGGATGCTGGTCCGCACCCTCCATGAAAACGTGGAACGGGCAGAGCACAAGGTGGACTACGCCGGGGCCGTGCTCCTGGCCGGCTCGCTCGGCCTCCTTATCCTCGGCGCCCTGCAGGGCGGCCAGGCGTGGGCATGGAACTCGCCCATCAGCATCGGTGTGTTCGTTATCGGTGCAGTCCTGCTGGTTGCGTTCCTCCTGGTGGAGCGGCGGGCGGCGGAGCCCATCCTGCCGGCGTGGGTGGTCTCCCGGCGCCTGCTGGCCACCACCGCACTGGTGTCCTTCGGGGTTGGCACGGTGATGATCGGCCTGACCTCCTACGTGCCCACCTACCTGGAAGGCGCCCTGTCTTCCTCGCCGCTGGTGGCCGGCCTGGCGCTCGCGGCCCTGACCCTCGGCTGGCCCCTCAGCGCGTCACAGGCCGGAAAGTTCTACCTGCGGATCGGCTTCAAGTCCACGGCCCTGATCGGCATTGCCGTCTCCGTGGTGGGCCTGCTGATCCTGTCCCTGACGGCGAGCGCACCCAATGTGGCACTGATCGCCATCAGCTGCTTCGTCGTCGGGCTCGGCCTGGGCCTGCTGGCCACCCCAACCCTGATCGCCGCCCAGTCCACCGTGCCCTGGCACGAACGCGGCGTGGTGACCAGCACCAACATGTTTGCCCGCTCCATCGGCAGCGCCCTGGGCGTGGCCGTGTTCGGCGCCGTGGCCAACTCCATTTACGGCGGCAGCAGCGGCGGCGAGGGCGACCCCGCCACCGTGGTTGCCGCCTCAGGGGCGGTGTTCCTGGCCGCGCTGGTGGCCGGGCTGCTGACCGTTGCGGCGGTGCTGGCCATGCCTTCGGTCAAGGCCGAAACGGGTGAACCTGCGGATCAGGAAGCTGTGCCCAGCCCTGAGGGCCACGCCGGTTCCTGAGGGCCCTGCCTGCTAGCGGGACGCCCGGAAGATCGACGGCGCGGGCCGGGTTCCAGTGGCAAGGTCCGCCAGGATCCGGCCCACCACTGGCGTGAACTTGAAGCCGTGGCCGGAGAATCCCGCGCCGATCACCACCGGCCCCACGCGGTCCAGGACGAAGTCCTCGTCCGGGGTGGTGGTGTACGTGCAGCTGATGGCTTCGAAGGAATCGGGGTCGACGCCGGGCAGCCACTGCCGTGCATAGTCCTGCAGCGCGGCGAGCTGCATTGGTTCGGGCAGGAAGTTGCGGTGGTCCGGGTCCACTTCGGGGCCTACCCCGTGCCAGCCGGCCTTGATGCCTTCGCCGGGGGTCTGCATGCCGTAAACGGGGGAGTACCAGCCCTGGTAGTCCGGCCCGGGGTAGTGGTTGAAGCCGGGCCACACCGCGCCCGCGTCCGCCACGCGGAAATGCACCGGCTGCTCCTGGCTGACCCTGAGCCGGGGGATCCGGATTCCGGCAACGTCCTTACCGCCAGCCCTTGCCAGCAGCTTCGACGTCCAGCCGCCGGCCGTCACCACTGCCTGGGCTGCCGTGACCACCTCGGTGCCCGCAGGCGATTCGAGCGTCAGCCGCACGCCGTCGTCGAACACCTCAAAGCCCACCACTTTGGTGTGGTGCCTGATCTCGGCACCCCGGGCTTCGGCCAGCCGCTGGAACGCCGGCAGTGCGGCCTCCGGGTTAAGCTGGCCGCCGTCGGGCATGTGCAGGACCTGCAGGTCGAAACGGATCCCGCGCCACCGTTCGCCTGCCTCCGCCGGGTCCAGGAACTCGGCGCGGATACCGGCGGAAGTGAGTGCCGCAGAGACTTTATGGAGGTCCCCGCCGGGACCATGATTCACGATGCCCGTGCGCGCCAGCAGCTGCCCGCCGCTTTCCTGCTCCAGCTCGTCCCACAGCGCCAGTCCCTCGGCCAGCATGGCCACGTACTCCGGCCGGTGGTAGCCCGGGTTGAAGTTGCGGGTGGCCCCGTGCGACGCGCCGATCCTGTGCCCGGGACCGAACTGCTCCACCAGCGTGACCTGCCGGCCCCGGCGGGACAATGCCCAGGCCGCCGCAGAGCCCATGGCGCCGCCGCCAATCACCACGGTGTCCAACACGGTATTCATCAGCCCTCCAAGCTGCGGTAATGCGGTCGGGTTTTCTTTCGGTGACCCAGGATCACGCCAGCAGGAGCGCGACGCCGATCATCGCCGGTACTGCCACCACGGTGGTGATCAGCACCGTATCCTTGGCGACGGTCAGCCCGGTCTGGTACCGACTTGCGGCCACGAAAACGTTCTGGGCAGTGGGCAAGGCCGAGGTGACCACCACCGCGAACAGCGCGTGACCATCCATTCCCAGCGCGAAGCGCGCGAAAACATAGGCCAGGGCCGGCTGGATGGCCAGCTTGAAGCCGCTCGCCAGCAGGGTATCCACGCGCCGCCCGGCGGTGGCCTGGAGCGGGCGGGTGCCGTTCAGGCTCATCCCGAACGCGATCAGCATGGCCGGAATGGCCGCGCCGCCGATCAGGTGGATGGGCTCCATCACCAGCGCCGGGACCTGGAAGCCCGTGCCGGCCACCAACAGCCCCAAGCCGGAACCCACGATCATGGGGTTCCGCAGGATCATCAGCAGGAACCCCAGAACGGTCGTGCGGTGCGCGCTGGTGCTCGAGTCCAGGATCATGAGGAACATCGGGGTGAAGAATGCCAGCTGGAAGATCAGCAGGGGTGCCACATAGCTAGCGTCGCCCAGGACATATACCGCGATGGGAATACCCAGGTTTGCGGAGTTGGCCAGCGACGCGGACATGGCGGACATCAGCGATTCGGGCAGCGCCCGCTTCAGCCAGAACCTGGTGAGGGCGAAGAAGATGGCGGCGGTGGTGATGGCGGCCACCGCGGTGACCAGCAGTGGTTCGGCGAACACTTCCTGCAGGCGGGCCTTGCTGAGGGTTTCGAAGAGCAGTGCCGGGCTGGCGACGAAGAAGGTGAGGCCGCTGAGCACGGGCCGGGCGTTGTCGCCGAGGATCCTTTGCCGGCCCACAAACCATCCCACCAGGATGATGCACCAAACAACGAAGAACCCCGCCAGTACCCCTAGCAAGGGTCAGCCCATTGGGCGCGGCGGAGGGAAGGGCCGGGACACACGCTCCGGTTACAGGGTGGCGTTGTTAAGCGCGAAAGGGGGGCGCATCATGCCGGGCGTCAGGCCCTCTGCGGGATCGTTGCCCAGCTGGATGATCCGGTTGTTCTGATCCACGTGGACCACCCGGGGCTCATAGGACTTGGCCTCTTCGGTGGTCATGGCGGCATAGGTAATCAGGATGACAATGTCGTTCTCGTGCATCAGGTGCGCCGCTGCACCATTAATGCCGATCACGCCCGAGCCGCGCTCACCGGCGATCGTGTAGGTTTCAAGCCGCGCACCGTTGGTGACGTCCACAATGGACACCAGCTCGCCGGGCAGGATGTCGGCGGCCTCGAGCAGGTCCAGGTCCACGGTGACCGAACCTACGTAGTGCAGGTCGGCGTGCGTGACGGTGGCCCGGTGAATTTTGGACTTGAACATTGTTCGATTCATAACGGATCCAGTCTAGACCTGTGGCCCCCTGCCCGCAGTGACGCAGGAAACACGGCAGTCATCTACGACGGCGGCCGGTCACCCGGCGTCGTTCCCCGCCACTGCGGCAGCGGCCGCAGCGAGGGTCTCCCGGGCGGCGAGGATGGCTGGGCGCTGAGCGCTGGAGCGGCGGACCGAGGTGAAGATGGTGCGGTGCGGCTTGCCCGGAAGCTCCAGCAGCTGAGCGCTGGTGCCGCGGCCGGTCCATACCAGGTCCGGCATCAGGGCCACGGCATTCCCGGACTCGATCAGGCGTGCCTGGGCCTGCAGGTCGGCGGTTTCAAAGCGGACATCCGGCTCGAAACCGGCGCTGCGGCAGGCCTGTTCCGCCCAGTGGCGCGATGCCGCACCCCTCGGTTCCATGACCCAGGCGAGGTCCGCCGTGTCTGCCAGCGAACGGATGGCGGGCCCGCCGTCGGACGCCGGGGGAACGGCCAGCCGGATGGCGTCGGTGGTGAGCTTTACCCGGTCCAGCTCCGGGTAGCGCGGGGCCGCGTGCCCGGGGTACTGCTCGGCGATCACCAGGTCGAAGTCGCGCGCCCAGGTCTCATGCAGCGCAGTCTCGGGCTCGCGCTGGATCATTTCGATCCGGACCTCGGGGTAGGTGGCGGCCATGCGCGTCAGGGTGTCCGGCATCAGGGCGAGCGCCGCGGACTGGAAGACCGCGATCCGCACCGTCCCCGTGACTGTTGTCAGGGACGCGGCCAGGTCCGCTTCCGCCTGCTCCATGGTTTCCAGCAACTGGGCGGTGTGCGCCACCAGGACCTCCGCCTGCGGCGTCAGCTGCACCCGCCGCCCCGTCTTCCGGAGAAGCTCCACGCCCACTTCCTTCTCCAGCAGGGCCAACTGCTGCGATACCGACGACGGGCTGTACTGCAGTGCCTCCGCCACCTCGGCGAGCGTTCCCCGGATGCTCAGTTCGCGGAGGAGACGGAGCCGACGGACGTCAAGCATGGCGGATTCCTAACTGAAACTAACGAATATAGGTTAGAAGTAGCCACTTTATCTAACGCAAACCCGCACGCATACTGTTGGAACTAAGTTACCCCCGTCACAGCCAGTATCCTTGGCGTGCCGCGGCGGGGTCGCCCCCCAAAGCAGGAGTTCCTGATGAGCAGTAAAGATTTGAGCCAGTCGATCATGCGGCGCAAGCCCATCGATGACATCGAGGAAGAGAGCAAGCACAGCGGGCTGTTCAAGTCGCTCGGGCTGTGGCAGCTCACCGCCATCGGCGTTGGCGGCATTATTGGCGTCGGCATCTTCTCCCTCGCGGGACTGGTGGCCGCCGGCAGCGAAGGCACGCCCGGGGTGGGGCCCGCGGTACTCATTTCCTTCCTGATCGCAGGCCTCGCCTCCGCAGCGGCGGCCCTGTCCTACGCGGAATTCGCCGGCATGATCCCGCGAGCAGGTTCCGCCTACACCTACGGCTACGTGGCACTCGGCGAGGTGATCGGCTGGTTCATCGGCTGGGACCTGCTGCTGGAATACATCGCCATTGTGGCCGTGGTGGCCATCGGCATCTCCGGCTACCTTGACGCCTTCCTCGCCGGCATCGGCATCCATTTGCCGGCCTGGATGACGTCCACCGTAGACGAGGGCAAGGGCGGCATCGTCAACATTCCCGCCATCTTGGTCTGCCTGCTGGTGACCTGGATCCTGTCCCGCGGCACCAAGGCCTTCGGCCGGTTCGAGCTCGTCGCCGTCGCCATCAAGGTCATCCTGATCCTCTTCATCATCGGGCTGGGCATCTTCTACATCGACACCAACAACTACAACCCGTTCATGCCCAGCGGCTTCGGCCCCGTGGTTGCCGGCTCCGCCACCGTCTTCTTCGCAGTCTTCGGGTACGACGCCATGAGTACTGCAGCCGAGGAAGCCAAGGACGGCAAGAAGCACATGCCCAAGGCCATCGTGCTCTCGCTCATCATCGCGATGCTGCTTTACGTTGCCGCCACGCTTGTTCTTACCGGCATGCAGAACTACAAAGACATCGACCCCAAGGCAGGCTTCGCCTCGGCCTTCACTTCCGTAGGCCTGCCCGTGATCGCCACCATCATTTCGGTGTTTGCCGTGCTGTCCATCCTCACGGTGATGCTCACGTTCCTGCTCGGCGTCACCCGCGTGTGGTTCTCCATGAGCCGCGACGGCCTCCTCCCCGGCTGGTTCGCGAAGACCGACCGCCACGGCACCCCGCAGCGCGTCACCTGGATTGGCGGCATCGCCTCCGCCTTCCTTGCCGGAGTCTTCCCCATCAAGGCGGTCGCGGACCTGACCAACATCGGCATCCTGGCCGCGTTCGTCGTCGTCTGCCTGTCCGTGATCATCTTCCGCTACAAGCGCCCCGACGCTCCCCGCACGTTCCGCCTGCCGCTGATGCCCGTCGTGCCGGCCTTCGGCGTCCTGGCCTCGGCCTTTCTGATGCTCCAGCTGCACTGGGAGACCTGGCTGCGGTTCGTGGTGTGGCTGATCGTCGGCCTGGTCATCTACTTCGGCTACGGCCGCAAGCACTCGCTCATGAACCCCAACAGCCCGCGCCATGAGGAAATCGTCGAGCTGCACCGCCCCCTCACCTGACCCACCGCCCCTGAAATCCCCGTTGCCCTATCACTTTTGGTTGCCAAACCCGGCGTTTGGCAACCAAAAGTGATAGGGCAACGCTGTTTTAAGGCGGGGCAGGGAGCATACTAAACACATTGGTTTTCCTGACCTGTATTGGTTGGAAAAGATTGCTTTATCTTATGTGAGCAGAAGCTCATACTGGTGGAAAGACCTCCTCCCACAGCTAAGAAGGATCGGGAAAACCATGACCCACGTTGCAATGGAAGCAGCAACTTCCGCCGGTATCGTCCCGCAGACCGTCGACGTCGACGTCCCCCAGGCAAAAGCCCTCGCCAATGACGCAGTCGCCCTGGTCCGCCACTGGCTGACCGAGGCCGCCAAGGTCCCCGTGGACGCTTCCGCCCAGCAGCTGGCCGGAGTCCTGAAGGACCCCAACGGGCTCGAATTCACCGTAGGCTTCGTGGACGGCGTGGTCCGCCCCGAGGACCTGACCGTTGCCGCCAGGAACCTGGCCAAGCTGGCACCCAAGGTTCCCGCCTTCCTGCCGTGGTACATGCGAAGTGCCGTGGCGCTCGGCGGCACCATGGCCCCGGTCATGCCCCAGGTGGTCATCCCCATCGCCCGCAAGGTCCTGCGCGAGATGGTGGGCCACCTGATCGTGGACGCCACCGACGCCAAGTTGGGCCCGGCCATCGCCAAGATCCGCAAGGACGGCATCAAGCTCAACGTCAACCTCCTGGGTGAGGCAGTCCTGGGTGAGCATGAGGCGTCCCGCCGGCTTGAGGGCACGCACACGCTGCTGGCGCGTCCCGACGTCGACTACGTTTCCATCAAGGTCTCCTCCACCGTGGCGCCACACTCGGCGTGGGCCTTCGACGAAGCCGTGGAACACGTCGTCGAAAAGCTCACCCCGCTGTTCCAGCGCGCAGCCTCCTTCGCCCAGGACGGTGGGAAAGCCAAGTTCATCAACCTGGACATGGAGGAATACAAGGACCTGGACATGACGATCGCGGTCTTCACCAGGATCCTGGACAAGCCCGAGTTCAAGAACCTCGAGGCCGGCATCGTGCTGCAGGCCTACCTCCCGGACGCCCTGTCCGCGATGATCCGGCTGCAGGACTGGGCTGCCGAACGCCGTGCCAAGGGCGGTGCAGGCATTAAGGTCCGCGTGGTCAAGGGCGCCAACCTGCCCATGGAGCAGGTGGAAGCCTCCCTGCACGACTGGCCGCTGGCCACCTGGGGCTCCAAGCAGGATTCGGACACCAGCTACAAGAGCGTCATCAACTACGCGCTGCACCCCGAGCGGATCAAGAACATCCGGATCGGCGTGGCCGGCCACAACCTGTTCGACATCGCCTTCGCCTGGCTTCTGGCCAAGCAGCGCGGCATCGCGGATACCGCACAGCAGAGCATCGAGTTCGAGATGCTGCTGGGCATGGCGCAAGGCCAGGCCGAAGCCGTCAAGAAGGACGTGGGCTCCCTGCTGCTCTACACCCCGGTCGTCCACCCATCCGAGTTCGACGTCGCCATCGCCTACCTGATCCGCCGCCTGGAAGAAGGCGCCAGCCAGGAAAACTTCATGTCCGCCGTGTTTGAGCTCAGCGAAAACGAAGGCCTGTTCGAGCGTGAGAAGCAGCGCTTCCTCTCCTCACTGGATGCCCTGGACAACACCGTGCCGCTGCCCAACCGCCGCCAGGACCGCAACCTGCCCCCGGAGCCCATGCCGCACACGGGCTTCGACAACACCCCGGACACCGACCCGTCCCTGCCGGCCAACCGCACCTGGGGCCGGGCCATCCTGGGACGCGTCCCGGGCTCAACCCTGGGCAACGCGTCAGTCAAGGCCGCCTTCATCAACGACGAAGCCACCCTCAACTCGGCCATCGCGAACGCCGTGGATAAGGGCAGGGCCTGGGGTGGACTGTCCGGCGCCGAGCGCGCCGAGATCCTGCACCGCGCCGGCGAAATCCTCGAAGCCCGCCGCGCCGACCTCCTGGAGGTCATGGCCAGCGAGACCGGCAAGACCATCGACCAGGGCGATCCCGAAGTCAGCGAGGCCGTGGACTTCGCCCACTACTACGCCGAGTCCGCACGCAGGCTGGACACGGTCGACGGCGCCACGTTCGTCCCAGCCAAACTCACCGTTGTCACGCCGCC
>DATIMT010000346.1:0-3630 GCA_035475035.1 Arthrobacter sp.
GACCGCTAACCACGAAACAAAGACAAGAAGGAAAACCAGATGTCGAAACCCCACCGCATCGCAGTCATTCCCGGCGACGGAATCGGCACCGAAGTCGTGCCCGAAGGCCTGCGCGTCCTGGACGCCGCAGCCTCAGCCTTCGACCTCAACCTCACATACGAACACTTCGACTACGCCTCCGCCGACTACTACACCCGGCACGGGAAAATGCTGCCCGACGGGTGGTTCGACCAGCTAAACCAGTTCGATTCCATCTTTTTCGGCGCCGTAGGGTGGCCCGACGTCGTCCCTGACCACATCTCCCTCTGGGGAAGCCTGCTGCAATTCCGCCGCCACTTCGACCAGTACGTCAGCCTCCGCCCCGTCAAACTCCTGCCAGGCGTGCCCAGCCCCCTGACCGGCAGGGTCCCGGGCGACGTGGACTTCTATGTGGTGCGCGAAAACACCGAAGGCGAATACTCCAGCATCGGTGGGAAGATTTTCGAAGGCACGAACCGCGAAACCGTGGTCCAGGAAACCGTGATGACCCGCACCGGCGTGGACCGGATCCTCAAGTACGCCTTCGACCTGGCGCAAAGCCGGCCCAAAAGACACCTCACCTCCGCGACCAAGAGCAACGGCATCTCCATCACCATGCCCTACTGGGACGAACGCGTGGAAGCCATGGCGAAGGGTTTCGCGGACCTGAAGGTGGATAAGTACCACATCGACATTCTGGCCGCTAACTTCGTCACGCACCCGGACTGGTTCGACGTTGTCGTCGCCAGCAATCTCTTCGGCGACATCCTCTCCGACCTCGGACCGGCCTGCACCGGCACCATCGGCATCGCCCCCAGTGGCAACATCAACCCCGAACGCAAATTCCCCAGCCTCTTCGAACCCGTCCACGGCTCCGCGCCGGACATCGCCGGCAAAGGCATTGCCAACCCCATCGGCCAGATCTGGTGCGCCGCGATGATGCTGGACCACCTGGGAGAACCCCAAGCCGCTGCCGCCATCACCACCGCCATGGAAACCGTGCTCGCCCAAGGACAGCAAGCACTCACACCCGATATGGGCGGCAATGCCACGACAGAGGAACTGGGCAAAGCAGTGGCCGCAGCCCTCACCGCGCCGTGACCACATCAAGCCGGTGAGGCGGCGGCCGCGCTGACGGGTCCTCATTCGTCACCGGAATCGTGCCCGCGGTCGACGCGGACCGCTTGCCGGTACCCCTGCAATTCACCCCACGCCTGACTCCGCGTCACCCTGGCAATCCTGCGCAGCGCCGCTCTCTACTCACGGGAGGGAGCCGAAGCCCGAAGCGCTCCAGGGATTGCTGTGTGGCATCGGGTCATCGCCTGCCGTGTGTGGGCTCGGCAGGGGTGGTGCGGGGACCTAGAGTGGGCTTATCCGATCCATCCGCATCAATGTCAGGAACCCCTCAAATGCCGAAACCCGTTATCGCCGCCGGTGATCCTTGCTGGATTGATCTCATGAGCAGCGATCCGCAGAATTCCCGCGAGTTTTATGCCCATCTTTTCGGGTGGACCTACGAAACCGGTGATGAGGAGAAATACGGTGGATACGTTACGGCCTTCGCCCAGGGCGCGCCGGTGGCAGGCATAATGAAGAACGACGGCGAGTCCGGGTACCCGGACGTATGGACCACCTACCTGCGCGTTGACGACATTGACGCGACCGCGGAGGCGGCCGCAACCGCGGGCGGGCAGGTATTGATGCCTCCCATGGAAGTTCCGGACCAGGGACACATGGCGATGTTCCTCGACGCGGGAGGCGCAGCCGTGGGTGCCTGGCAGTTCGGTGGTCACACCGGGTACCAGCTCAAGGGCGAGCCCGGGGCCCCGTTCTGGCACGAACTTCACACCCGGGAGTACGCACCCTCGGTAAAGTTCTACCAGGACGTTTTCGGCTGGGACACTTCGGTTATGAGCGACAGCGAAGACTTCCGCTACACGACCCTCGGGTCCGGAGAAGGCTCACGCGCCGGAATCATGGACGCTTCCTTCTACCTTCCCGACGCGGTCCCGTCGAACTGGCAGATCTACTTCGGCGTGGACAACGCAGATGCCACGGTCGAAACCGCCGCGTCACTTGGCGCCCACGTCATCCACCCCGCTGAGGATTCGCCCTTTGGCCGTATGGCCACATTGGCCGATCCAACAGGCGCAGTTTTCAAAATCGCCCAGCGGCCCGACCCGGCTCCCTGACAATCGCCGACCGGCCCGCAAGGACCGCGCCAGGTCGTAGCTGTGCCCGGTCCGGCTGCTACCGGGCGTCGTGCCTGACTGGGGGCCGAAGGTGACGCTTCCGGAAGTCCAGCTCCAGCTCAAGCATTTCGGCCAGGACGTCCAGGGGCTGGGTGATATCGCCCAGCACATGGGCCTCGTCCGCCTCCAAGTCCTCCAGCGCAGCGAACTGGGAGTCCAGCAGTGCGCGGGGCATGAACTCGTGGGAGCGGGCGTCCATCCGTGCGCCGATTGTTGCCGCAGTGCCGGCGAGGTGGACGAAGACAACATCCGCTGCATAGCTGCGCAGGAGGTCCCGGTACCGGCGCTTCAGCGCGGAGCAGGCAACAATCGGCGGGACTGACGCGCCGCCGTCGTCCTTCCCTGCAAGCAACTCCCCCAGCCGGGCAAGCCACGGCTCCCGGTCCGTGTCCGTCAGCGGAACCCCGGCGGCCATCTTTTGCTTGTTGGCTGCGGGGTGGAAGTCGTCCCCGTCAAAGAACGGCATGCCCAGCCGCTGCCCCAGGAGGGCGCCCACGGTGGACTTTCCGCAGCCGGACACACCCATCACTACCAACGGAGGCAGATGCCTGCTCATTGGGCATCCCCCGGTTTGCCGAAGCTGAGGAGGACTTTGCCGGAGGTGGTGGAGTCTTTGGCGACCTCGAAGGCGTGCAGGGCGTCGGACAGGGGGTACTCGTGGGTGATGACGGGCTCGATGTGCAGGGAGCCGTCGGCGAGGGCGGAGATCACCTGGTCTATTTCGTCGTTGAAGCGGAACGAGCCTTTGAGATCCAGTTCCCGGGTGATGGCCAGCGAGATGGGCACCGGCTGCATGCCGGTGGGCAGCAGCCCCACCATCACCACCGTCCCGCCGCGTACCGCGCCCTGGATCGCGGAGGCGAGCCCGCGGTGGTTTCCCGAGGATTCGATCACGACGTCGGCCTCCACCGCGGCGATCGCCGCGGCGTCCGCGGCATTGATCACCTCATCGGCGCCGACGGCGATGGCGATGTCCAGCGGCTTCGGATGCAGGTCGACGGCGGTGATCCGGGCGGCGCCGGCACGCTTGAGGACCGCGACGGCCAGGGCGCCGATGGGCCCGGACCCGACCACCAGGGCGGTCTTGCCCTTGATGTCCCCGGCCCGGGACACGGCGTGCCAGGCCACGGACGCGGGCTCGATCAGGGCAGCGGTGCGCAGGTCCATGCCCCCGGGCAGGGGCCGCAGCATCCGCACCGGCAGGTTCACGTACCTGCTGAACGCGCCGTCCGTGTGCGGGTACCGGGCCGCGCTGCCCAGGTACGTGCACCCCGGGGAGAGGTTGGGCCGGTCCACCGGATACTTGGCCGCGCCTGGGCCGGGTGTGGCGGGGTGGACTGCGACCGCCGTGCCCACCTGC
>DATIMT010000347.1:0-4016 GCA_035475035.1 Arthrobacter sp.
AGAACCCGATCCCAGTCCGCCACGTCCAGGTCCAGCATCGGGACCCGGTGCTGGATCCCGGCGTTGTTGACCAGGATTTCCAGCGGGCCCACGTTCTCTTCAATCCAGCGGATGCTGCGGGCGGCAGCACCATCGTCGGTCACGTCGAAGGCAACGCTGTGGATCCGACCAGGCGGGAAATCCGCCGCCATGGCAGCGGCTGCGTCCTTGAGCCGTTCCTCGTTGGCGCCGTTGAGCACTACCGTTGCTCCGGCGTCGGCCAGTGCCCTGGCAAGCGCCGAACCGATGCCCCTGCTCGAACCGGTGACCAGGGCTACGCGCCCCGTCAGATCGAACAATGCGCTCATGCGAACGGTCCCTTCTGGACGAGGTTGGCAGGGGTTTCGCCGGCGGCGAGGGCCTCAAGCTGGCGCTTCAGGAGTTTTAGGATCCGTGGTTCGAAGGCTGAAGCATTACCGCCAATGTGAGGGGTGATGAGGGCGTTTTCCGCGGACCACAGCGGGTGGCCTGCGGGCAGCGGTTCGGGATCGACGACGTCGATGGCGCACTGCAGGCGGCCGGACACCACTTCCCGGGTCAGGGCGTCGGTGTCCACCACGGCGCCACGGCCCACGTTCACCACCAGGGCTCCGTCGGGCAGGGCGGCCAGGACTTCCCGGCCCACCAGGTGGTGGGTGTTGTCGTTTAGGGGCAGGACGGAAACCAGGATGTCGTGGTCCGCGGCGAGGGCCACCAATTCGTCCGGGCCGTGGACCTGACCATCCGCGTCCGTGCGGGCCGTGCTTCCCACCCGGGTGATGGCGACCTCGAAGGGTTCCAGCCGCCGGGCCAGTTCCTTGCCGATCCCGCCGATGCCCAGCAGCAGGACCTTCCGGTCGGCCAGGGACTGGCGGCGCTGCGGCTTCCAGCTTTCAATCTGCTGGTCCTTGACGGCCTGGTCAATGCCCCGCAGCTTGGCCAGGATGAGCCCCACGGCCAGTTCGGCCGTGGCAGCTGCATGGACGCCTGAGGCGTTTGCCACCGCGGCGCCCGGCCCGGCAGCCTCGCGGACGCCGTCGTACCCTGTTGACTGCGTCTGCACGAACTTCAGGTTGGGGACCTTGGCCAGGGACCCCATCACTGCCCCGGCGTCGATGTACGGGAGGATGACGCCGTCGATGCCACCCAGCTCCTCTCCCGGCTCGTCCTTCATGTCCCACACCACGCCCCGTAGTCCTTCGGGGAGTGGCGAGAGGTCAGCCAGGAGCTGGGGTTCGGGGAAACTAACGGTTCGTACTAACTGCATCTTGAGGGCCTATCGGTTGGGCGGTGGAAAGGTAGTTCCCGGGTTTGGGCGCCGCGGGGGCGGCTTCAGTCGGAGTCCCCGCGACGGTCGAAGGTGAGGCCGCCGGGGACCTGGAAGGTAGGCATGAGTTCCAGCATGCCAACGTTGACGTGGCGCGGGGTTTCGATGGCGTAGTCCAAGGCGTTGACGATGTCGTCGGTGGTCAGCGACTCGTAGCCCTCGTAGTACGTTTGCCAGGCTTCTTTCATGGCCTCGGGGCTGCCGCCCATGTTGCGGCCAAAGATCTCGGTTTCCACCCGTCCGGGGCAGATTTCGGTGACGCGGATCCGCTTGCCCACGGTGTCGTTGCGGAGCTGCCGGGAAATTTGGTGCACTGCGGCCTTGGTGGCGTGGTAGACGGTGTGGCCGTAAAAGTTGTAAAGACCAGCTATGGAGCTGATGTTGACCACGTGGCCGAGGTCCCGTTCCACCATGCCGGGCAGGACCAGCCGGGTGAGCTGCAGCAGACCGCGGAGGTTGACGTCCACCAGTTCGTCGATGTCCTCCTCGGAGGAATCCAGGATGTTGCCCGGCCTGGAGACGCCCGCGCAGTTGACCAGGACGTCCACTTTCAGGTCATTGACGACGGCGGCCAGGGCGGCGGTGTCGGTCAGGTCCACCACGTGCGGGACTGCTCCCGTGCGATCGGCAAGTTCGGTGAGGCGTTCCTCGTTGCGGGCCACCGCGTGGACGGTGAGGCCGCGCTTGGCCAGCCGTTCGGCGATGGCAGCGCCCATGCCTGTGGATGCTCCGGTGACGAGGGCGGTGGTGTAGTCGGAAAAAGGCATTGGTACTCCAAAGTGGTGGAATTCGGGCGGGCTCTTGCGTCCGGCAATGGGTTGGACGTAGGAGCCCCGGGTTGGCAGGGGTTAGGGATCGCGTGGCGGTTGGTGGGGGCGGTCCTTGGCGGTGGGAAAAGCATTCATGATGTTCAGGCTCCGGACGCTGGGCTGAGTTCGTACCAGCGCTGGCCGGCGCCAATCCCGAGGAGACCGAAGACTGTGGTGATGGTGTTCCGTAATCTGTCCAGTTCAAGGCAGGCTGTCCGGTGCATGGCTGTTGCTTCAGCCACGGTTGTCTTTCTGAAGGTGATGGTGTGTCCAGGTCTGGCTTGCGCCAGGATGTCCAGTGAGCGGCTGGTGACCACCGCCAGGACCGGATAGCCCGCCGTCACACCGCGTCCCCGGTGCAGGACCAGCAGCTCCTCCCGGGACGGGATCTCGATGGCCCCGACCGGGACACCGCGGGAGAGCACTTCGGACGTGAGCTGGCGTTCGGGCAGGGCACCACCGAGCCGGAGCCCGATGTGGTTGCTGCGGGGGCTCACGGTGTACTGCGTGCTGAACAGCAGGTCTGCCGTTTCCCCGAATTCCGCCACGTCCGGCCCGTCGGTGACGTCGATGACCGGGTTGGTAGTGAAGGCGGGTTGGGTGAGGCCCAGCCGGAACAGCGGCAGGCCAAAGTGCGGCTGGGTGATGGGCGCTGTGGTCTTCCGTGTTTCGAGGCGGAAGCCCTCCACGAGCTTCAACCCGAAGCCCACGACGGTGTCCGGGGCGCAGCTGCCGAGCAGGCTGGGGACTGTGAAGGATCCGTGGACGGCGATGTAGGCGCGCAGTCCGGTCCGGATTCCCCGTACGGCCACGACTTCGCCGGCCCGGACGGATACCGGCTCCCACTGGGGGCAGTCGCGTCCACCCACCGTGAGGTCCAGGGGCGCTCCGGTGACGGCGATCAGCAGGTCGGTGGTGGCGCGCATCCGGAAGTCCAGGGCAGTGAGTTCCAGCAGGGGGTCGTTGTCTTCGTTGCCGGCAAGGATGTTCGCGGCCTTGGCCGAGAATTGGTCCAGGGCGCCGTTGACGGGGAGGCCGTAGGCGGGGCCTTTCGTCCGGCCGAGGTCGGTAACCACGGAGTGGCCCGGCTGCAGGATGATCAGTGAACCGGTCATGGCCGCGCCTCCAGGAACTTCCCCGTGAAGTTTTCGAAGTCATCCGCGGGAATCCGGTAGAAGCGCAGTTCGTCACCGGGGACGTAGGGCACCAGGGGTTCGCGGGCTGCGTCCAGGACTGTTAGGGGGGTCTGCCCGATGACGCACCAGCCACCCGGTGCCACTGCGGGCGCGATCACCGCCTGGCGTCCGGCCACGGACACGGCACCGGCGGGAACGGACAGCCGCGGGTCCTTGAGCCTGGGGACGGGGACCGGGAAGTCCGGCCCATCCATCATCGGAGAACCTGCCGGCGCCCCGAGGCAACGGATGACGTAGGTCTTTGCGGTGTGCCTGGCAATCACGTCCTCAACATCCAGGCCCTGGTGGTCCGCCACGCGTTCCAGGTCGGGCCCGTATTCCCCGCCGTAAACCACGGGAACCTCGAAGCGGCGCGGTTCCCGCATAGCGGGGCCGGTGAAGTCCAGCTGACGCATTCCCAGGAGGACGAACGCCCGGACCTGCCGCGCTGAGGTGACGTAGGGGTCGAATTCCACCAGGACCGAGTCGTAGGTGGGAACGGCGCCGTAAATGCCGTCGACGCCGGCCGTGGCCAGCCAGCCAGCCAGGGAGTGGACCGTGGCCCAGTTCGCTTCCGCATCACCGGACCGTGCCACCACCCGCAGGGCGGCGTCTCCGGATTCGAAAATATCCAGCGCTGTTGGCGTTGTCGTTGCGGCCATCGTCAGGAAACCTTCTGCTTTGCGT
>DATIMT010000348.1:0-15417 GCA_035475035.1 Arthrobacter sp.
TTCCTCGCAGAGCAGAACTGGCAGCCGCAGCGCAAGAGCCCCGCCACCCAGCGGGTATCCGTCCTGGACGGACGTGCAGAAGGCGCAGTCGTGCCAGCACCGGCAGTGACTGGCTGACGAGCTACCGGACGCAGGTCGACCGGGGCCTTGGCTACGTCCGTGACCGGTACGGTTCGCCGTGCGGAGCGTGGAACCATTCCGTGTCCCTGAACTGGTACTGACCGACGCGTTAGGCTTTCCCCATGCCAGATTTCGAACGGTTCCGTGTGCTGCTCGAAGCGGAGCGGGCGCGGCGGGTGGCACTGCTGCCGGCGCTGCGGGCTGACATCGACGCGGCGAATTCGGCCCGTCAGGACTCCAATGTCGATGACGAACACGACCCGGAGGGCGCCACCATCGCCTTCGAACTCTCCCAGGCCTCAGCACTGCTGAAACAGAGCTCGGCCGGCCTGGACCAGATTGAGGCAGCCCTGGCGCGGCTGGCCCACGGGAGCTATGGAAACTGTGCCGTCTGCGGGGAACCCATCGCCGAGGGCAGGCTGGAAGCCCGGCCCTGGACCCCGTTTTGTATCCGCCACGCCTCATGGGGGCGCGGACGGTGACGGCTGCGCCGGATGTGGTGTCAGCGGCGGCGGATTTCGTTGACCGGACCCTCCAGAATGAGGGCGCCTGGTACCGGGCGGACGACGTCGGAAGCCGGCTGGGAGGGGTGCTGGACTCGTACGGTTCCTCGGTTGGGGCCGTCCGCGGAACCGTCCGCGATGCCCTGCGCAAGTTCAAGGACCTGGACCACGACGGCACCGTGATGCTGGCCTCCGCACTGTGGGGACAGCCGCGGCCCGGTTCCCGGCCGGTTTTCGAGCGCCGCCTTGCCGCCGTGGTGCTGCTGCAGTCAAAGGTGCGGCTGCTCCACCATTCTGACCTGACCCGCCTGGAAGGCTTCCTTCGCTCCGCCCAGGCGGCTGATCTGACAGCGCCCTTGCTCACCGACGTCCTGATGCCGCTGCTGGCGGGGCTGGGCGGGCGTGAACGGCAGCAGGCCGGGGTTGTTGTGGCGCGGTGGCGGGAAGACCCGGATCCCCAGCTGCAGGCGGCCGCCAGTGCCCTCGAGAAGGAATTAACCTCCTAGGAATTGACCCGTCAAGGCGGATCTGACACGTTGAAACGGACCTGACAAGGAGATCCACATGAATGAGCCCTATGACCTTGAACGCTTTGTTGCCGCCCAGGACAATGCCGGAACCTATGAGCAGGCGCTGGGGGAGCTTCAGGTCGGCAGGAAGTCCGGGCACTGGATGTGGTTCATGTTCCCGCAGATTGCCGGACTGGGGCAGAGTGCCACATCACGCCGCTATGCCATCTCTTCGCTGGCTGAAGCCCGTGCCTACCTGGACCACGAGGTATTGGGCCCGCGGCTCCTTGACTGCGCGCTGGTCCTGGCGAACCATGCCGAACAGTCCGCCGAGGACATTTTCGGTGGCATTGACGCCAGGAAGCTCCGCTCCTGCATGACACTGTTTCTCCGGGCTGTACCCGGAGAAACAGTGTTCAAGACCGTCCTGGCCCAGTTCTTCGACGGCGAGCCGGACCCTGCCACCGACGGGATCCTGGCCAGCCAGGACGCTGCCGGCTGAATCCCGGGGGCGCCGGGCGGGCAGCTAGGGGGTGGGGCTGCCGCCGTTGACGTTCAGCGTTTCGCCCACCACGAAGCTGGACTCGGGTGAGGCCAGGAAAACGTAGGCGGGGGCCAGTTCAGCGGGCTGGCCGGCCCGGCCAAGGGGCGTGGATTGGCCGAACTCGGGCAGCTGCTCCTTCGGCTGGCCGCTGCTGACCTGCAGGGGCGTCCAGATAGGCCCGGGAGCCACGGCGTTCACCCGGATCCCCTTGGGCGCCAGCTGCTGGGCCAGGCCCTTGGTAAAGTTATTGATGCTCGCCTTGGTGGTGGCGTAATCCACCAACGTGGGGGACGGGTTGTAGGCCTGAATGGACGTGGTGTTGATGATGGTCGAGCCCGCCGGCATGTGCGGGGCGGCGGCCTTGGTCACCCAGAACATGGCGTAGACGTTGGTCTTCAGCGTGTGGTCGAACTGCTCGTCGGTGATGTCCTGCAGGTCTTCCTGGGCCACCTGTTTCCCGGCGTTGTTGACCAGGATGTCCACACCGCCCAGGACGGCGAGCGCCGTGTCCACCAGATCGCGGCATGCTGCGGAGTCCTTGAGGTCACCGGGCACCTTGACCGCCTTGCGGCCGGCCGCTTCAATGATCCCGGCGATGCGCGAGGCGTCCTCCTCTTCCTGCGGCAGGTAGGAAAGAACGACGTCGGCGCCTTCCCTTGCGAAGGCAATCGCCGTTGCAGCGCCGATGCCGGAGTCCGCGCCGGTCACGATGGCCCGCCGGCCTTCCAGCCGGCCAGTGCCGCGGTAGGTTTCTTCGCCCAGGTCAGCCTTCGGCTCCAGTTCGGCGTCAAGTCCCGGCTCGGGCTGGTGCTGTTTGGGCGGGGAGATCTTTTCGTAGGCAGTCACGGGATTACGGAAGGTGTACTGGTCAGTCATGGTGGTCCTCCTGTTCGTGCGGACTCGGGCTGGTTCGTCGCCCCGGATAGTGAAGCAGCCTGCGATTGCGCCGTATTAGACAGGACAAAGTCCTATGGACCGCCAAAAAGCTAAGCATGCTTACGTTTATTAGCCTAGGCAATGATTCCGGATTCTGCCAAGCGCTCTGCCCGGGTCAATCGCGGCGGACCTCCACGAGCCGTACCTCCGTCAACCGGCCCGCCTCGACCACGGCCTCCATGAAGGTGCACGCCGGCTGGCGGCGGCGGTCCGTGGGCGAGCCCGGATTCAGCAGCCGCAGCCCGTTCGGCGACACGGTGTCCCAGGGAATATGGCTGTGGCCGAACACCAGGACATCGATGTCCGGGTACAGCCCATCGCAGCGCAGTTCGCGGCCCTTGGCTTGGCCTGTCTCGTGGACCATGGCAAAGCGGACACCGTCCAGGGAGATGGTGGCTGTTTCCGGCAGTCGCCGGCGCAGTTCCGGGCTGTCATTGTTGCCGTGGACGCCTACCAGCTGCTTGCTCCGGCGTTCGAATTCGTCCAGCAGGGCTGCCTCCACCCAGTCGCCGGCATGGAACACGACGTCGGCATTTTCGACGGCGTCCCACACCTGGCCCGGCAGGCTCCTGGCGCGTTTGGGTACATGGCTATCAGCGATCAGGACAAGGTTCAAGGGCATACCGGGCATCCTGCCATAGGGCCCTGTTCCGGTGTGGCCCGGGGCCGTAACCTGTGGGCTTGGAGGTGATTGCCATGGAGGCAGCCCAAGGCGACCGGATCGTCGTACACGGCAGGACGGTGGGATCTTCGGACCGGCATGGGGTGATTCTGGAAGTGCGCGGCCAGGGCGGGAGCCCGCCCTACGTTGTCCGCTTCGACGACGGGCACGAAACGGTCATGTATCCCGGCGGCGATTTCGCCGTCGAGCACGGACAAAAGACCTAAGGCCCGGCGGGACCTTACCCGCCGCTTCACCTGTGGGTGCTTCACCTGTCAGTGCTTTGCCTGTCAGACTGGGGCAATGGATCTCTTTTCGTCCTCCAGCATGTCCTCCACTCCGCCGCCCCGCAGCGGTCCCCGGGACCCGGGCGACGCCTGGGTGGAAGGCGAACGCGGCCGGTACTGGGGCAGGTTCGGCGCCGCCGGCGTCCTGGCCTACGACCCCGCCAAAGGCGTGCTGCTGCAGCACCGCGCGGTATGGAGCCACAACGGTGGAACCTGGGGCCTGCCCGGCGGGGCGTTGCACGAGGGCGAAGACGCGGTTGATGGCGCCCTCCGCGAAGCCCACGAGGAGGCTGCCGTCCCGCCGGAGAGCGTGGAAGTGCTCTTCACCTCGGTCCTGGACCACGGATACTGGTCCTACACCACCGTGGTGGTGCGGGTGCGCGAATCCTTCGAACCCGTCATCAGCGACCCCGAAAGCATCGCCCTGCTCTGGATTCCGGTGGCCGAGGTGGACGCCCTGGAACTGCACCCGGGGTTCGCCGCATCCTGGCCGGACCTGCTGGCGCGGCTGGACACCGAAGAACCCTGGTAGGACCGCGTCGCCGGCCTCCGCCGGGTGTTTTCCGCTAGTAGCCTTCGCCGTACTCGGCGGTCACCAGGATGGGCAGATGGTCCGAGTTTCCCCGCGGCAGCGTTTCGACGCTGGCAATGTCCAGGCCGAGCGATGTAGCGAAGTCGAAATGGCCCTTGAACACCTTGTAGCGGGTGTACGTGCGCCTGTTGCTCAGCGAGAGGGCGTACCCGGAGTTCTTCATATGCATGTCCAGGTTCTTCGTGAAGAACGGGTAGTTGAAGTCGCCCACCATCAGGGTCATCAGGCCCTTGCCCATGCTCAGCAGTTCGGCATGGGCTGCGTGGATCTGCTTCCTCCGCAGCGAATTCGAAGCCGTCAGCGGGGCTGCGTGGAACGAGCCGATCACCAGCTCATGCTGGGTCTCGTTGTCCATGACCCGCGTTCCGATGAGCCGCTCATGGGCTGGCGCCAAGACCCGGTCATGCATGGATTTCTTCAAGGCAAAGGACTGCGTATCCAAGGCCGTGAAGCGGCTGGTGCGGTAATAGATCGCCAGCCCCAGGCGGTTGCCCTTGGTGGCGTCGGCCAGATGCAGGGGCCCCAGGGTCTCCGGAAGGTCGCTGGAATCCACTTCCTGGAGGCACAGCGCATCGACGTCGTGATTCCGTGCCAAAGCGAGAAGTTCGCCGCTTGCAGCGTGCTTGCGGAGGTTGTAGCTGATGACGCGCATGAAACACCTCTTTTGAGGGTTGCTGACAGGACCAGTTCCTGAGTGTAGTCCGGTTGGCTGGCGTACCCGCCAACATTTCGTTGCCTTCCGGGTCGCGCCGCCCTGCCGGGGGATAGAGTTAGTGGCAATTCACTGAATTTCCGTAAGGGGCCAGCCTTGACCGCAGACCTGCCCGAACTTGCCGGGGGCAACTTTTACTACCAGGAACTGGGCGGGGGCCGTTTCCGGTCCACTGTCCATGCCCAGGGCGCCTGGAACGTCCACGAACAGCACATGGCTCCCGCGTCGGGGTTGATGGCTGATGTCCTGGAACGGCACCAGCCGCGGGAGGACATGCGGATGGCCCGGATCAGCTACGAGATCCTTGGACTGATCCCGGGTGGTGAGTTCCGGATTGACACGACCACGCTGCGTCCCGGCAAAACCATCGAACTGGTGCAGGCCGAACTGGTCGCCGCAGGCCGGACCGCCATCCGTGCCACCGGGTGGCGCATGCTGACCAGCGACACCTCGGAAGTGGCCACCATCGAGGACACTGCGATACCAGGCCCGGACGAGTGCAAACCGTACGATGGCTCTGCCGTCTGGCCGGGAGGGTATATCCGGTCCCTCGAAATGAGGGTGGCCGAAGGGCACCGGCCGGGCGCCGGGAAGGTATGGCTCCGTACTGACCACCCCCTCACTGACCGCGCGGACAGCGGGGACTTCGCGCGGCTCATGGGGCTGGTGGATACCGCCAACGGCATCGCCGCCCGGGTGCCCCCGGGCAAGGACAGCTACGCATTCCCCAACCTGGATCTGCAGATCCACATGTACCGAAAGCCTGAGGGGGAGTGGCTGGGACTGGACAACGCGGTGTCGTTCGGCCGGGACGGGATCGGACTCACATCCACGGTGCTGCATGACCGGCAGGGACCGTTCGGCCGCGCAGAACAGATTTTGACGCTGCGCAGATCCTGACACTGCGCAGGACCGGAACTGCCGTGCACTAACCACGGTGCGGCAGGTCGTGCCTGTTTGCCGGGTCTGGCGCGGGGGATGTATCGCTGAGTATCGTTGTATATCGTTCGCGATTGACAAAGGAGTTCACAATGCGTGCTTCAAACCCTGCCGGCGGATTCGGCGGGACCAACCTGGACGGCATGTGGCAGGCGGTCGAGGAGCTGCGTTCCCGGTTCGAGAAGCGGGTGGGAACACGTGCCGGGAAAGGCGAGGTGCGCGCAGCGGTGCTTGCCCTGCTCGCAGAGCAGCCAATGCACGGCTACCAGATCATCCGCGAGATCGAGGAGCGCAGCGGCGGCAGCTGGAAACCAAGCGCAGGTTCCGTCTATCCCACCCTGCAGCTGCTGGCCGATGAAGGGTCCATCAGCGCCGAGGAATCCAACGGGCGCAAAATCTACTCTTTGACTGAAGCCGGCCGCGGAGAGGTGGCCGCCCAGCACGGTTCTGCACCGTGGGATCCGGCAGGCCCCATGGCCGGAGCCGGGATGTCTTCCCTTCCAAAGGCCGGGATCGAACTGGCCCAGGCAGCGGCGCAGGTAGGGCGCACCGGTTCACCGGAACAGGTGCAACAGGCCGTGGCGGTGCTGGACGAGGCCCGCCGCCGGCTCTACGCCATCCTCGCCCAGGAATGACCCGGGTGGCATCGACTGTCCAGGCCAGGGCTGACCCGCCGCTGCCAGTCCGAGAGCACCGCGGGCGCTACCGGCGGATTTTGCGCTTCGCCGCCTGGAACCTTGCCACCACCTGGTGGTTTGAGCTGTTTCTCCCGCGGATCGGATTTGGCCGGATCGTCGCGCGGACGCGTTCCCGCAGGATGCGGCTCTTTGCCCGGCGGTTCCACGACCTGGCCGTGGAACTCGGCGGCCTGATGATCAAGGTGGGCCAGTTCCTGTCTTCCCGACTTGACGTCCTCCCGCCGGAAATCACCAAAGAACTCGAAGGGCTGCAGGACGAGGTACCACCGGTGGCCTTCCCGGAAATCGCCACCCTGGCAGCAGGGGAACTGGGTGCGGCCCTGGACCGGGTCTTCGCCTCCGTGGACAGCTCTGCGATTGCGGCAGCGTCGCTGGGCCAGGCCCACCGGGCCCGGCTGAACCCCTTGGACGCCGGGGACACGGGACTCGACGCCGTGGTCCTGAAGGTGCAGCGTCCGGGCATCGGCGCCATCGTGGACGTCGACCTCGCCGCGCTTCGGAAGGTGGCCGGCTGGCTCAGCCATATCCGGCTGGTCTCCCGCCGCGCGGACATGCCCGCCCTGGTGGAGGAATTCGCGCAGATCAGCCTGCAGGAAATTGATTACCTGCACGAGGCCGTCAACGCCGAGCGCTTTGCGGCAGACTTTGCCGGCGATGCCCGGGTGGCCGTACCGGACGTCGTCTGGGAACGGACCACCCGCCGCGTGCTCACCCTCGAAGATGTCACGGCCATCAAGATCACGGATGCGCCAGCGCTCCGTGCCGCCGGGATCGATCCCGCTGCTGTCGCCCCGGTTTTTGCCTCCATCATGTTCGACCAGCTGTTCACCAACGGCTTCTTCCATGCCGACCCGCACCCGGGGAACATTTTCGTCACCCCGTTCCCCGGAGGCGCTGGGGAACCTCCGTGGAAGCTGACCTTCATCGACTTCGGCATGATGGGCGAGGTGACTGAGTCCACGCGAACCGGCCTGCGAAAGCTCCTCGTCGCTGCCGCCGCCCGTGACGGCAAGGGACTGGTGGCGGCGATCAACGACGTCGGAGTCCTGATGCCGTCAGCCGACAGCGTGGGCCTGGAGCGCGCCATGACCCAGCTTTTTGCCCGTTTCGGCGGCATGGGCTTCGCCGAGCTTCGCGAAGTGGACCCCCGGGAGTTCCGCGATTTCGCAGTGGAGTTCGGGGACGTGGTCCGCTCGCTGCCGTTCCAGCTGCCGGAGAATTTCCTGCTGATCATCCGCGCCATGTCCCTGACGTCCGGCGTGTGCAGCGCACTGGATGAACGCTTCAACCTCTGGGACTCGGTGGAACCCTATGCGGCACAGCTGCTGCGGAACGAGCGCGGCAACCTGGTGCAGGATGCGGCCCGGCAGGCCCTCGACGCCGCCAGCATCGCCCTCCGCCTGCCCGGCAGGCTGGACGCACTGGCCGAACGGCTCGAGGAAGGATCGCTGCAGGTGGCCGTACCGCGGCTGGAGCGGCAGGCCGCGCGTCTGGAACGGGCGGGACGGCGCTCGGGTTCCGCCCTGGTGTTCGGCGCCCTGCTGGTGGCCGGCGCCATCGTCCGCGCCGATGACCTGGTCCTCGGCAACGTGCTGATGACCGCCTCGTCCGTTCCGTTGCTGCACGCGCTGTGGGCGGGGCGCCGGGGGCGTTAAGGCGACTGCCGCCGTCGGGCGTAACCTAGGGATGGCCTGTCCGCCCACGGCCATCCAACCTGGCACCACTGAAACCCCGGCACCCTCAACCCAGGAGCTTTTGCAACAATGCATCACACCAGTACTGGACTCCGCACGCTCACCGTGGTGCGGCAGGACGTGTCCCTTGGCGCGGGCCGCGACCTGGAATTCGGCCTGGAGCTGCTGGGCAGGGCCAAGGGCGGCGGCATTGGTCCCACGCTGCGGCTCTACCGGCCCGCTCCCACCGTGGCTTTCGGACAGCGGGACACCCGGCTGCCCGGTTTTGACGCGGCCGCCCAGGCGTGCCGGGACAACGGCTTCGAACCCCTGGTCCGGCGGGCAGGAGGACGGGCCGCCGCCTACCACCAGGGCACCCTGGTAGTGGACCATATCGAACCCGACACGGACGCCGTTGCGGGGTCCAAAACCAGGTTCGGCCACTTCGGCGAGCTCTTTGCCCGGGCGCTGCGCAGCGTCGGGGTGCAGGCAGCGGTGGGGGAAATCCCGGGAGAGTACTGTCCCGGGGAATTCAGCGTGCATGGAACTGACCCGGCGGACAGCTCCCGGCGGGTAAAACTGGTGGGTACCGCCCAGCGGGTTGTCTCCGGCGGCTGGCTGTTCAGCTCGGTCATCGTGGTGGAGGACTCCGCACCGATCCGCAAAGTCCTTACCGACAGCTATGCCGCACTGGGCCTGGACTGGGATCCAGCCACGGCCGGCGCAGCGAATGACCTGGTGCCCGGTCTGGACGTGGCAACCGTGGAGCAGGCCCTCCTGGACACCTATGCGGGCCACGCCACCCTGGAAACTGCTTCCTTCAGCAGCCTGGGGGCATGACCCGCATCAGTATCCGTGGCCCGCGCGGGGGCGGGTCAGGCGGCCAGCCGGCTCTTGACCTCGGCCGCCGACGGGTTGGTGGCTGCGGAGCCATCCGGGAAAAGCACGGTGGGAACGGTTCGGTTGCCACCGTTCAGCTGCTCCACGAGTTCGGCGGTGCCTTCCACCTCTTCGATGTTGATCTCGTTGTAGCCAATGCCCTGCGCGTCCAGCTGCTTCTTGAGCCGGTTGCAGTAGCCGCACCAGGTGGTGGAGAACATGGTGATGGTGCCGGATTCGGGAGTGAAGTCCACAGGGATCTCCTAAACGTCGCTTGAAAGGTTTCCTTACGGTCAACCGTAGCGTGGCCGCCGGTATTCCCTGGAGCAGACCGGTTGCGGTGGCGCCGGATGACAGTACGTGGCGGGCGGTGGCAAGCTGGTGCCATGTGTGGACGCTACGTAATGGCACGTGCCGTGGGGGACCTCCTGGCTGAGTTCGACGCCGAGCTTGAGGACGAGGTGAGCGTCCCGCCGTCGTGGAACGTGGCCCCCACCGATGCCGTCCCCATCGTGCTGGAGCGCCTGGTTGATGACAATGCCGGACCCCGGCAGGTACGCCAGCTGCATGTGGCGCGGTGGGGCCTGGTCCCGTCCTGGGCCAAAGATCCCGGAATCGGTTCGCGCATGATCAATGCCCGCAGTGAATCAGTGCTGGAGAAGCCGGCGTTCCGGAAGGCCGTGCAGTCCCGGCGCTGCGCCGTGCCTGCTGACGGCTACTACGAGTGGAAGCAGGGCCCGGGGAAGTCGAAGCAGCCCTACTATGTCCACCCCGGCCAGGACCGCGGGGTGGTGTTTGCAGGCCTCTACGAGTGGTGGAAGGACCCCTCTGTTCCCGAAGGAGAGCCGGGGCGCTGGCTGCTGTCCACGTCGATCCTCACGGCGGACACGCCTCCGGCGGGGACTGAATCCACCATCTTCGGAAAGTTGACGGCGTTGCACGACCGGGTACCCCTGCCCATGGACAAGGCCACCATGGAAGCCTGGCTTGACCCGCAGGCGGATGACGCCGCCGGACTCGTGGACCTGGTGCGGTCCGGGGTCAAGAATGCCGCCGCGGACTGGAAGGTGGATTCCGTGGGCAGGGAAGTGGGCAATGTCCGCAACAACGGCCCGGAACTGATCCGCCCGGTGGAGGCCCTGTTCTAGCAGCCGCCGCCCAGGGACGGGGTGTCACAGGGTGACGGTGCCGGCGTCGTCCACTGCCCAGGTGGGGTTGTACGCCACTTCCCAGCGGAAGCCGTCGGGGTCGGCGAAATACCCCGTGTAGCCGCCCCACTGCTGGGTAACCGGCTCGGCAATGATGGCAGCGCCTGCCGCCGCAGCCTCTTCCATGACCCGGTCCACCTCCGCGGGGCTTCCCAGGTTGTGGCTGAGGGTGATGCTGGGGCTGCCGGCGGATGGGCTGGTGCCTGCCTCGGCCTGCATCTGGCGTGCGTCCCAGAGCGAGAGCACCAGGCCGTGGTTGACCTGGATGAACACCACCTCACCAGCAACCTCGCGGTGGACCGGCCAGCCGAGGCCGTCGACGTAGAAGGCGCGCGATACCGGAACACTGCGGACACCGAGGGAGATAAAGTCGACTCTGGGCTCCATGCTTCGATACTGTCAGATGATGGCGACAATTCAAGGACACGACAGGGATGCCCAGGCGGACAAGGAACAGCTCGCAGCCGTTCGGATTGCCGTTGACGAGGTTGATGAACAGATTGTCACCCTCATCGCCCGCCGCGAACGGCTGATCAGGATCGCCGGGACCCTCAAGGGAGATGACGCCGAGGTACGTGCCCCGGGCCGCGTGGAGCGGATCATTGAGCACGTCCGGTCCGCCGCAAAGAAGAAGGACATCGATCCGGACATCGTTGAATCAACCTACCGGGCGATGATTTCCGCGTTCATCGAACTTGAACTGCGGATCCACAAAGAAAACAGCTGATTTACGTTCCGGGAACCGGTGGAGGAGCCCTAGGAGGTCTCCTCCACCGGCACCCCGTGCTGGAATTCCCGTCCGTCCGCCTCGCTGAAGGCTGACAGGACGGGCCCCTGGCCGAGCCCGTTCAATGCTGTGGCGGGAAAGCTTCCAGTAATGCTGTTTTCCGAGTGTGACACCCCGGCCAGGTCGTAGTCTTCCTCGATTCCCTGGTCACGGTTGAACGAGTAGCAGGCGATCGCCTCCCCGTTCATGAACTCGATGCACAGCCGGCGCTGCTGGGAATAGTCCGGCGAGGCTCCCATCAGGCCCACCACATAGGCGCCGGAATCCGGAATGGCGCCGTCAATGTCGAACCTCGCAATCAGGGTTGCGTCCTGGGTCTTGATGCTTGCCTGCTTCAGGAGTGCGTCATCGGTACTCATGCCAACATCCTGCTCCCTGCCGCACGCTCCGTCCACCCCCGCCTATGTTTTGCTGCCTCCCCGGCGTAGACTGGTTTCATTCGAATACATATTCGAATACTTGTTAGGGGAAGTACCGTCCGGGAGGCGCATGTGGGCATGTTCAGCGAGTCCGTTGACGTTGTCTGTTCCGCTGCCGGGCAACCGGAAACCTTGACGTGGGCAGGGAAGCCCTACCTTGTTTGTGCCGAACCCATCCGGTGGTATGAACGCCGGCAATGGTGGGCAGAGGACAGCAGGGCCCCCCTGGGAAGCGGGCCGGGCGTGGTGGACCACGAAATCTGGCGTGTCCAGGTGCTTCCAGCTGCTGGGAACACTGCAACAGAACCCTTAACCCTTGACCTGACGCGGCATAACCGCAGCGGCCGGTGGCGGCTGCTGCGGATCCATGACGCCCTTCGCCCCAGAACAGCTTGAACCCTGAACAGCATGAGCTTCACCCACCTCCATGTTTCCACGGCATTCAGCGCCCACTACGGTGTCTCCTGGCCTGAAGAGCTGGCAATGGCAGCCGCGGCTGATGGCGCCACCGCCCTCGCCTGCACAGACCGGGACGGTCTCTACGGCACCATCAAGCACCTCAAGGCGTGCATGGCTGCAGGCATCGACCCCATTGTGGGGGTGGACCTTGCCGTATTTGACGACGACGGCGATCACCGCACGCAGGTATCCGGCAGGGTGGTGGTACTTGCCCGCGGCCACAACAATGGTGCCGGGTACCGTGCGCTGTGCCGGCTGGTATCCGACGCCCACGCAAGGACCACAGGGAAAGCCGGGGGAGCGGTGCCCGCTGCGGTCACCAGGGCCGAACTTGCCTCCCGCACCCTTGACCCCCAAACCCTCAAACCGGTGCTGACCGTCCTGATAGGGCCGGATTCCGACGTCGGCCGGGCCATGGGCGGCCGGCGCTACCTTCGTCCCCGGACCCTGTTCAAGCAATGGCTGGATGCCATGCCTGCTGGAACAGTGGTGGCCGAGGTTGTCTCCCAGCTCAGCGCTCCGGGGGCACCGATGAGTACCGCTCATGCAGTCCGCATGCTCAGGCTCGCGGAGGAACATCATGTGCCCGCAATCCTCACCAACGCGGTTCGTTACTGCGCCGCCGACGGCGCACCAACCGCAGATGTCCTGGACTCAGCCCGGACCCTGAAGTCCCTTACGGAACTGGCAGGAGAACCATTGCTGCAGCCCACCGGCCAGGGCTGGCTGAAAAGCCCGGATCAGATGCTGGGGCTGGGCAAGGAAATCATTGCCGCTGCCGGTTATGGTGCCGCAGACCTCAAACAGCTGATGGCGCAAACCGAGGCGCTCGCCGACCTCAGCCGGATCGACCCCACAACCGATATGGGGTGGAAGCAGCCGGTGGTTCCTGAAGCCTCGGTCATTGGCATCAGCCAGGATCCGCACATTGAACTCATCCAGCGCTGCCAGGCAGGAATCAGCAGGCGGTTCCCGGGGATTACCGGCAAGCCTGAACAGGAGATGCTGACCCGGCTGGAGCATGAGCTTGGCATCATCCGCAACCTGGGCTTCTCCTCCTACTTCCTGACGGTGGCGGAGGTTTCCCGGATGATCCAGGATATGGGGGTCAGGGCTGCCGCCAGGGGATCCGGGGCCTCCAGCCTGGTCAACTACCTGATCGAGGTCAGTCATGTGAATCCCCTTCAGCATGACCTCATCTTTGAACGGTTCCTCTCCAACGACCGTGCCACGCTTCCGGACATTGACATCGATGTCGAAAGCGCGGAACGACACAACGTGTACCGCAGGATTTTTGACCGCTTTGGATCGGAACGGGTCACCCTGATGAGCATGCAAAACGGCTATCGGGCACGGGGGGCGGTGCGTGACGCCGGGCTGGCGCTGGGGATGGACGACGGCGAAGTGGGGGAGATCGCCAAGCAGTTGTGGCGCTTTTCCGCCCGGAAGTTCCGTGAAGCCCTGCAGGAAAAACCCGAACTCCGGGAGTTCGCCGGGCGGGTGGAACAGCACGATGCCGACGGAAACCAGCAGCTGGACCTTTTGGTGGACCTCACCGAACGCCTCGACCGGCTGCCCCGTCACATATCCATGCACCCGTGCGGGGTGATCCTGGGCGATGCCACTCTCCTGGACCGCACGCCTGTCCAGCCAAGCGGCCTTGGGCTGCCCATGAGCCAGTTCGACAAACACGACATGGACCCCATGGGCATGCTCAAACTTGATGTCCTGGGGGTACGCATGCAAAGCGCCATGGCCTTTGCGGTCCGTGAGATCATCCGCATCCACCCCACTAAAAAGGATGTCGTGGCAGCAGGGCGGCATCCGGCAGGACCTGACGGAACAGGGCCTGACTACATTGCCGGGGATGGCCGGATCGACCTCAATGCCGTCCCTCTTGACGACGAACCCACTTACGAACTGATCAGAAGCACGCATACCCTTGGCTGCTTCCAGATCGAATCACCCGGGCAGCGGGAACTGATCGGCAAGATGGCGCCGCGTGAGTTCAACGACCTCATCATCGATATTTCCCTCTTCCGCCCTGGGCCCATGAAATCCGATATGGTGCGGCCCTTCCTGGAACACCGGCACGGGTTCGCCCCCGAGGTCTACCCCCACCCGGACCTCAAGCCGGTGCTGCAGGAAACCCATGGGGTGACGGTGTTCCACGAGCAGATCCTGAAAACCCTGGACATCATGACCGGCTGCGGGCTGGCGAAAGCTGACGAGTTCCGCAGGGCGTTGAGCAATGAGACCGGTGAAGCGCAGGTGGAGGAGTACTTCCGGCGCCATGCCAAAGCCAAGGGGTACGCCCCGGAGGTCGTGGACAAGGTCTGGGGAACGTTGAAGTCCTTCGCCAGTTTCGGCTTCTGCAAAGCCCACGGTGCTGCTTTCGCCGTTCCCACCTATCAGTCGGCCTGGCTGAAAACGCACCACCCTGAAGCCTTCCTTGCCGGACTGTGGGAGCACGATCCCGGGATGTATCCCAAACGACTCCTGGTCGCCGAGGCCAGGCGGCTGGGCATACCCATCCTTCCCCTGGACATCAACCGGAGCCAAGCCGAATACCGGGTGGAGCGGATCGAGTCCGGCCAGGATGCAGGCAGGCTGGGGATTCGGCTGAGCCTGAACGGGATTTACGGGTTGTCTGCTGCGGAACTGAAGCGGATAGTGGCCGGTCAGCCCTATGACTCACTGGCAGACCTCCGGGCACGTTCACGGCTCAGCAAGCCAAGCATCAGGCGCCTGGCACAGCTGGGGGCCTTTGATTCGCTGCACCGGGAGGCTGGGGGATCAGCCAACCGGGCGGACCTGGTGCACCACCTGCAGCAGCTCCAGTCTGCCGGCGGTGCTCGAAAAGGAACCGAGGTCCTGGAGGGGCAATTGTCCCTTCCCTTGGGCGACATTGAACTGCGCAACCTCAAACCCGGGCTTCCCGCCCCCACGTTGGTTGACAATGTCCGCGCCGAACTCGACCTCATGGCCATCGATGTCAGCACCCACCTGATGGACAGCCACCGACCCTTGCTGGATAGGCTGGGCGTCACCACTGCCGATAAAATCCTCAGCCTGCGCAACGGGACCGAAGTGCTGGTGGCAGGAGTGCGGGTGGCAACCCAGACTCCTCCCATGCGTGGTGGCAGGAGGGTGGTGTTCATCAGTATCGATGACGGCACCGGGTGCGTGGATTCGGTCTTCTTCCATGAGGCCCAGGAAAGCGCCGGACCACTCCTCTTCGGAACCCGCCTGCTGTTGATCCGCGGCACCACCCGAAGGACCGGTCCTCGGGGGATCAGCCTGAGTGCGAGCATGGCCTGGGACCTTAGCCGGACAGAGACATTGCCCTTCCCGGAGTCCGCGCCCTCGGCTGCCCAGGATGGTCCGCATCCCCTGGATGGCATCAGCAGGACACTGGCGATTACCGGGTTCAACGGGTGAATGCTGTTCCGCTGCCTCCGTGTGCCGCGTTGGTCGGCCATTACCGGAAC
>DATIMT010000349.1:0-10865 GCA_035475035.1 Arthrobacter sp.
CGCGGACTGACGTGCCGGCGTTATGCCGCGGACTCGCGGTGCCCGCCTACCTCCGCGGTGCGTCCCGCCGTCGTGCCGCGAAGGCGAACAGGGACGTGGTGGCCACCGTGGCCAGGTATCCCGCGATCACGATCAGCGAAATGCCCGCCCAGAAATAGTTGGTGGTGCTGGTCTCCTGCCACGGGCTGGGCGCGATCCGGATCAGCGAATACACCGCCACCCCGGCCGAGGCCAGCCCTATCAGCACCGGCAGCGTGAGCCAGATCCGGGCCGAACCGGGGTGTTCGCCGAACCCGTCCCACTCGTTCCATGAACCGCGGCGAAGGATCAGCCAGCCCGCCGGAATCATGAACGCCCCCACCAGCAGGAACGCGGCCACCACGTCGGCGGGCCGGTGCCACTGGTTGATCAGGGTGGATACCCCGGATGCGATGGCAAAGGTACCGCCAACGAATCCGGCCATCGGACGCCAGCGCGGGGACGCCATCAGGAATACGGCGGCCGCCGCGGACGCCGCGAGGGTGGTGTGCCCGGACGGCAGTGAGTTCAGCTCCAGGGTCAGCACGCCTTTGTCCGGGCGTGCCGGCAGCAGGTCCTTCAGCACCTGGGTTGCCACGTTGGCCCCGACGCACGCGGCCACGGCGATCCCTGCCTCGGCCCAGTGCCGCCGGATCACCGTGACAAACAGGACCACGACGGCGGCCATCACCAGCGAGATGGTGGGCAGCCAATCGAGGAACTGGGTGGCTGCCTTGCCCGCGGGCCCATGGATGTCCACGGCTTCCACCAGCGCGGACTCGTCAATGAACTGTCCCGTGGCGGTCTGGACGAAGAAGGAGTAGGTGGCAACCAGGCCGGCGATGCACGCCACAGTGGACAGCACGAACAGGAACGCCGAGCCTGGCGCAGGCCGGGAGGGAGTCCTGGTGGATAGTTGCCGGAAAGAAGTCATCGCGGTTAAGGGTGACACAAAAAGCTGGAAGACCGCTCAGTGGCTGGGGGTGGCTTGGACCGGGTCCAGCCGGGGGATGCTGGCCGCCGCCACCAGCAGCGCCAGCGCGCCCAGCCCGAACGGCAGGGCCGTGGCCGTGGCGATGGCACCCACCAGCAGCGGGCCGCCGGCGTCGCCGAGTTCGCGTCCGAGTTCCGCCGAGCCCATGGTCCGCCCCATCCGCTCCGGCGGCGTGGTGTCCGCAAGGTGGGCGAAACCGAGGGGGGTCGCCGCGCCGATCCCCACCCCAATGGAGGCCGCGGCAACGAAAATGGTGACCACGCCCGGGGCGGCCGCGACCAGGCCGACGCCCGCGGCAATCAGCAGCATGCCCGTCGTCGTGCCCTTGTTGTCGGTGACGGCGTCCCGGTCCCGCAACCTGCCGATCCAGGGCTGGGTCAGCACGGAGCCCAGTGCCACCACGCTCACCGCTGCGGTGCCGGCGAAGGCGTCTAAACCGTGGCGGGTCGCCAGCGCCGGAAGGAAGCCCACGGCGGCGCCCAGCGCTCCCGTGGAGGCGGCCAGCACCAGCGTGGGGACCAGGAACCGGCGTTCGCCCACCTGCCGTACCAGGTCCATCACCGTGTACCGCTTCCTCGGCAGCGGCGCGAGGTGCGGCACGGACACCAAAACCCATACCGCCGTGACCACCGCCAGCGCCGAGAGCGTGCCGAACAGCAGTGGGAAGCCACCGGCCAGGATCAGGCCCGCGCCCAGCGGCGGCCCAATGATGTAGCCCAGGCTCTTCCAGGACCCGTACCGGCCAAAGTAGGTGCCCGCCTTCCCGCCGCGGGCCATCCTTGCCACCATGGCGGACGACGCCGGCGAGAAGGCCGACGCCGCGGCGCCCTGTCCCAGCCGGGCCAGGGCAAGGATCACCGGGTCGGCGGCGCCAAGGCCGATCAGGGACAGGGTTGCGAAGGCAATAAGTCCACCGACCACGACCGGTTTGGTGCCGATACGGTCGCTGAGGGCGCCGAAGACGGGCTTCAGGAACACCTCGGCGACGTCGTAGAGGGCCAGCAGGATGCCGAGGTTCAACAGGCTCAGGCCGATGTTTCCGCTCTGCGCGCCCAGTCCTGCCGCGATGCTGTGGGCACCGAAAGCGGTGACGAACCCTGCTGCATACAGCGGCGCCGAGTAGGAGCGCGCGGCGTGGTCGCTGGAGAGGGGTTGGGCGGGGCTCATAGTGGGGACTTTAGTACCTTCACAAGTTTGTGAAAACTTCGAATACTTGGAGCATGAACACCGTCGTCCGGACTGTGGATTTGCATAAGCACTTCGGCCGGGTCAGGGCCCTGGACGGGCTCGACCTCCACGTCCGGCACGGAGAGATCCATGGCTTCCTCGGCCCCAACGGCGCCGGCAAGTCCACCACGCTCCGCATCCTGCTGGGCCTGGCCAGGGCAACCTCCGGCTCCGCCACGGTCCTTGGCCTCGACCCGTGGACCGATGCAGTGGAGCTGCACCGGCGCCTGGCCTATGTTCCCGGAGACGTCCGGCTCTGGCCCAACCTCTCCGGCGGCGAAACCATCGACCTGATTTCCCGCCTGCGGGGCGGCACGGCGGATGGCCCGGGATACCGGCAGCGAAGAGACCGGCTGTGCCAGGTGTTCGACTTCGATCCGGCAAAGAAGGGGCGGGCGTACTCCAAGGGCAACCGGCAAAAAGTTGCTCTGATCGCGGCCCTGGCCACCGAAGCCGAGCTCTACCTGCTGGACGAGCCCACCAGCGGCCTTGACCCGCTCATGGAGGAAGTCTTCCGGCGGGAGCTGCTCGCCGCCGTCGAACGCGGTGCAACCGTGCTGCTCTCCAGCCATATCCTCTCCGAGGTGGAGGTGCTGTGCCACCGTGTGAGCATCATCCGCGCCGGCAGGATTGTCGACGGCGGCACGCTGGACTCGCTGCGGCACCTCACCAGGACAGAAGTCTCCTTCGCCGCTGACGGCCTGGACCCGCAGGCGCTGGCCCGGTTTGGTGCCGTGCATGACCTGGCGGTCGGCGGAGGCAGGGTCAGGTTCGGCGCGGACTCGGACCGGATCGCGGAAGTCCTTCCTGCGCTGGGCGCCCTGGGAGTGCAGGGCCTGACGATTGTCCCGCCGTCTCTTGAGGAGCTGTTCCTGCGGCATTACGGGGATCCGGCCGCCGCACCGGGTCCGGAGGCCGGCGCGGCCGGCAACGGCCACCGTTCCCGGCGGCACCTGCTCGGCGCGAGGGGACGGAGCTGACATGGCCGTCCTCCTGGTCCTCTGGGGCCAGCGCGTACGCCGGGACCGGTGGCAGCTGCTCAGCTGGATCGTCGCCATCGGAGCGTTCGCACTGTTCGCGGCGGCCGCCGTGATCCAGACCTACGGCAGCGAGGCCGGCCGCACCGCCATCCTCCAGGTGGCGATTGCCACTCCCGCCATCCTCATGCTGCGCGGCCTTCCCCGCGGCGCAGAGCAGGGAGCCTTCACGTTCTTCCTGATCTACGCGTTCCTTGCCCTCCTGGCGGGCCTGATGAGCACCTTCCTGGCCGTGCGCCACACCCGCGCCGACGAGGAAACCGGCGGGGCCGAACTGGTGGCCGCCACACCCGCCGGACGGCTGATGCCCAACACGGCCACCGTGCTGCACGGCATCGCGGCCAATGTCCTCGTGGCCCTCGCGGTCTTCGCCGGCTTCACCGCCGAGGGCCTTGACCCCCAAGGCTCCCTGGCCGCCGGAGCCGCAACAGGCGCCGTCGGGCTCGCCTTCCTTGGCGTGGGACTGCTGGTGTCCCAGTTCATGGGGACGTCCCGGGGCGCGAACGGGCTGTCCGCGGCGCTGGTGGTCCTTGCGTACATTGTGCGCGGGATTGGCGACGCCACGGGCACGCCGAGCGCCGACGGAACCACCATGACCGTGGGGCCGGCCAGCTGGTTTTCACCCATCGGCTGGGGCCAGCAGACCTTCGCCTATTCCGGAAACCGGGCCTGGCCGCTGCTGCTGCCGGTGGGGCTCGCCGCCGCCAGCCTCACTGCGGCCTGGCTCATCCTGCGGGCGCGTGACAGCGGGGCCAGTGTGTGGGGCGCACGCCCCGGCCGGGCCGGGGCCCGGCCCACGCTTGCCGGTCCGGTGGCCCTGGCACTGCGGCTGCAGTCCGGCTCGATCATCGGCTGGGGGCTCAGTGGCCTGGCCCTGGGACTCCTCGCGGGGTCGCTCGGAAAGGCGATTGCCGCCGTCGACACACCCGATACGAATATCACCGCCGTGCTGCGGGCCATGCTCCAGTCGCAGGGGACGTCGCTGACCCAGCTCATGGTGTCGGTGCTCTTCTCAATGGCCGGGGTCCTGGCGGCCGCCTGTGCGCTGCAGGCGGTGATCAGGCTGCGGCAGGAGGAAGCGGCCGGCACCGCCGAACTCCTGCTCGCCGCCGCGGTGGGCCGGGTACGGTGGCTGGCCGGCTACCTGCTGCTGGGCGCGGGAGCCGTGGTGCTGGTGATCGGCCTCGCGTGGGCGGGGGCGTGGGCGGCGCTCACCGGGGCCGGGGACGTGGCCATGCCGGCCGACGCGCTCTGGGAAACCGCGGCGGCCCAGCTGCCCGCGGCGCTGATCTACCTCTCCGTTCCCGCCCTGGTGTTCGTCCTGTGGCCCGCCGCCACCACTGCCGCCAGCTGGGCCTTGCTCGGAGTGGGGGTGGCGCTGGGCATCTTCGGCGGCATGCTGGGCCTCGACCAAAGCCTGCGCGACCTGTCCCCGTTCACGCACACACCGGTTCCACACGGCGCCGCCACGGACTGGAGCGGCGCATGGTGGATGCTGGCCATCTCCGCGTTGGCGGCCGTACTGGCTGTGGCGTTGATGCGCCGAAGGGAAGTGGGCTCCGCATGAGCGCCGACGCCGATCTGATGCCCGGCCCTTACGGGCCGGAAACCGCCCGCGCCGGGATGGCCGCCGGGGAGACCGCTGCCGCTGCCGAAAGGGCCGCCGCCGCGTTCGCCGCCGCAGGGTTTCCCAAGATGCCCGCCAGGACGCTGCTGGCGCTCGTGGCCTCCGAGCAGGGGAGCCTCACCGCTGCCGAGCTTTCGGAACGGCTGGGGGCCAGCGCCGCGGCGGTGTCCGGTGCGGTGCGGTACCTCCAGACTGTGGGCTTCGTCCACCGGGTTTCGCAGCCAGGCAGCCGCCGCGACCTGTACGCGCTCCATGAGGACGAGTGGTACGTGGTGTCCATGCGGACCAACCCCGTCTACGAAAAGCTGGCGGCCTTGACCGACGCCACCGCCGAAACCCTCCCGGAGGGATCAGCGGCCCGGGCGCGGGTGGCGGAGATGGCCAGGTTCTACCGGTTCCTGAACTCCCGGCTGCCGGGCCTGCTGGAGGAGTGGGAGCAGGAACGGTCCGGCAAGGCGGAGACGTGACGATCATTGATAATGCCGTCTACGTGGACGGGCTCCGCACCGAGGACCCCGAGGACCTTGACGAGACCTACTTCCTGCTCCGCCAACGGGAGGGGATGGCGTGGATTGGGCTCTACCGGCCGGACGCTGCCGAGCTGCAATCCGTCGGCGAGGAATTCGACCTCAGCCCCCTTGCCGTCGAGGACGCGCTCGCCGGCCACCAGCGGGCCAAGCTGGAGCACTACGGCGGCTGCCTGTTCCTGGTGCTGCGGCCGGCCAGGTACCGGGACGACGAGGAAAAGGTGGACTTCGGCGAGATCCATGTCTTTGCCGGCGATGAATATGTGGTCACGGTGCGGCACGCCGAATCCCCGGACCTCGCCAAGGTCCGCCGCCGCATGGAGTCCATGCCGGAATTCCTGGCCCTGGGCCCGGATGCCGTGCTGTACGGGATCCTGGACCAGGTGGTGGACGAGTACGAACCCGTGGCCGCCGGCCTGGAGAACGATATCGACGAAATCGAGGACGACCTCTTCGGCGCGGACCCCGACGTCTCCCGCCGGATCTACGAGCTCTCCCGCCAGGTCATCACCTTCCAACGCGCCACCAGCCCCCTGGCCGGGATCCTGCACGCCCTGATGTCAGGGACCCCGGACCGCGAGCAGGCAACCGAACTCCGGGACCACTACCGCGATGTCCTGGACCACGTGATCCGGCTCAACGAGCGCGTGGCGTCCTTCCGGGCCCTGCTGCAAAATGCGCTCGCCGTCAACGCCGCCCTGGTGGCGCAACGCCAAAATGACGAGATGCAGCGGATGACCGAGTCCAGTTTCGAACAAAACGAGCAGGTCAAGCGGATCTCCTCCTGGGCCGCGATCCTGTTCGCACCCACGCTGGTGGCGTCCATCTACGGCATGAATTTCACCAACATGCCCGAGCTTGGCTGGACGTACGGCTACCCCTATGCGCTGGGCGTGATGGTTGCCATGGGACTGATCCTGTACCTGGCGTTCAAGCACAACAAGTGGATCTGAACCGCCCGCCGAAATCGGTCTTCCCAGCTTCCTGCCCTACCATGGGCTACTAATCCTAAGCCTGCTTAGCAGTTGGCCGGCTTGGAAGTCGATGGTGAGCGGAGTGAACTGATGAGCAAGGCCGAAGCTACGGGACGGCCCCAACTTGATGCCCAGACAGTGCGCGGTGGAGGGCACAGGTCGCGCCTGCGCCGCTTTGGCGCCCTTCTCGGCCCCGGCCTGGTGACCGGCGCCGCGGACGATGATCCCTCAGGCATAGCCACCTATGCAAAGGCCGGCGCCACCTTTTCCAATGGAATGCTGTGGACCGCGCCGGTGACACTGCCCATGATGATGGCAGTCCAGGAGATTTGCGACCGCACGGCGCTGGCCACCGGTGAGAGCCTGGGCAGGCTGGCCCGGCGCAAGTTCTCCCGCCGCCCACGGGTGGTGATTGCCGTGCTGATCGTCGCCCTCCTGGTGGGCAACATCCTCAACGCCGCGGCGGATCTGATGGCGATCGGGCAGGGCATGCAGCTGCTCGGTGCCGGCCCCGACCACCTGTGGAGTGCGGTCGCAGGGATCGGCATCGCCGTTGCGCTCATGAGCGGATCGTTTGCCGTCATCGCAAAAGTCTTCAAATGGCTGTGCGTTACCCTGCTGGCGTACGTCGCGGTCCTGTTCGTGGCCAACGTCGACTGGCCGGACGTCCTTCAGGGCCTGCTGGGAATGAAGTTCAGCTTCGCCCCGGAATATCTGGGCCTGATTGTCGCCGTGCTGGGCACCACCATTTCGCCGTACCTGTTCTTCTGGCAAAGCGCGCACCGCGTGCAGGAACTGCGGGCCGATGAACATGGCGGGGACGAGGCCGTGGGACTCAAGGACAGGCCCGATGCTGCCGCCGCCGCGCATACCCTCCGGAACGCCCGGGCCGACGTGTTCATCGGCATGGTCTTCTCGGTGCTGGTGATGTTCGCGATTATGGCCGCCACGGCAGCGACCCTGGGCAGGGACGGTACCGACGTGAACACGGCCGCGGACGTGGCCAAGGCGCTGGAACCGGCTGTCGGCCCTGCCGCCACATTCCTGTTTGCCGCCGGGTTCATCGGCACCGGCATCCTCGGGGTTCCCGTACTGGCAGCATCGGGCGCGGCCGGGCTGGCCGGGCTGCTTGGCAAGGACTGGGGCCTGGACCTCAGCCCCCGGCGGGCGCCGTTGTTCTACACCCTGCTGGGGGTGGGGATCGTCGCCGGCATCCTCATCAGCTTCTTCTCCTCCGACCCCATCGGACTCCTGGTCTTCAGCGCCACCGTCAATGGCATTGCCGCGGCCCCGTTCCTGGTGGTCACCATGCTGATCTCTGGAGACAAGGGGATTATGGGCCCGTACCGGAACGGCAGGCTCGCCGCCACCCTCGGCTGGTTCACGGCCGGCGTCATGGTGGTGGCAGGCAGCATCGGCGTCTGGACAACCCTTACCGGGTCCTGACGGCAGAGTTCCGACAGCGGCGTACAGTAAACGGCATGCCCAACCCCGGTCTCCCGGCTGCTCCTGATGACGTGCCCCAGGCAGTTCCCCCACTGGACGAACTGCTGGCCGGCGCGTACGTGGTCAGCCTGCCCATGCGCGTGAAGTTCCGCGGCATCATGCAGCGCGAGTCCCTGCTCTTGCGCGGCCCGGTGGGATGGGGCGAGTTCTGCCCATTCCCCGAATACGGCGACGCCGAGGCCTCCCGTTGGCTGGCTGCCGCCATCGAAGCGGGGTGGCGGGGTTTCCCTTCGCCTTTGCGCCCGTCCGTGCCGGTCAACGCCACCGTGCCCGCCGTTTCGGCAGACCGCGTGCCGGACGTGCTGGCCCGGTTCGGCCGGGTGGATGCAGTCAAGGTCAAGGTCGCCGAGCAGGGGCAATCGCTCGACGACGACGTTGCCCGGCTTGGTGCCGTCCGCGCCGCTTTGCCGGACGCAGCCATCCGGGTGGACGCCAACGGCGGCTGGGACGTGCCCACCGCTGTGGAGGCACTGACCCGGCTGTCCGCCGTCGGGCTCGAGTACGCCGAGCAGCCGGTCCCTTCCATTGAGGGGCTGGCGGAGGTGCGGTCCCGCCTGCGGGACGCCGGCACGCCGGTGCTGATCGCCGCAGACGAAAGCGTACGCAAGGAAACCGATCCCCTCCGCGTGGCCCGCGCCGGCGCCGCGGACCTGATCGTGGTCAAGGTGGCGCCGCTCGGGGGAGTGCGCCGCGCTCTGGACATCGTGGCGCAGGCCGGGCTTCCCGCCGTCGTCAGCTCCGCGCTGGACACCTCCGTGGGCATCCGCGCCGGGCTGGCGCTGGCCGCCGCCCTGCCTAACCTGCCCTATGCCTGCGGCCTGGGGACGGTGTCCCTATTCGAGTCCGACGTCACCTTGGACCCGCTGGTGGCCGACGACGGCGCCATCCGCCTCCGGGACGCCGCCGCCGATGCCGGGCTGCTTGCGGAGTTTGCCGCCTCCGCTGAACGGCGGGACTGGTGGCTGGCCCGGCTTCGCCGCGTCCACGCATTTCTGCAGGTCACGGGCGGTTCACCGTAACTTCATCCAATTGATGGCTTCCTGTAGGAACCGGCTGGAAGGGTGATCGGGCACCCCAAAGACATTCCTTCGGAAGGTTCCCCATGTCTGAAACTGCCCGCAAGTTCACCCTGCTGCCCATGCTCGGCCATACCAAGGGCAAGCGCAGCCCGGTCACGTGTGCACTCAAATGCGACAACGCCTGCGCCGGCGAGGTCTGCAACACCAGCTCCAACAGCTACTTCCGCGACATCGCCTCCGCCACCCTGTCCCGCCGCGCCGCCCTGGGCATGGGCGCCGCCGGTGCCCTCGCCGTCGTCCTTGGCTCGGCGGTGACCTCCGCCGAACCCGCCTCCGCCGCCGGCCTGTCCAAGGCCGCCAAGGAAGGCTTTGGCGAATCCAAGCTGAAGTTCACCGCCATCAAGCCGGTGGACAAGGCCGTTGACGCCTTCACGGTCCCGGAAGGATTCACCTGGCAGCCCATCATCCGCTGGGGTGACCCGCTGTTCTCCGATTCCCCCGACTTTGACCTGGCCAACCAGAGCGCGGCAGCCCAGGCCCGCCAGTTCGGCTACAACAACGACTACACGGACATCGTGGAGATCCCCGGCAGCAAGGGCCGCCGCGCCGTGCTGTTCACCAACCATGAGTACACCAACGAGAACATCATGGTTCCCGCCGGCTATGACGCCAAGGAAACCCGGGCGATCGGCCGTGCCGCGCACGGCCTGGCCGTCGTGGAGCTCGAGCGCAAGAACACCACCAAGCCGTGGAGCTACGTCAAGGGCGCGCCACTGAACCGGCGCTACCTTTCCGACACCACCTACGAACTGACGGGCCCGGTTGCCGGCTCGGCCCTGGTCAAGACAGTGGCAGACCCCTCCGGCCGGTCCATCAAGGGTACGTTCGGCAACTGCTCCGGCGGCACCACCCCTTGGGGCACCATCCTCTCGGGCGAGGAAAACTTCAACGGCTACTTCGTGGCCGGCGGCACCTCCGCCAGCGACAAGCGCTACGGCCTCACCGCCAAGCCCACCGCCCGCCAGTGGGAACTGGACGACGCCCGCTTCGACACCCGCAACGCCGGCTACGAGAATGAAACCAACCGCTTCGGCTGGATCGTGGAAGTGGACCCGTTCGATCCCACCTCCACCCCCAAGAAGCGCTCGGCCATGGGCCGCTTCAAGCACGAGGGCGCCAACGTGATCGTGGCCGAATCCGGGCACGTGGTGGCCTACATGGGCGACGACGAGAAGTTCGACTACCTCTACAAGTTCGTGTCGGCGGAGACCTATCGTCCAGGTACATCCGCTGCCGACCGCAGGAACAACATGAACCTGCTCTCCGAGGGTGACCTCTACGTTGCCAAGTTCACCGGCAACTCGCCCGCCGCGGAAATCACCGGCACCGGGGCACTTCCCGCCGACGGCGCGTTCGACGGCACCGGCGAATGGCTGCCCCTGGTGGTGGGCGGCAAGTCCGCAGTCCCCGGCATGTCCGTCGAGGAGGTCCTGGTGTACACCCGCCTGGCCGCGGACAAGGTTGGCCCCACCAAGATGGACCGCTGCGAGGACGTCCAGCCCAGCCTGCACACCGGCAAGGTCTACGTGGTCTGCACCAACAACTCGGACCGCGGCACCGGCACCAAGGAAGGCGCCACGGAAGTCAACCCTCGCACCCAGAACCGCGACGGGCATATCGTGGAAATCACCGAAACCGGCGACCAGACCTCCACGAAGTTCAACTGGACCCTTTTGATGGTCTGCGGCGATCCGGCCCAGGGCGATGCCACCTACTTCTCCGGCTACCCGGCGGACAAGGTCTCGCCCATCTCCTGCCCGGACAACGTGGCCTTCGACTCCGTGGGCAACCTCTGGATCTCCACCGACGGTGCCCCCTCCGGCATCGGCTACAACGACGGCCTCTTCAAGGTCACCCTTGACGGCTCCGAGCGCGG
>DATIMT010000350.1:0-8305 GCA_035475035.1 Arthrobacter sp.
GGGAGCGACGGCCATCCATCTACGAGTACCGTTGCCGGCACCCTCCAGCGGCCTACCCGGACACTCGGGCGGGCAGCCCTCGAACGTGTCCTGTCTGGCCTTGCTCCGGGTGGGGTTTACCTAGCCTTCCCGGTCACCCGGGAAGCTGGTGGTCTCTTACACCACCGTTTCACCCTTACCTGCCCTTCCCGGCCAAGGCCGGAAATGCAGGCGGTCTGTTTTCTGTGGCACTGGCCTGCGGGTTACCCCGAGTGGGCGTTACCCACCACCCTGCCCTGCGGAGCCCGGACGTTCCTCGAGCCACTTGCGTGACGCGCGGCCGTCTGGCTGTCCCATCCGCGTCCAGTCTACCGGCGCCGCCGGCCGCTTTTGCCGCCGGTAGGATCGGACGGTGCTGATTCTGCTTCCCCCATCTGAAGGAAAGACACCCGCGTCCCGCGGGGCCGCCGTCGACTGGCCTTCCCTGGGCTTCCCGGAACTTAACCCGTACCGTGCCAAGGTCCTCGAGGCATTGGGAACGGTCAGCGCACACCAGGATGCGCTGGCACTGCTGGGCGTAGGTGCATCACTGCGTGACGATGTCGAACGCAATACGCGCCTGTACGCCGAGCCGGCGGCGCCGGCACACAGCATCTACTCCGGCGTGCTGTACGACGCGCTGGGTTACGCGAGCCTGACGCCGGCCCAGCGCCGCAAGGCAGATGCGTCTGTCCTGGTGATTTCGGCTCTCTGGGGAGCCCTTCGCTTTAACGACCGTGTCCCCGCCTACCGGCTGTCCATGTCCACGGCACTGCCCGACGTCGGCCGGCTGGCTCCGTTCTGGAAGGCGCAGCTTGGGCAGACCCTTGGCGCTGCGGCCAGGGGGCACTTGCTGGTCGACTGCCGGTCGAGCACCTACGGGGCCGCGTGGGCGCCGCCGCCGGAACAGACAGTCTCCGTGAACGTCTTCACCGAGTCCGGCGGGGTCCGAAAGGTGGTGAGCCACTTTGCCAAGCACACCCGCGGGGAACTGGCGCGGCACCTGCTGGTGCGGAGAGGAAAAGCCCCGGCGGCGCCGTCGGACCTCCTGAAGGCTGCCCGCGAAAAGTGGGACGCCGAGCTGGTGCCGGGCACCGGCCGTAAGCCGCACGCCCTGAGCATCATCCTGCCGGGCTGATCCTCCGGTTCACCGGCAGGACAGTCAGGACCACTCGTCGGAACGGACCAGGATGGCGCCGGAGTCCGGGCAGAAGACGATGGCGTCCGCAGCCGCCGCCTTGATCTCCGCCAGATCGCCCGGGCTAAGCTTCATGCCGGAGGCTTCCGAGGTGCCGTGGAAGAGCCTCGCGGCACCCACTCCCCTCTTGGCAAGGGTCTTTTCGTAGACCCCAAGCATGCCCGCATCCAGGCCTGCAGCGAATTCCGCGCGCTGGCCGCGGAGTCCGGCCGCTTCCGTTTCAACCTCGGCGAGGGCCGCATCGAGCTCAGCCCTGATGGTGGCAAAGGAGCCCTGGATGTCATCGACAATCTGCTGCTGGGCTGCCTGCCGTTCCCGCAGGCTGTCCAGCCGCTCCATGACCTCCAGTTCAACGTCCTCAAGGTCCGAGCGCCGCTTGTTAAGGGAAGCGATGTCCTTTTGGAGGGCAACCAGGTCCTTGGACAGCCCGGTGCCGCTGTTGAGCCGGGCTTCGTCCCGTTCGATGCGGGACGCGACCTGTTCGACGTCGGCTTCTGCCCGCTTTAGCGCGGCCTCGGCGTCATGCACAGCCACCTTGGCCGCGCCCAGCTCACCGCTGGCAACGGACAGGGCAGCCTCAAGGTCCTTGATGCGGGGATCATTCTCCAGCGTGCGGCGGCGGTTGGTAAGTCCCGTCAGCCTGGCGTCTAGCCCCTGCAGTTCGAGTAACTTCAACTGTTCCGCCGGTGCTGCCTTGGCCACTGTTACCTCCGCTAAATCCCTTCCGGCCGTGGCCGGGCACCGAACCGGCGCTTCCTAGACTCTAGCGCCTGGCCTGCTCCCCCGGCTCGCCGGCCTGCTTGGCCCCAGTGGAATTCGCACGCCAGGCTCAGCCCGGAGTCAGGATGAAATCCCACGGATCACTGTTGGTGGTGCTGACCCGGATCTCCACCTCATGACCCTGGTCAGCCAGGACGTTGCCCAGGGCGGCAGCGGCAGCGGGCAGCCAGAGCCATTCACTGGCGAAGTGCGACACGTCCACCAGGTAGGGCCGTCCGTTGAGGGCGGCCTCGCGCGCCTCCGACGCAGGATGGTGGCGAAGGTCGGCAGTGACGTAGACGTCGGCGTTGCTCGCCCGAACCTCGTTGAACAGTGAATCCCCGGCGCCGCCGCACACCGCAATCCGCCGGACCAGCCCGTCCTTGTCCCCGGAAACCCGCACTCCCCCGGCCACCGACGGAAGAATCCCGAAGACCCTGGCCGCGAAGTCGCCCAGGCTCATGGCATCCGCCAGGTCGCCCACGCGGCCAATGCCCTCCTCCGGCAGCCCGTTGGCCGCAACGGTGAGCGGGGCGACATCCTGGAGGCCCAGGGCATCGGCCAGGACATCGGAAACACCTCCGACGGCGGAGTCCCCGTTGGTGTGCACGGTCAGCAGCGCCGTCCCCGATTCGATGAGCCGGTGGACGGCACGGCCCTTCGCTGACGTGGCGGCGACCGACGTGACGCCCTTCAGCAGCAGGGGGTGGTGGGTGATGAGCAGCTCGGCTCCCCACTCAACGGCTTCCTCAATGACCTCAACCGTTGGGTCCACCGCAAACATCACCCTGGAGACCGGGGCTGACGGGTGTCCCGCCACGAGCCCTACCTCATCCCAGTTTTCGGCCAGGGATTCCGGCCACAGTTCCTCCACCGCCAGAAGGAGTTCGGCCAAGGTGGGGGCGTCCGCGGAAGCGGCCGGAGCCGGCGTGTCGGAGGAGGCTTCGCCGTCGTGATCTGCCTGGCCGGTAACGCCGGTGTCCACAGGTTCCATAGTCTTAGTTTTACCCCATCGGCCTCGGGCCGCCGCAGTTCGCGGCGGTGTGCCTGGCGGCCGGGGAATCATCCGCCGCCGTCAAGCATTGAAGAGGTCATGAAAACTTTTGTTCTTGGCGGAGGCTGCTTCTGGTGCCTTGACGCCGTCTACCAGAAGACCAGGGGCGTCACTTCGGTGGTGTCCGGCTATACCGGCGGGCACGATCCCCATCCGGACTACTACTCGGTCTGCAGCGGAACCACCGGCCATGCAGAGGTTGTGGCGGTGACCTTCGACGAGGCGGTTATTCCGGCGGAGGTCATCCTGGACATGTTCTTTGCCCTGCATGACCCCACCACGCTGAACCGGCAGGGATATGACGTGGGCACCCAGTACCGTTCCTCGATGTTCTACGAGACCACGGAGGAAAAGATCCTGTTCGAGGAAGCGATCGAACGAAATCAGGCACTGTGGGCGCATCCCATTGTCACCGAGGTCAGCCGCCTGCCGCGGTTCCATGTGGCGGAGGAATTCCACCAGGATTACTACGCCAAATACCCGGAGCAGGGGTACTGCCAGGTGATCATCAACCCTAAGCTGGCCAAGGCCCGGAAATATTACTCTGCATGGCTTAACGCTTAGCCTGTCGTTACACGGCCTCGTTAGGCTGACCTCAGTATCCACCCCTTAGAGATAGGCGTATGTACATGGCACGGATCTATGACGATGTGACGCAGCTGGTTGGCGGCACCCCGCTGGTGCGGTTGAACCGGCTCAGCGAGGGGCTGGACGCCACCGTTGCCGTGAAGCTGGAGTTCTATAACCCGGCCAACAGCGTCAAGGACCGCATTGGTGTTGCCATCATCGACGCCGCAGAGAAATCGGGCGCCCTGAAGCCCGGCGGCACCATCGTCGAAGGCACCTCCGGCAACACGGGCATCGCGCTGGCCATGGTGGGTGCCGCCCGCGGCTACAAGGTCATCCTGACCATGCCCGAGACGATGTCCACGGAACGCCGGGTCATGCTGCGCGCCTTCGGCGCCGAGATCGTCCTCACCCCCGGGTCCGAGGGTATGCGCGGCGCCGTGGAGAAGGCCCAGGAGATCGTGGCCAACACGGAGAACTCCATCTGGGCCCAGCAGTTCGCCAACGAAGCCAACCCGGAGATCCACCGCAAGACCACCGCCGAGGAAGTCTGGGCAGACACCGACGGCGCCGTGGACATCTTCGTGGCCGGCATTGGCACCGGCGGAACCATCACCGGTGTGGGGCAGGTCCTGAAGGAGCGCAAGCCCGGCGTGCAGATTGTTGCCGTGGAGCCCAAGGACTCCCCCATCCTGAACGGCGGCGCCCCCGGCCCGCACAAGATCCAGGGACTCGGCGCCAACTTCATCCCGGAACTGCTGGACACAAATGTCTACGACGAGGTCATCGACGCGTCTCTGGAGGACTCGGTCCGCGTTGCCCGCGAACTCGGCATCAAGGAAGGCATTCTGGGCGGCATCTCCTCCGGGGCCATCGTCTGGGCGGCCCTGGAACTGGCCAAGCGGCCCGAAAACGCCGGCAAGTTGATCGTGGCAGTCGTGTGTGACTTCGGTGAGCGTTACATCTCCACCGTGCTCTATGACGACATCCGCGGCTGATCAGTCCGCCGTCCGCCCGTTTCCTGTAGAAAGAACTTTGTGGGCTTTTTCGCAAGACTGAAGGAAGACCTCGACGCCGCCCGGTCCCACGACCCGGCGGCTCGAGGTTCTTTTGAAAACTTTTTCGCCTATTCCGGCCTGCATGCCATTTGGATCCACCGGCTGACGCACCGCCTGTGGCAGAACCCGGCGCTCCGGTTCCCGGCCCGGATGCTTTCCCAGCTGGGGCGGTCCTGGACTGGGATCGAGATCCACCCCGGCGCAACCATCGGCCGGCGGTTCTTCATTGACCACGGCATGGGGGTGGTGATCGGGGAGACTGCCGAGATCGGCGAGGACGTGATGATTTACCACGGCGTCACGCTCGGCGGGCGCTCACTGGCCAGGATCAAGCGCCACCCCACCATCGGCGACCGGGTCACCATCGGCGCGGGCGCCAAAATCCTGGGACCCATCACCATCGGCAGCGACAGTGCCGTCGGCGCCAACGCCGTGGTGGTCAAGGATGCGCCACCGGAATCGATCGTCACCGGCGTTCCCGCCAGGTGGCGGCACCGGGACGCGCAGCGGGAAACCAAGCCCGCGGTGGATCCGGCCGAATACGACATCGAGTACCGGATCTGATGGTTTAGCAGGTTTTAACAAAAGGCGGGCAGTTCCCGGGGCGACCGGGGAACTGCCCGCCTTTTCGTGCGGAAGCTGCTGCTAGTGCGTGTCCACCGCTTCAACCTCGGACTTGTCCTCGCCCCACAGGGTGTGGAAGGTGCCCTCGGTGTCGATGCGGCCGTAGGTGTGTGCACCGAAGAGGTCACGCTGGCCCTGGATCAGGGCGGCAGCCACGCGCTTGCGGCGCAGGCCGTCGTAGTATGCCAGCGATGAGGAGAACACCGGCACCGGGATGCCGAGCTGGACGGCGGTGGCAACAACGCGGCGCCAGGCCGGCAGGGCATCGGCAATGGCCTTGGTGAACGCCGGGGCGAACAGCAGGTTGGCCGGCTTCTCATCGGCTGCGTAGGCCTGGGTGATGTCCTTGAGGAGCTCCGCGCGAATGATGCAGCCCGCGCGCCACAGGGAGGCGATTTCGTCCAGCTTCAGGTCCCAGCCGTATTCCTTGGCTGCGGAAGTCAGCATGTCCAAGCCCTGGGCGTAGGAGACCAGCTTGGAAGCGTAGAGCGCCTGGCGGACGTCCTCGACGAACGTCTCCGGGATCTCGACGGTGGCCTCGTTGCCGGCCAGCAGTTCCTGGCCCAGCTTGCGCTGTGCGGTCTGGGAGGAGAGGGCCCGGGCGAAGACGGATTCGGCGATGCCGGATACCGGCGAGCCCAGCTCGAGGGCGGAGATGACGGTCCAGCGGCCGGTGCCCTTCTGGCCGGCGGCGTCGACGACGACGTCAACGAACGGCTTTCCGGTCTTGGCGTCCACGTGGCCCAGGACCTCCGCGGAAATCTCGATCAGGAAGGACGAGAGCTCGCCCTCGTTCCACTCGGAGAAGATCTTCGCCTGCTCGGCAGGTTCGATGCCGGCACCGGAGCGAAGCAGGTCGAAGGCCTCGCCAATGACCTGCATGTCGGCGTATTCGATGCCGTTGTGGACCATCTTGACGAAGTGACCCGCACCGTCGGTGCCGATCCATGCGCAGCACGGCTCGCCGTCGACCTTTGCGGAGATCTTCTCCAGCAGCGGGCCGAGGGCCTTGTAGGACTCCTTGGAGCCGCCGGGCATGATGGAGGGTCCGTTCAGTGCACCTTCCTCGCCGCCGGAGACGCCGACGCCCACGAAGTGCAGGTCCTTCTTGGCCAGCGCGGCCTCCCGGCGCCGGGTGTCCTCGTAGTGGGAGTTGCCGGCGTCGATGATGATGTCGCCCGCCTCCAGCAGCGGCTCAAGCTGCTCGATGACCGAATCCACGGGCTTCCCGGCCTTCACCATAATGAGCACGCGGCGCGGCTTCTCCAGGGAGTCCACCAGTTCCTGCAGGGTTTCGGTCCGGATGAAGTCTCCCTCCGAGCCGTGCTTTTCCAGCAGCGCGTCCGTCTTCTCCACCGACCTGTTGTGCAGCGCAACCGTGAAACCGTTGCGGGCGAGGTTGCGGGCAAGGTTGGCGCCCATGACGGCGAGGCCGGTGACACCGATGTGTGCAGACATCAATAACTCCAATTCATTGTTAGCCACGGACGCCGTCTTCCGCGGGCGGGAAGACGCCGGGGCTTTTCGGGGGTTTCGAATAAAGCATATATATTCTGGCTGCGACGCGAAAGTAACGGCAGCGTAATGGAACCGATTGTGTCTGTGCCAGTCTAGGACCGCGGTCGTCCGGTACACCCCTGGCGTTGGGTACAGGCGCAGCCGGGGGTTGACCAACAACTAGGCTTAGCAGCATGACCAGCAGCCTCCACCACCGTGCCATCGACAACCTTGGCACCCGGATCATCTCGGGGGAACTTCCTGCGGGCCACATAATGCTCGCGGAGCAACTGGAGGATGAACTCAAGGTTTCCCGCTCGGTGGTCCGGGAGGCCGTGCGGGTCCTGCAGTCCCTGGGCTTGGTGGAGACCACCAAGCGGGTGGGTATCCGCGTGTTGCCGGCAAGCCGCTGGAATCCCTTCGATCCCCAGGTGATCCGGTGGCGGCTGGCAAGCGACGCCCGGGGCGCCCAGCTGCGGTCCCTTGCCGAACTCCGCGCTGCGGTGGAGCCTGCGGCCGCCGAGCTGGCAGCAGAGAACGCCCCCGCGCCGCTGCGGATGGAACTCGTTGACGTCGCCCGGGCCATGCGTGAGGCCGGGAACAACGGCGAAGTTGCCCGCTTCCTGGAACTCGACATCCGGTTCCATTCGCTGCTGCTCTCCGGTTCCGGCAACGAGATGTTCGCCAACCTCATGGGCCAGGTGGCCGAAACCCTGACCGGCCGCACGGTCCACGGCCTGATGCCTGACCACCCGCACCAGGCCGCCCTTCAGTGGCATGAGGACGTAGCCGAAGCGATTGCCAGGGGTGATGCCGCCTCTGCCCGCGAGGCCTCCGACCGGATCATGCGGCGCACCATGTCCCAGATGGCAGATACCTGGACGGAGCAGCCCCGGGTGTTCATCCCTGTTCGACAGTGACTACCTGACGCCGCCGAAGCTGAGGAGGACTTTGCCGGAGGTGGTGGAGTCTTTGGCGACCTCGAAGGCGTGCAGGGCGTCGGACAGGGGGTACTCGTGGGTGATGACGGGGTCGATGTGCAGGGAGCCGTCGGCGAGGGCGGCGATCACCTGGTCTATTTCGTCGTTGAAGCGGAAGGAGCCTTTGAGGTCCAGTTCGCGGGTGATGGCCAGTGAGATGGGCACCGGCTGCATGCCGGTGGGCAGCAGCCCCACCATCACCACGGTCCCGCCGCGTACCGCTCCCTGGATCGCGGAGGCGAGCCCGCGGTGGTTTCCCGAGGATTCGATCACGACGTCGGCCTCTACGGCGGCGATCGCTGCGGTGTCCGCGGCGTTGATGACGTCGTCGGCGCCGACGGCGGTGGCGATGTCCAGCGGTTTGGGGTGCAGGTCGACGGCGGTGATCCGGGCGGCGCCGGCACGCTTGAGAACGGCGACGGCCAGGGCGCCGATGGGCCCGGACCCGACCACCAGGGCGGTCTTGCCCTTGATGTCCCCGGCCCGGGATACGGCGTGCCAGGCCACGGACGCGGGTTCGATCAGCGCAGCGGTGCGCAGGTCCATGCCC
>DATIMT010000351.1:0-5274 GCA_035475035.1 Arthrobacter sp.
TCCCCCGCGCACGCCTACTTCGGCCGGGCCCGGGACGGAGCCGCCGACGTTCCCACCACCGACGCTGCCCAAGCGGAAGTGGTGGCCGGCAAGGGCATCGTGGGCGACCGGTTCTTCGGCAAAGCCGCGCACATGGATGCAGCGGTGACCCTGTTCGCCGTCGAGTCCCTGGAGGCCATCGCTGCCGAACTGGGCGCCGGGCCGTTCGATCCCCTGCTCACCCGGCGGAACGTGGTGCTCCGCGGAGCGCAGCTGGCGCCACTGCTGGGGCAGGACTTCGCGCTCGAGTCGGGCGGGGACGTGGTGCGGTTCCACGGCGGCCGGCACGCGCAGCCTTGCGCGTGGATGAACGAGGTGCTGGCACCCGGCGCGCACCCGGCCATGCGGGGACGCGGCGGCATCCGCTGCCGGGCCCTTTCGAGTGGATTCCTGCACCGGGGCCCCGCCGTGCTGGTCAGCCCGGTGCCGCTGGATCCGGAGCAGGCCGGGGAACCGAGCCTGCTGCGCCCAAGCCGGCTGCCCTAGCCAAACGTACGACTGCGTCACCCACGGGATCAGTCCAGCTGCACTCCCCGCAGCAGCACCATGGTCCCGCCCACCACCACGGCCGAGGCGAGGAAAACGCCGCCGGATCCCAGCCCTGCCGCGACCACGCCGATGGCGCTCGGCAGCACCACCTGGCCCACTCGGTTGCCTGCGAGCCGAAGCGCCAATGCCCGGCCGCGCTGTCCTGCCGGGGCCTGGGCTGAGAGCCAGGACATGGTAAGCGGCTGCCCGATGCCGAGCCCCAGTCCCAGCACGGCCATGACGATGAACAGCAGCCAGGCCGGCATGGGAATTGCCGCCACGGCCAACGCAACGGTGGACAACGCAAGGCTCACCACCAGCAGCCGCATCCGGCCGATCTTCCGGGACACCCGGCCCAGCAGGAGCCTGGAAACCATGGAGAACACCGCCCGTACGGTCAGCATGGCGCCAACGGTTGCGGCGGTAAGTCCCCGATCGGCACCCAGGGCGGGAAGGTAGACCATGGTGAGGTCCACCACGGCGAGGACTGTCGCGCTCGTGGCAAGGGCGCGGGCCACGCCGGGCGTCTTCAGGAGTGCCAGGGCGCCACCTGTGCTGCCCCCTGCGGCGACTGCCTTCCGCTGACCGCCGCTGATCCGGGCCGGAACCGCGAAGGTGGTGGCGAAAAGCACCAGGCTCATGCATACGGACAGGAAGAAGATGGCGTGGGTGTCCGGGCGGACGGATGCGCCTCCCACCAGCGAAATCGCCAGCGGCCCCAGGGCCTGCCCCAAGGACGCGGCGAACGTCAGGTAGCCAAAGGCCGAGTCCAGCCGCGCCGCGGCGGCGTTGTTGGCCACCACCGCCTGCTGCCCCACCACGCAGGCGAGCTGTCCGGCGCCCAGCAGCGCGGTTCCAATCACCAGCGCCACAATCGACGAGCCCCACAACAGCAGGAAGGCTGAGCACGCAAGGACGACGCCGGACCCGATCGCCATCAGCCGGCGCTCGCCCAGGCGGTCCACCAGGCCGCCCGTGGGAACGGCCAGCAGCAGGGGAAAGACGGCGTAGCTGGCAGCGAGCAGGCCCAGCGCGAAGTCCGGAACGTCGAGCTCCAGCGCGCGGTAGGTGGCTGCGGGACGCACCAGGAAGGTGACGGCCTGGATCAGTGCCGAGTGGACCAGCAGGGCTGTGGCGGAGCGGCGTCCCAGTTCACCGATCATGAGCCGGCGCTGTCGCCGGACATGGTGCCGCCGGACATGGCACGCACGGCTGCGTCGCGGGCAGCCATGACGTGGTCGAAGGCAATCCTGGCGGCCTGGTCCGGTTGACCGGCGGCTATGGCGTCCACCAGCGCGCGGTGCTGGACCAGGGCCTGGTCCCGTCGCTGCTGCGTGCTGTTGGTGAAGTGCCGGTACCGCTCCATGTGGCCCGTGATCTGGGCGTGGAAGCGGCGGGCCCAGGTGTTCCCGGCGATCTCCGCGATCTTTGCGTGCAGCGACATGCCCTGCTGCATTGCATCATCGGCGAACTCCACCATGGCGGCGTTGCGGGCAAGGATCCGGCGCAGCGCCTCAATATCGGCTTCGGTCGCCTTCAGGCACGCGTTCCGGGCCATGAGGGATTCCATGGCGGCGCGTACTTCGAACAGATCCGAGATGGCCGCCTCATCCAGCACCGGTACCAGGACGGCTCCCGTGGGTTGCTGCTCGAGGAGGCTCTCGGAAATCAGCCTCCTGACCGCTTCGCGCAGCGGCGTCCGGCTGACGTGCAGGGCCGCGGCCATCGCAGGCTCATAGATCCGCTCCCCCGGTTTCAGCTCGAGGGCGAGGATTCGCCGCTTCAGTTCGGCATAGACAACATGTGCTCCGGTGTTCCGGGCTGGTGTTTCGGGCAAGGTGTACCTCCACGGAAAACCATACTTGTATACATCTGTACAAGACAATGGAGAGCCCAGGTCGAGCGCGCCGTCTCCCACACCTGGCGAGGCACACGGAAATGCCCGGCAGCGACTCCCCTGCCGGGCATCTTTCGTGGCGTACGACGGCGGGACATCCCGCCGTCGTCGGCTGCTTTTTGGTGCCGCTTCCCTACACCCGCGCGTCCTTCCGCACTTCGAGGTCCTCAAGCGACGTCCCCTTGGTATCCGAGGACATCAGGGTGGCCACTGCGGAGACGAGGCAGATGCCGAGCGTTGTCAGGCCGATGGTCAACGGGACATTGGTGGAACCCGGAGGAGCGATCGCGGTGAAGATGCTCGGGAAGAAGGACGCGATCATGAGACCGATGTTCTGCGAGACGGCGAAGCCGGTCACCCGGATCCGCATGGGGAACTGCTCCTGGAAGAACGTAGCGAAGGTGGCGTTCCACATCTGGAAGAAGATGCCCTGCACGATCACGACGCACAAGAAGACCAGCGGCAGGCTCCCCTGCTCGATCGCCCACAGGTATCCGCCCACCAGCAGGCCGCCAACAACCCCGCCGGCAGCCATGAGCACCCGGCGGCCGATCCTGTCGGACAGTGCGCCGAACAGCGGGATGGTTACCACGGCCACGATGTTGGCCACGAGTGTCACCCAGAGGAACTCGCTGCTGGTAAAGCCGTTGCCGTAGCCCTTCTGGGTGGCGTAGGAGACGCCGAAGATCAGGGTGGCCATGCCGATCACGTTGGTGAACGTCATCGCGACGCAGCGGACCAGGACGCCCGGGCGGGTGCGCAGGAGCTCGACGAGGGGGAAGCGCTTAGCTTCAGGCTGGCTGGACTGCGCCGCGTACGTGGGCGGCTCCTGCACCCGCCGGCGGATGAGGTAACCGGCAAGAATGACGACGGCGCTAAGCAGGAAGGGGATGCGCCAGCCCCAGGAGCCGAACTGGTCCGCCGGGAGGACTGCGGCGAGCGGGAGCAGGACGGCGGTGGCCAGGATCGATCCCACCTGGGTGCCCTGAAGGCTGAAGCTTGCAAAGAATCCGCGCCTGGCGTCGGGAGAGTGTTCGACGATCATCGCGCTGGCACCGCCCAGTTCGCCGGCCACGGCAAAGCCCTGGATGAGGCGGAGGATCACCAGCAGGGCGGGAGCGAGGAGGCCGACCTGCCCGTAGGTGGGCAGGAGACCCACGGCAAACGTTGCGAAGCCCATGAGCAGCATGGCGAAGACGAGCACCTTCTTGCGGCCATGCCGGTCACCGTAGGCACCCAGGACGACGGCGCCCACCGGGCGGGAGACATAGCCCACCGCATAGGTTGCGAGGGAAGCGATGATCCCAACGGTCGGGTTTTCCGAAGGGAAAAAGATGGTGGGGAAGATCAGCGTCGCCGCCAGCGAGTAGAGCGCGAAGTCGTAGTACTCGAGGGCGCTTCCGATCCAGCCGCTCATCGCCGCTTTCCTGGGGTCCCGCGAACCTGTTCCGGCACCGTGGCTGGTCAGGGGGACGCGGGTAGGGGTGGTGCTCATGTGCTTGTCCTTCGTCTTCTTTGGCAAGGAAACCGGAACTGCTGCCGTCAGCAGGTGTTCGTGGCTGGTGTCTGCGCTCGAAACAGCCACTGGGACTGAAGAGTCAGCTCTTGAATCGATTCATTAAATATAGAAGGTGACGGCGGTTACGTCAACGGGCAAGCGCTATCCCGGCGGCCACGTCCGAGGCGGGAGCAGGGATACGGTTACCGGCTGGCGTAGTAGGCCGCTGCCATGTCCTGCTTGGCGCGCCCCTGCTCTGCCACCCGGTCCAGCCGGGCAGCAGACGCCGCAGCGCCGTCAAGCGTCAGGCCTTCCTCATCGGCGGCATCGATAATGAGGTGGGCGTCCTTGCGCGCGGTGTCCACGGCAAAGGACGCCGGCTCCAGCCGGTCGTTCAGGATGAGGTCCATCTTCATCCGCAGGTAGGGCAGGTCAAGGGGGCCGCCGTCGAGCACGTCGAGGAACTGCTGCGGAGCGACGCCCAGTGCCTGCGCAAGGGCAACCGCTTCGCCGGCGGCATTGGACGCGGCAATGACCCAACTGTTGACCACCAGTTTGAGGCGGGCCGCAGACCCCGTGGAGGCGTCGTCGCCCGTCCAGATGGTGCGGGCCCCGACTGCATCGAGGACCGGCGCCACGCGCTGGCGCACTGCCTCCGGGGCGGCGGCAAGGACCAGAAGCTGGCCGGCTTCGGCAGGTGCCCGCGTTCCGGAAACCGGGGCCTCCACCAGCTCGAGGCCCAGCTCGGCGGCCAGGGCAGCCAAGGTGGTGACGTCCTGCACGCCTACTGTGGTGGACTGCACCCAGACAGTGCCGGGCCGGATGCCGGGCGCTGCGCTCCGCATGACCTGTTCCACCGCGGCGGCGTCATAGAGCATGGTCAGGACCACGTCCGCCGCCTCGACCGCCTCGGCAGGGTTCGCGGCGCGCCGGGCCCCTTCGGTAACCAGCGGTTCCGTTTTTGCGGGGTCCCGGTTCCACACTGAGACCTCGTGGCCGGCCCGGAGGAGGTTCCGCGCCATCGCCGCTCCCATGATCCCTGTCCCCAGCACAGCCACTGCGAGTTTCGTATCCATCAGGCCATTCTCCCGTGCCAGGCTTGGTTTCTTCTTTACCTACCCAAACGTTTCCGTTCCTGCGGAATGTCGGTGCCCCGCCCTAGACTCGTACCCATGAGCGACAGCAACCAGGAAACAATTGGCAGCCCGGAACCCGAACCCAACGCAGGCCTCAACAGGGACCCGGAAGACTGGGTTACCGGGGATGAACCCATGACCGCGGCACAGCGCAGCTACCTCGATACGCTGGCGCG
>DATIMT010000352.1:0-6210 GCA_035475035.1 Arthrobacter sp.
CCTTGCAGGAATCCTGTTTAACCGTTGCGTCGTCGTTGAATGTTAGGGTGCCAGCGCCCATGTCAATTGCGGTAGCATTACCGGCCAATGTCTTGGTCCCGGACGGGACGGTGGCCACGAACCAACTCGCGTCACAGGTACCGCTGGCGGTGACCACGGCGCCGGTCAGAGTCACAGGCGTGCTGCCGGAGTTGGGGTTGTCCGCGGTGTAGCTGATCGGTTTCGACGTTCCGGGCGTGATGCCACCATCGAACGCCACGTGGATAACGACGGCGTTCGTCCCGGACGATGCCGCTGCAGAGCTGGCGCCGGAGCCCGTGGTGCTCCAGTAGGCGTAGGCAGCACCGCCGCCGACTGCCACTAGGGCGGCGGAAGCGGCAACAGCGGCGATCTTGTTCTTCTTGGTCATAGGGCGCATGGAAAGACTCCTTGTAAGTGAGATTGAGAACCCGTTCCCCCATAGGTGGCTCCATCGAGGTGCCTTCCGGTGGATCGATGACCCAATATTTTCGGGAACTGCCACGCGCAACAACACGTACCGGTACCCGACTTTCCCGACGGTTGAAATTTCCAGTACTTGGATCGGCGCCCCACTACTCGCATTACCCTTAGTGGCCCTGACCTGTGCCTATCCCTCTGAAGCCCGGGAAATCAAGGTAGGGATAGTGCACCAAGTAGCGCCCGGAGAAGAAGCTCAGCGACGCCCAGGGCCGCATCCGGGAGCGCCAACATTTCAGGAATTAGTGAGTATTTCCGTCTTCACAAACCAAGCAGCGCGCCCGGCATTCGCCGGACGCGCTGGAAGGCCTACTGCTGGAGGTGCCTATGGCTCATCCGAGGAGTTACGCAGCCGGCGCCGGATCAGGATCCCGGCCACCACCAGCGCGATGACCAGGACGGCGGCCACCGCCCCCACCACCATCAGCTGCGCCGGAAGACCTGAGCCCGCGCTTGCAGCGGCGGCCGTGGGGGTGGCCGCAGGTGCGGAGTTCGGACCACCGGCGGTAAAGGTGAACGACCCCTCAATCGGATGGCCATCAGAGGACACCACCCGCCACACAACCGTGTATTTTCCCTCCGGAGCTCCTGGCTTGACCGCCTGGCTGACCTGGTTGTCAACGATGGAGACGGCGCCGTCCGCCTGGTCGGTGCCCGTGGCATCCTCGATGCGGATGATCGAATTGATGGCGATTGGAGTGTGATCGAAGGTCAGTTCAATCTTCGCGGGAACGGCGCCTACTGTGGAACCGCTGGCCGGGTTGCTGGACTCCAGGGAATCGTGCGCCTGCGCCGGGGTGGACGAAGCCAGCAGGAAGGCGGCGGCGGCCAGCACGGTCAGCACCCGTGTCAGCCAGGCAGCAGGACGGCGGCGATAAAGACGCTGACGATCAATGCGCTTCATGAGGTTCTCCCGGGCTACTTGCCGGCAGTGCCGGTCCGGCGCCCGGAGAGCACCAGCGCCAGCGCCGCAGCACCGAGCACGAAGCCCGCAGCGCCCAGGACGACTCCCCAGACTGGTGTGGCGTCGTCGCTGGAAGCCTGCGATGTCTCCGAAGCAGCCGCGGCGCTCGGTGCGGCCGATGCCGTGGCGGCGGCAGCCTCGTCGTCGGCCGTGGTCACGAATGACGGGGCCGGATGCTCGGGCTCCGGCTGCCCCTGCGCGCTCGTTTCGTCCCAGTTCACCACCGTACCGTCCGTGTAACTCTGGGCAGCCTTCAAGGTGACGGTGGTCCCCGCTGCGGGTAGCCTGCCCACCGACAGCGAAAATGACTGGTACTGGTTCTGGCCCAGCTGGTGCGCGTCGTCAGCGGTCCATACGACGGTGGTTGGAGCCTTGGTGACGGTGGTGCCGGAAATGGTGACTGGCTTGGGCAGGTCGCTGGTGATGACCTGGGCACTCCAACCTTCCACCGGCTTGACCGATACCGAGGTGAACGGAGTATCCGTAGGCAGCGTGACTTCCAACTTGTTGGTCTTGGCTGTGGGGGACTCGTTCGGGACGTTGAACGTCAGGTGGGAGTAACCGTTGGCGCCGGTATCGTCCGGGTCCACGGAAACGTGGGCCGAAGCGGCGGTGGCGCCCATGGCAACCATCCCCGCAGTGGCGGCGGCTGCGGTCAGGGTTTTGAGGGTGCGTCGGAATGAGGTGTTCAAGGCAAGCCTTCCAAAATGGTTGCGCCAAGAGCCTGCGTGGGCAGGGGGCGCGGAAAAGGGACAACGCGGCCGCGGCCGGGCGCCACAGATAGGCGGGCCGGGACGGCGCGGAGGAGTCAGCTGCCGCTTAGGGTGCGGCCAGGAATGCCGGCGGACCGCGGAGGGCGGGCAGGCGCAGGTTCCGCCATCGGGAGCAAACCACGACGGCGGGTGGTGCGGGAACGTGCGGCCAGGCCGGGATGGCCACCGCGGCCAGGGCCCGGATCAACGGCCGCAGCCATGCAGCCAACGCCCACGCGGCTGCCTCGCCGCGGGCAAGGACCAAGGCCGTGGCGAGGGTCGCAGCGGCGTGCAGGGCCAGCATCAGGACGCCCGGCACTGCCGCGTGCCCGGGCATCAAGGCCAAAGCCGACGAGGGTACCAGCGGTGTGCCGTGAACATGGGCGCCAGCCGCGGAAGTGAATCCTGCAGAGACCGACAGGGCATTGAAGGCCCCATGGAGGACTAATTGGCTGAAGCCCAGGAGTCCGATCATCCCGGGGGCGTTGATCTTGGTTTTTGACAGCATCATCACCGGCATCAGCACCAAGGCAACGATTCCCGCGGTAATCGCCGGCTGCGGCAAGGAACCGCCCGCTAGCACGTGGGCGCCGGTGGCCAGGGAAAACATGGCAGCTGTGAAGGCAACGGCACGAGGGAAACGGAACGGAGCACTCATGCCATTCGCCGTCCTTCCATCCCTTTTGCCGCTTCCACTCTAGGGAATACCGGGGCGCGGCAGCCAATCAGGCAGGTAATACCGCTTTTGACATCACCGTCGGTTATGAGGCGCAGGTTTATGAGGCGCAGGTCGCCGGTGGGGAAAACGGGATGTTCCTAGCGCGTATCCACGTCCTCGAACACCAGGAACGTCTGGGTGTCCAGCACGCCGGGCATGGTCTGCAACTGGTCGAAGATCACCCGGCGCAGGTCGATGTTATCCACGGCGCGCACCAGCAGGATCACGTCGAAGTCCCCGCCCACCAGCGCGATGTGGTGGACCTCCGGGATGGCGCCGAGCTGGTCCCTCAGTTCCCGCCAGGAGTCCTGCTTCAGCTTAAGGGTCACATAGGCCGAGGACTTCAGCCCTGCCTTAATGGGATCCACCAGCGCCGTAAACCGCGTCAGCACACCGTCTCCGGTCAGCCGCGCAATCCGGCTGTAGGCATGGGCACGGGAGATGTGGACATTCTCCGCCACCTGGGTCACGGACATCCGGCCGTCCCGGGTGAGCTCACCGATGATGCGCCGGTCGATCTCGTCCAGCGGCGCCGGATCGCTGCCGGCATCTTTGCCCGCCATGTTGCCTACTCCCGCCGGTAATCCACGTCACGCTGCCAAATCGTCTCCCATCCTAGGCAGATTTGAGCAGTTCGCCGTGATTTGGGGCGGGGAATGGATACGAAGCGCCCTATAAAGGCGGCAGGGGAGCAAATAATGGCCGGAACAGCTTGGCTTCCACTCAGCCCGTCAGGAGCGCTGGGACGAGGACGTGTCGCGGGAGGCTTCGACCCAATCAGCTGCGCCGCGGATGAAGTCGCAGTCGCTGCCGGAGAGTACGGTCTCGCCGTGCCGGTCCTGTTCCAATTGGGCTCCGGTGCTCTTCATGATTGCCGCGGCAATTGTGCGCGGGAGGATTTTGCACCCAGGATTATCAAGTAACCATCTCTGTGTTTCCGGTTCGAGTTGGTCCCACAACTTGGCTATATCCATGGCAAACGCCCCACCCTTGTCATTGTTGTTCAGAAAATGCCGCGGGGCCCGGATATCCCGGAACCTGCGGGTCCAGCTTTTCAACTTCTGCATCAACGGCTGATCGCGTACACGAATGGAGAGGCGGAGGGGACCACGCTGTCCCCTCCGCGACCATCCCCGCACCATGAACCCCCAATGGGAACTCCTGCAACCTGGTGCGGAGGTCTTTTCCCTGAAACGAGCGGAAAAGCATGGAATTGACAAAAAGACGATTTCGTCAATTCCCTGTCATCAGAGTCTGCGCCCGCGGCGAGGGAGAGGTCAATGGATTTCTTGAAATTAGGGGGACCATGACGCGGGAGCCCTGTAGGGCTGCGGGCCGGCCGCTTTCCAGGGACAGTCGGCATCTCGGGCAGGCCGCATCTTAGGGGACGGGCAGCCGCTGGCGCGTCCGGCGGAGGTCAGGCTTCGCGTCGATCCTGTACGGTGCGGAGTTCATCCAGGGCGGCCTCCAGCAGGGTCATGTTGCAGGTGCGCGCCGTCATGATGAGCCGCCCGGCGGCAGCCTCGGGGGAGCAGCCGCTCCGTTCGGCTATCGCCTGGCACGCGTCAGCGATCACCGAACGCGATACCAGGGCTGTCTCCGGAGCCGAGATCCGTTCGCCCCATGCTGCCGCAAACGGGTCTTCCTCCGGCTGGGGACCGAGGGAGCTAAGGGCGGCTGTTGTCCGTGCCTGAAGTACGGACCGGGCGGCCCCGAGCAGCTCGGCGGCCTCCGGGTGGGCCAGCCGATAAACCAGGCGGCCGCCGGAACGCACACAGTCGATCAACTGCTGGGCGCGCATTTGGGCCAGGTGGCGGGACAGGTGCGAAGGCTTCACCCCGGTGCCGTCGCACAGCTGCGGGATGGACAACTCGCCGCGGGACAGCAGCTCCAGGATCGTGGCCCTGACCGGGTGGGCGACCGCCTTGAACACCTCTGCCGTGGCGAGCATCGATGGGCCCGGACTTCCCCCGTCGAAAGGCTCGTCCACCGGGGCCTGGCGGCTCTCAAGACGAATGTCGTAGCTGTTCATGCCCCTGTGCTCCCTTCGGATTCCCATCCCATTATCCGACGCCGGAGGTTCCCTGTCCCAGCGTTTTCGGAAAAATTGCAACCTTCATATCAGTTCCGGCGTCGTGGCCCGCCAATCTGTCCACAACCTCCGCCGGTTATCCACGTCACACTTGCAATCCGTCTTCAGAACCCGGCTCATCTGCGCGTCTTCTCCACACTTCTCCCGCTTAGTGGATACGAAACCTGCTGCGGGACGATACTGGGAGCGAATAGTGGCTACCGAAGGACGGACCAATGACGATCTCCGCACACCACACCGAGTCGGACACCACCAGCACCGAGGCAGCAGAGAATGCGCTCACGGAAGCTGTGAAAAAGTTCGGCATCACGGTGGAGGACTACATGCTCCCCGCCCGGCACCAGATCCAGATGGTGGACCCGGACGGCAGGCTCATCCCCGAGGGCGAGCAGGGCACCCAGCCCGGCCACGAATACCCCGTGCCCGGCGACGCAGAACTGCTGGCTGCGTACGAACGCCTCGTCGTCGGCCGCCGCGTCAATGACCAGAATTCCGCCCTGGTGCGGCAGGGCCGCATGGCCGTGTACCCTTCGAGCCACGGCCAGGAAGCCTGCCAGGTGGCCGCGGCCCTCTGCCTGTCCGGCAACGACTGGATGTTCCCCACCTACCGCGACGCCGTCGCAGTGATGACCAGGGGCGTGGACCCCGTCCAGGTGATGACCATCTTTCGCGGGGACTGGCACGGCGGCTACGACCCCCTCGAGTACAAGGTGGGGATCCAGTGCACGCCCTTGACCACCCAGCTGCTGCACGCCGTGGGTGTGGCGCACGCCGCCAAGCTCCGCGGCGAGGACACCGTGGTGCTGGCCATGTGCGGGGACGGGGCCACCAGCGAAGGCGACTTCCACGAAGCCCTGAACTTCGCCGCCGTCTTCCATCTGCCCGTTATCTTCTTCGTGCAGAACAACAAGTACGCCATCTCGGTGCCGCTGGCGCACCAGTCCGTGGCGCCGTCGCTCGCGCACAAGGCCGTGGGATACGGCATGGCGGGCGAACGCGTGGACGGCAATGACGTCGTCGCGCTCCTCGCCGTCCTGGACCGCGCCGTGAAACTCGCCCGTGAAGGCTCCGGCCCGCTGCTGGTGGAAGCCAACACGTACCGCATGCAGGCCCATACCAATGCCGACGACGACACGCGCTACCGGGAAAACAGCGAGGTTGCGGAGTGGCGGGCCAAGGACCCGGT
>DATIMT010000353.1:0-4016 GCA_035475035.1 Arthrobacter sp.
TTGAGGCACCAGTCGTGCCGCCCCAGGGCAAGGAGGGAGGTTGCTGCCTCGCGGATCGCGTGCCCCTTGATGATCCCCGAAAGGTCCAGAACGCCGTCGGGCCGTTCGGCGGTGAAGGCACCCTCCGTGCGGAGCCGCCATTCGTGCGCCTCGGCGTAGCGCTCACGCATCTGCGCTGAGGCGGTCCGGAGTGTCAGTTCGCCGCGGGCCAGCCTGCTCGCCTCCGAATCCGGGCGGTACAGGCTGAATTTCTCGTCCAGTTCCCGGAAAAGGCGTTCGACGACGGCGGTTGCGGCGGTGAGCTCCTCGAACCCTGGCTGCCCTTCCGCAGGGGAGCCGGCGGGCAGCGTCAGTCCGATGACCGTACCCATGCACTCAAAAGTGCGGGCCTTCAGGGTGGTGCCGGCGGTTGCCGCCGGCAGGGGGTTAGAGGTGGGCGGCATCGATGGCTGCCTGGAGTGAGGTCAGGTAGGCGTCGCTGGTGATGGTGGCGCCGCTGACGGTCTGGATATCTGCCGACTGGGCGGCGAGGACCTTGCTCTTGAGCAGGGGTGCCGCACGGTTGCTGATCTGGATCGACTTGCCGTCGGTGTTGGTTAGCTGGAGGGCCGTGACATCCGTGATTTTTCCGTTGGCCACCGTGATCTGGACCTGCACCGGGCCGAACCGGGTCTGAACGGCGCTTCCCTTGTAGGTGCCGGAGGCCGAGGAACTCGAGGAACCGGAAGAGCTCGAGGTGCCGGAGGACCCGGACGAAGCCGACCCGGTCGAGCCTGTGCCTGTCGAACCTGTGGTGCCTGCCGCCGTCGTACTTGATGCGACGGTGCTGATGCCGCCCACCTGCGTGCCTGCCTGCCAGCCAGCCAGGAGGATCCCGGCGGAGGCCAGGGCTGCTGCGACTGTTCCGCGTATTTTCACCAATCAAACCTTTCGTGGTGGATCTGTTCTCCGCGGACGCCGGCTTTCCCGGCATCCGCTATGACGTTGGCCGCCCACGCCGCCGGGCCGCAGACGTAGACGTCCGCATCCGCGACATCCGGCACGTAGGAGGTAAGGCCGTAGCCGTTCCGCACGGAGTCCTCGGGAAGCCAGGTGGCATAGCCGTGGGCACGGGGGCCGGTGAGGTGGAAGAGCCGGGCACCGCGGGCCTGACAGAGATCGAGGATTTCGTGGCTCAGGTAGAGCTCCTGGTCCGTGTGGCCCCGGAGCAGGACGGTCGCCTCGCCGGGAGCGAATGGTGTGGTTTCCAGCAGTGAGCGCAGGGGAGTGATGCCGATGCCCGCGCCGATCATCACCACTTTGTTCCGGGTGCGGGCGGCCGTGCTCAGCAGCCCGTAAGGGCCTTCCAACGCCACCTTGGTCCCCTTCCGCAGCCGGAGGAGCTGGGCTGAGCCGTTGCCAAGGTTTCGCACGGTGACCCGCAGCGTCCCCTGGCCGTCCGGGCCATTGAAGACCGGCTCGGCGGACAGGCTGAATGGATGGGGATGCCACCACATGCCCGGGGCCAGGAAGCGCCAGATGAAGAAGCGTCCGCCCGTTCCTGCCAGCTGGTCCAGCTTCCGGCCCCTCATGACAATGTTGACCACGCCGGGCGCTACGGCCTCCACGCGGGCCACGGTCAGCTGGTGCCGTGCCGTGGCCAGTACCGGCTCCAGGATGCGGAAATACACCAGGGCTGTGCCGGTGTAGATGCAGATGGCAAGCCAGTACCAGCGCTGCCAGGTGCCTGCCGCAAAGAGGCCGCCCACGCTGAACTGGTGGGGCAGCGACGTTGCCACTGCGGCATACGTCAGCAGGTGCACCACGTACCAGAACTCGTACGGGAAGCGGCGCCGAACGGCCACGACAGATGTCACGACGACGGCTACGAAGAGCGCCATGGACACGAACGCCAGCCACATATCGGGTACCTGGACCCACAGGTTGATGGACTCGCTGACCGGATCGAGGCCCTCGGCCATGCCGTAACCGGCCGCGATCAGGACGCCGTGTGCCAAAAGGAGGTAAAGGGAGGGTTTTCCCAGTTTGCCGTGGAACTCGAGGGCGCGGTCGTGACCAATGGTGCGGTCAACGAATGGGATCCTTGCGGCCAGGAGCAGCATGAGCAGGACCAGGTCCATGCCCGCCAGCCCGGCCACGATGCCTCCCGCTGTAAACAGCGAGGCGGGCGACGTGATGTCGGCGGCCCCGCCGTCGGCAAGCCACAGGGAAATTGCGGCGGCAACGGAGGCCCAGGCAATGACCGTCAAGAGGTCGGTCCTCAGCATGCGCTGCCGGTACTGGCGGGTGAACCCGCCGCGGGCGGACTTCTTCGCCGGTGGTGATGAAAGCTCCGGGCGGCCGGGGCTGCTTGCGGCCGGTGATGCCGGCAGGAGCTGCGTCTTCATGCATCCAACATCCTCTGGCAAGCTATGTCCCGGCTGTGAAAAGGGCCAACCGGCAGCTGTGACCTTCCGCTCACGCGCTCGGGCCCTTATACACCCGTTCCGGCCTGATTGGTCTTTAATTGCGCCAACTCGTAGACTTGGTAGGCGCTAAGTGCGCGGAGCGTGCGCAATTGCTCCGGTTGCCAGGTAATTTTCTCCAGGGCGGCCGGTAGTTAGGGGCTCAAGTTGCGTGACTAACCGTTGCCCTTCTTCATTTTTGGGTCGCCCTTAGCAGCATGGTCCAGCAGCAGATATGCGGATCATTACTTTCAATTCTTGAGGAGAAGTCATGGCAGCACACTGCCAAGTGACCGGAGCCGAGCCGGGCTTTGGGCACAGCATTTCGCACTCGCACCGCCGCAACAAGCGCCGGTTCGATCCGAACATTCAGAAGAAGCGCTACTGGGTTCCGTCCCTGCGCCGTAACGTCACGCTGCAGGTCTCTGCACGTGGCATCAAGACCATCGACGTACGCGGCATCGACGCAGTCGTCGCCGACATTCTGGCTCGTGGGGTGAAGCTCTAGTGGCTAAGGACAAGGACGTACGTCCGATCATCAAGCTCAAGTCGACCGCGGGCACGGGCTACACCTACGTAACCCGCAAGAACCGTCGTAACGATCCTGACCGTATGGTCCTGAAGAAGTACGACCCCAAGATCCGTCAGCACGTCGAATTCCGAGAGGAGCGCTAAACCATGGCTAAGAAGTCCAAGATTGCTCGCAACGAGCAGCGCAAGGTCATCGTTGCGCGTTACGCTGCAAAGCGCCTCGAGCTGAAGAAGACCCTGGTTGACGAAAACGCAACCGACGAAGCACGCGAAGCAGCCCGTCTGGGCCTGCAGAAGCTGCCCCGCAATGCGTCCCCGATCCGTCTGCGTAACCGCGACATCATCGACGGACGCCCCCGCGGCACGCTCCAGAAGTTCGGCATCTCGCGTGTCCGCTTCCGGGACATGGCTCACCGCGGTGAGCTTCCGGGCGTCACCAAGTCTTCCTGGTAATTCAGCTCCGCTGATTCCAGCTGCTTGAGAAGGGCCGGCAACCATACGGTTGCCGGCCCTTCTGCTGTCTCCGGTGATTAGGCCCTTTCTGCCTGCGCGCGGGTTGTCCTGTGTGGCAGCACACATCATGGAAGCGCAGCACACATCATGGAAGTACGACGGCGGGAGGCCGCCTGAGCGTCTCCGTGCCCCGTCTGCCGCGGAATTCCGGGGATTGGCAGGCCTGGAACGACCGGTTTGCGGTGGGCCCCGAGTGCGTGTATTGTTTTCTAAGTCGCCGCGGGGGAGACAGCGAAGAGCTGGTAACCGCGGGTGGCCAAAACCCCAAAATCAAGACCAATATCTGGTCGCTCGTCAGGGCGCCGGAAATCGGTGGGGACGTTCTTCCCACCGATGGAAATCCTGAAAGACGGATTTGCATCGGGGTGGTTGATCGGGTAAGTTTGAAAAGTTGCTCCGGAGCGATCCTGAACGTTGGTTTGGGTGGTGCCGGGTGTGTCTGTTGTTTGAGAACTCAATAGTGTGCCAAGTTTGTTGATACCAATTGTTGTATTGATTGGTTGTTTTTGCTGTGCCGCCGCCCCTGTG
>DATIMT010000354.1:0-2100 GCA_035475035.1 Arthrobacter sp.
ACGGGTACCTTTGAACTGATCGTTAACAACCAGGGGGATTTCCGGTTCCGGATCCTGTCCGGCACGGGTGATGTGCTGGCTGAATCGGGTCCGTATTTTGATAAGAAGGCCGCCGTGGCAGGCATCGATTCTGTCCGGGAGAGCGCATCCATGGCCCTGATCACTGACCATACTGCCAGCAAGCGGCGGCCCCAGACCGCAGCGGCAGCGGGACTCCAAATCCATGCGGAGGCACCCTCGCGCTGGTTCGGCTAGGATTCCATAATCCTGCCGCGGGTACTTCCGCCGAGGCCAGGCAAGCGGTAAACCTGCAGATGGGAGCGGACCTTGGGCACGGCAACCGACTATGATTTCCGCACGGTATGGCGCGTCCCCGGTACGCCCCATGAGGTGGCCCAGGTGCTGGGCGATCCCCTTACCCTGGACCGCTGGTGGCCCGCCGTCTACCTGGGCCTCCACCTGGTGGAGGAGGGCACAGAATCCGGTCTGGGCCGGGTGGTGGACCTCTACACCAAGGGCTGGCTGCCCTATACCCTGCGCTGGACGCTGACGGTCACCGAGCCCATCACGGAGACGGGCTTCGCCCTGACCGCCCGCGGCGACCTCAACGGCAGCGGGCGCTGGACCTTCCGGCAGGACGGACCGGAGACCGTCATCACCTACCACTGGCGGGTCAGTGCCGCCAAAAAGCTGCTCCGACGGCTCAGCTGGCTGCTCAAGCCGGCCTTCGCCGCCAACCACCGCTGGGCGATGGCGCAGGGTGAGGAGAGCCTCAAGCTGGAACTACGACGGCGGCGCGCGGCCGACGACGTTTCCCGCCAGGACATCCCGGCTCCTCCGGGCCCGACGTTCCGGAAGCGGCGGCGCTTGCGGCGGCGCTAACACCGGCGCTGGCAGCCGAGGATCTTCAGCGCCCGGCCGGTCAGGGCACCATCGGCAATCGGGGAGAACCCGGACTGCCCGGTGCACACATCCTGGAAGATCTGCCAGCCCGGTCCGGGGTAACCGAGCACTCCGTGCACCAGTGCCGGATGCCGTTCCAACAGGCGCAGCAGACGGGCACCTGCGCGCTGTCCAACGCCCAGCACGGACCTGACCTTGTCGCAGTAGTCATTGAGGTGGTCCGCACGGTGCCGCGGTTGCGCGCGGCTCGCCCGGCCGGCCGCGACGCCTCCCCACTGGCCGGATCGCAGCGGAAAGGAAATGCCCTCCCGGCTGCACGGTTCCAGCAGCCCGGCCGCGTCCCCTGCCACCAGCACGCAGCCCCTGGCCAGCGGCGAGTCGACCGTCCGCCACTGGGCCAGGTGCCCCGAGTAGGCCAGCACCTCCGCCCTCTCCAGCCCCAACTGGTGCAGCCAACGGGCAAGGTAGGCCTTGCTTTGGTCGGGGTTGCCGCGTGGTTGGATGACTCCTACGGCCAGCCGGTCGCCCTTCGGGAAGACCCAGGCATACGATCCCGCCGTCGGGCCCCAGTCGATCCGCACGTCCTGCCAGCCCCGCGCCTGCTTCCGGCCGTGGCCCCGGCCGGAATGGACCGGGCCGAAATGTCCATCCGGGTCAGCGTCCTGCCTCCGCGGCATCGCCAACTCGTATTCCAGGCCCAGATCCACCCGCTCGCTGCGGACCCCCACGTAGCGTCCGCATCGCCCTGCCGAGCCGTCCGCGCCGACCACCACTCTGGCCTCGATCCTGGTCCGATCGGACGTCCATGATGGCCCGTCCGTCCCGTTCCTCGATCCCGGGGACCTGGACGCCGTCGCGGAACTGCGCACCGGCGTCGACCGCTGCCTGGACCAGGGCCTGGTCAAACGACTCACGCCGCACCATCGCAACAGCGCGTCGCTGGCGTGCCGGCGCCGAACCATCCGTTCGGAGCGGGAGAAGACGGCGCCGCGGACCTCTGCCTCCACCGTTGCCCGCGCAGCCGGAGGCAGCAGGCTGTACGAGACTGCGATCAGTCCGCCGCCGCAGGTCTTATAGCGGGGAAAGCGCGCCTTATCCAGCAACAGCACCCTGGCACCCTCGGCCGCGGCAGACCGGGCGGCCGTGGAACCTGCCGGCCCCGCGCCCACCACCACGACGTCCCAGCATTGCGCGGCG
>DATIMT010000355.1:0-41843 GCA_035475035.1 Arthrobacter sp.
TGCCGTGGGCTACTTTGCCAACAATGCTGCCTTCAGCAAGGCGCTGGCGGACGGCAGGAAGGAGTTTGGCACCGCGAAGTCGGTCGCCGCCATGGAGGCCGTGGTCCGCAACACCGCCATCCAGGGCTGGCTGTCCGTGATCTTCGTGGTGCTCAGCATCATCGTCATTGCGACGGCGGTGCTCGCCACGGTCAAGGCATTCCGGGACCGGGCGGCCGGCACAGCCACCACGGACAACGAGGACCCGGCTGTTCCGTCGCGCGTCTTTGCCCCCGCCGGGCTGGTGCCGACGACCGCCGAACGTGAGCTGGCTGCCGAATGGGAGAAAGTGCCTGCTGAGGCCCGCCTTGAACGGGCCGGGCACTGATGAGCACCGGCATTGCTTTGCTCGCCAACGGGTTCCGGGGCTTTGCCCGCTACCTGGGCGGCGTCATGGGTGCGGATGCCTACGCCAAGTACCTGGACCACCACAGGGCGGCCGGGCATCAGGACCCGCCCATGACCGAACGTGAGTTCTGGCGGGACCACACGGACCGCCAGGACCACAACCCGCAGGGCAGATGTTGCTGATTGAGCCCGCAGCGGACAAGCCCGCCACAGGCCTGCGTGGGTGGACTCCCGGCGGATGGGCCGTGAGAGTATGAACGCATGAGCGATCCCAATGACACTCAGGCACCTGAGGACCTCCCGGTAGAAGGCACTCCCGTTGACGACACCCAGGACCCTGTACAGGCCGCGTCCGCCGCGGACGGCAAGCCCAGGGGCAGCAGTCTGCAGGACTTGGTGGACGAGCCGGCCAAGGTGATGCGGATCGGCACCATGATCAGGCAGCTCCTCGAAGAGGTAAAGTCTGCGCCGCTGGACGATGCTGCGAGGGGGAGGCTGGCTGCCATCCACGCCCGCTCCATCAAAGAGCTTGAGGACGGGCTCGCGCCCGAGCTGGTGGCGGAACTGGACAGGATCAACCTGCCGTTTTCCAATGACGCCACCCCGTCCGACGCTGAACTCCGCATCGCCCAGGCGCAGCTGGTGGGTTGGCTGGAGGGCCTGTTCCACGGCATCCAGACTGCCATTGCGGCGCAGAACGCAGCCCGGGAACATGCCGCGGCCCAGTTGCAGCTGCGCCAGCTGCCGCCGGGCACCATGATCGCGCCCGGCGTCGTCATTGGTGAAAACGGTGAGCCGCAGCGTGCCCCTGCCGGGGCACGGCCAGGTGCGCCCGCAAGGCCGGCCCAGCGTGACGACCCGGATCATGGTCCGGGTCAGTACCTGTAGGCTCCGCTTGGGCTTTTTCAGCGCCGCCAGGCAGGGGCGCAAGGATGACGCGGAACTGGGCAAGGGGTTGTGGCGCCGGGCGCATGACCGCTTCCACCGGGGACTGGACCGCTTCCACCAGGTACTCGAGGGCGTGGAGGATGACCAGCTGTACGGCGAGCTGGTGGAGATCGCCAATGAACTCGCCGACCTTCTGGACCGGGTCCGGGCCGTGTGCATGGAGGCGCAGCGGCGCTCGCCCAGCGATGGCCTGGACATACCGGCCGCCCTGGCGGATGTGCACCGGTCCCTGTCCAAGGCCGGAAATTCGCTGGCCACGACGGCTGAGGCGGCGGCAATGCTGCGGCTCGCCGTGGGACCGGTGCCGGTAGGGGCAATGTCGGTCCGGCGCCGTGCTGAAGCCGTGTTCCAGCAGGTGGACGACGCCGAGAGGCAGCTTCGAGGGGAACAGTAAAGCCAGTGACACGGAAATATTCCCGTTCGGCAGGAGAATATTGCGGTTACGCGGCTGGCTGACATCCGCCCGAATGGGCCACTGGCCCACGCGAGGTTTGGCAGGATGAAGTCATGACTCTTTCACCTACCTTGACTTTCAACGACGGAAACACGATTCCCCAGCTCGGCTACGGTGTGTGGCAGGTTGAGGACGACGTGGCTGAAAAGGTCGTCCGCCAGGCGTTCGAAGCAGGCTTCCGCCACATTGATACGGCAAAGATCTACGGCAACGAGGCCGGCGTGGGCCGTGCCATCGCCAGTTCAGGCCTCTCGCCGGAACAGATCTTCATCACCACCAAGCTGTGGAACGCGGACCAGGGGTACGAGTCCACCCTCGCCGCCTTCGAGGAATCGATGGACCGGCTTGGCCTTGAAACGCTGGACCTTTACCTCATCCACTGGATGCAGCCCAAGCAGGACAAGTACGTTGACACCTGGAAGGCGCTGATCGAGCTTCAGAAGCGCGGCCGCGTAAAGTCCATCGGCGTCTCCAACTTCACCGCCGAGGGCCTGCAGCGCCTGATCGACGAAACCGGAGTGGTTCCGGCCATCCACCAGATCGAGCTGCACCCCTACTTCAGCCAGCGTGAACTGCGTGAATTCGGCGCCGCCAAGGGCATCCTGACCCAGGCCTGGTCCCCGCTGGGCCAGGGCGGGGAACTGCTGCAGGACCCGGTGGTCGCGTCCATCGCCGCCAAGCACCAGGCCACGCCGGCCCAGGTGGTCATCGCCTGGCACCTCGCCATCGGCAACGTGGTCATCCCCAAGTCCGTGACCGAGTCACGCATCAAGGAGAACTTCGCAGCACTCGAGGTGTCCCTGGACGCCGAGGACGTCGAAGCCATCAACAACCTGGACCGGACCGCCAGCGGTGAAGGCCGCATCGGAGCCGATCCCGCAGTCTCCGACTTCGCCTAACCCGCGACGGCGGCGCCGGCCCAACCCCGCCGGCATCTTCCGCCAAACCAAACGTCAGCCCGCGCTCCCGGCAACCGCCAGGCAGCGCGGGCTGATGCCTTTAACGCTGGCCCGGCCGGCGTGACCCGGCACCGCGGCGTTTCCCCGGACCGGTCAGGCAGCGATTTGGACGTTCTCCACCGTGACGGCGTCCACCACTGCCCAGTTCTCTTCGCCGTGGCAGTGCCTGCAGGCGAAGCGCTCGGCCTCTTCGAGGGTGTCAAAAACCTCGGAGCGGGCCCGGCCGCAGTCGGCGTCAAAGTACGTTACGTGAAATTCCCGTGCAGCTTGGTGTTCCATAAATCCAGTGTGCAACCGGGGTCTGACATTTTATGGAACCGGCGCCGCGTGTTGTCGTGACACCCCGGAGCCGCCGCAGGTTTGGCGGCCCGCCTGAAAGTCAGTGGGCCCGTGAATCCGGGGTGGCGCCGGCCGTGGCCCGCACCGTCAGCGCCAGGGCGGTCAGCGCCAGCATTCCGATGCCGGCCCATGTAAGGGTTCCGGCCCATATCTCGGGGGAGAAGCTCAGCGACCCGTCCCGCAGTGCCGCACCAGCGAAATAGGGCGCCCAGAAAACGATGGGTAAGAGGCCCGCCGCGGTCAGCAGCCGTGCGGGACGGTCCGGGGAAGGCCGGAGAGCAGCCCACACCGCTCCTACCAGCACAGCACCGGCGAAGGCTACCGGGACGAGCCAGGCATCCCGCAGGGCCACCATGACCTGGAGGGCTGCGGAGGGGACCAGCACCATCGCCGCGGGCACTGCGGCGTGTAGGCGCCACCGCAGTGACAGCAACAGGACGGGAACGAAGAGCACAAACGTCGAGACGAGGAAGGACGCCAAGGAAACCATGATGCTTGAGGACGTCGGGACGGTCACTGTGGGCTGCATTCCGGCAGTAGTTGTGTATGTCTGGATGAGTCCATGCCGGGCAAAGACCGCGAACTCCTGCAGGATGAACGCTGCAACCATCCCCGCGAGCGTGACGCTCACGAACGCCGGTACCAGTTGGCGCCACGGACGTCCGGGTGATCGCCATGCGGCGGAAAACGGCGCGCCGAGGATGAGGAAGCCACCGGTGGCGAGCCCCAAATGGGACGGACTGAACAGCGCGCTGATGTTCTGCTCAATGCCGAAGACCGAATGCCAGGCGAGATCGCCTGCCCCGGAGGCCAGGAAGAGCACCACCCCGGCCGCTGCAGGCCCGTAACCGGCGGGCACCGCTTCCGCCCACCGCGTACCGGGGGTGTGCCGGCGCCAGGCCAGTGCGGCGATCCAGAGGGCACACGCCGCGAAGCCCGAGTACAGGATCGCGTGCCACGGCGTGAAGAACGTCTCCAGGTCGCGGAGGTTGTTGTGCGCCCAGCCGTCAACATAGGTCCCCGTGAGGAGCCAGACGCCGGCCGCGAGGGTGACGGTATCTTCAGTGGCCGTAGTGGGGCGGTGGACGGAAACAGGCGGAATTGCAAAGGCGGAGGCTGCAGCGGCATCCATAGCTCCACAGTAGATCCCACCGGCGCCCGCGGCGAGGGTGTCCCAAGGACGTTTTCGTGCCCCTCAGCTGTTGGCCAGGCGGAGAACGCGTTCCTGCGCGAGTACGGCGGTGCGGCTGGCTTTGTCTGCAGCCCGTACCGCCTGCTTCGCTTCGGCGGACGCGGTGGCAAGCAGCTTGCGGGAACGCTCCAGGCGTTCCTCGGCAAACTTGAGCCGGTCCCGAAGCTCAGCCGTTTCCTGCTGCAGTTCCGCGATTTCTGCACGCGTCTGCTCCGCCTGGTCCTGCAGCTCAGCTGCCAGCCGGGACGCCTCCTCTTCAGCAGCCCGTGCCTCGGCCAGGGCGGCCTTGGCCCTTTCCAGCGCCGGTGGTGACGCCGGCCGGGGAGTCTGCCGCACTGCCTCAAGCCGGGGCTTGGCGGCCGGTGGCTGGGAGCCGGGTCCCGCCGTCGTCCGCGTCCTCGCCGCTGGTGCCTTCGCCGGGGGTGCCTTCGGTGCTGGTGCCTTCGGCGCTGTCCTCTTCGGTGTTGTTCCTGCCGGCAGCGCCGAGGGAGGCCGGACGGGGCGGGCGGACGGGGGTGGCAGCAACCCGGGGAGGGCCACCGCGCCGTCGAGGTCGACGTCGTTGACACCGTCCGCAGACAGGACTTTCAGCAGCCGCCCACTGCCAACGGCAGACGCCGCGCCCTCATCTGCCGTCAGTGCCCGGAGGGATTCCTCAACGTCGGTGGCCATCGTGTCGCTGATGGAGCGGCCGTGCTCCCGGGCAACAGCTTCGGCGGTGTCGACGGCGTCCGCGAGCATGCTCCGGCGCTCCCGGCCCAGTTCGCGCAGGGCAGGTGCGTCCAGCTCGTCCTGGGCGGCCCGCATCCGCGCCCCAAGTCCGGCGAGTCCGGCCAGCACGTCCGGCCGGTGCCGGGCAAGCATGTTGAGGGCCCATGCGGCTACGGAAGGTTTGGGCAGGGCGCGGATTGCTGCTGCCAGGTCCTTGTCCTTCCGCGCCGCGTCCTTGGCCGCCGTGGTGCGGGCCGCAATGAAGTCATCCAGCGCCCCGCCATACAGCCTGTCCGCAATGTCCGCCAGGGCCTCGTCTTCCATGCCGCCATCTTAGGCGGCCGGTTGCAGGCAGTTTGCTGGCCCGGGACCCGGGAGGGACCTTTGCCCTCCCGGCAGTGGCAAGAGTCCCTGTTACTCCTCCCCAGGGAGGGGTAAGTTGCTCAAATGGACGATTCATATCAGGTCATCGTGGTGGGCGGCGGTTTCGCCGGAAAGACGGCGGCTGAGGAGTTGGGCCGCAAAGGCGTCCGGGTGCTGTTGCTCGACGCCAACAATTACCAACAATTCCAGCCGCTCCTCTACCAGGTAGCCGCATCCCAGATTGGCGTATCCGCCGTTACCCGGCCACTCCGGTCGGAATTCCGAAGGATCAACAACGTGCGGGTCCTGACAGCGGAGGTGACCGCGATCGACGCCGCCAACCGTACCGTCACCACCGCGGACGGCTCCAGCTACCGGGCCCGGGCCCTGGTCATCGCCACCGGTGCGGTCCCGAACTTCTTCAATACGCCCGGTGCCGATGAACACGCCTACCCGCTGTATTCCGTGGCGGATGCAACACGGCTCAGCGCAGCGATCACCGCGGTGTTGGACGAGGCCGACCGCGAGCCCACGGCGGGGGCGGATGTGATCGTGGTGGGCGGCGGCCCCACCGGCGTGGAGACTGCCGGCGCGCTGGCAGAGAACGTCAAGTACATCCTGCCGAAGTACTTCTCGCCAGGGCTGGCCGCCCGATGCCACGTCCACCTGGTGGATATGGTGCCGAATGTCCTTGCGGCGTTCTCGGAAAAGTCCCAGGCGTATGCCCGGGACCGCCTGACCAAGCTGGGCGTGCAGCTGCACATGGGCCAGGCTGTCGGTGAAGTCCGTCCTGACGGGGTGACCCTCAAGGACGGGACCGTTATTCCTGCCCGGATTGTGGTGTGGGCCGGCGGGCTGCAGGCAGGCCGGATCATTGCCGAGTCCGGCCTCAAGCAGGGCAGGGGCGGCCGGGTGGATGTCCAGCCCGATCTCACGGCCCCGGACCTCGACGGCGTGTACGTCCTGGGGGACTCGGCCAACATCACGGATGCCACGGGGAACAAGCTGCCCCAGCTGGGATCGGTTGCCCAGCAGTCGGGTAAATGGGCGGCCCGCAACATCTACGCGGACCTCACCGGCGGTGTGCGGGAGCCCTTCCGCTACTGGGACAAGGGGTACATGGCCATGGTGGGACGCGGCGCAGCCGTCGCGGAACTGGGGCGCAGGCGTCTGCAACTGCAGGGGCCCCTGGCGTTCGTCTCGTGGCTGGCGGTCCACCTCGCCCTTCTGCCCGGATTCCAGCAGAAGGTCCGGGCGCTGTTTTCCTGGGCTAACGGCTATGTGACGCACAGTCCGGCCCAAGTGGTGGTGGGCAGGCCGGATTAGGTCAGGTCCGTACAAGGCACCTCGGTTGGGCCTGCACGCTCAATCTGCGTGGCCGGGCTTGACCGCCGTGGTCAGATCCTTGCGAAACTCAGGAGGCGGCCCGCCACGGCCCAGCCGGAGGCCCCGTAGGACCCGGCGGCGTCCGGCTCGACCACCATGTGCAGGTACTCCGCGCCATGGAGGAACGCCTCCTCGGCCATGGCCGCAAACAGGCCCTGCTCGAATGTCTCCTTCTCCGGCCCCTCAGGGAGTTCCGTGATGGCCACGGCCGCGAAGTCGTCCCGTATCCGGATGCGGCCCCTCGCCACAGGGCGGTCAAAAACAGTGATTTCGACGGCGTCGTAGGTTTCCATGGGTGCCAAGGCCACTTGTGAGCTCTCAGGCAACTCCGCTCCCGTGTTCAGCTCCGCCGTAGGGGCCATGAGCAGAACCCGTTCGGACACGAGGGCGAGGCCGCCGGGAGCGGGGGCGTCTGCGCCGTCGGTGTCGGTGCAAACCAGGGTGAGGCGTACGCCGGACCCGCTGGATGCCCTGCCGGCAAGCTCCTCCGCGCCTGCGCCCGGCCAGCCCGCCATGTACTCCTGCCCTTCGGCCGCCTGTCCCGTGCCTTCCCCGACGACGAATCCCACCTCGATGGGCTCGGCCGGGCGTTCCTGAAGGTCGGCCCAGGCAAGGACCCAGCCAAGTGCGGGGGCGTTGTGCTGTTCCGGCATGACGGGGTTCCTAACGTTTGACGCGGTTGAGGGGGTCCACCCGACGCTGGTGGACAGGGCATCCCTGCCAACGTATCGGATCAGCGGGTACCCTGCCAGCGCTCCGGCCAGGCACCCTCAGGGCAGATGGGTGAAGGCCATTCCTGCTGCGCGCAGCGTGTCCACTGCCTGCTTCACACCTTCCGCCGTTCCGCCGTTGGGGCGGTTGCCGTGGCATATGACCACATCTCCTGCCCGGGCCTTTCCCACCTCCTTGGCTACGACGGCGGCGGGATAGGTTGCGCCGCCGTCGCCATTGATGCTGAAGCCCGCAGGTTTCACACCCAATGCGTTCAGGATGTCCACGGCGACATCGTCCATGTACGCGGTGCCCGGACGAAAGTACCTGGGACGCTTGCCCGCGATATCAGCCAGAATCCCGTCGTTGGGCATGACCTCGTCAAAGACTTCCCCCGCGTTCCTGGTTCCAGGGATGCCGTAGGCCGAGTTGCCGGTGGTGGACAACGGCTTATGGGACGTGCCGTGGTTGGCGATTTCAAAGAGCGGGTCCGATGCCAGTTGGCGGGCCGTGGTGGGGTTGGCCGTGACCCACCGCGAGTTCAGGAACAGCGTGGCCGGGATGTGCCGTTGGCGCAGCGTGTCAAGCAGCACCTGATCGTAGCCGCTGCCGCCCGGACCGCCGCAAAAGTCGAAGGTGAGGGCGATCCCCTGTGATCCGGGCGGCAGATGCGTCAGGACACCGGGAGCCTCGAGGCCCCAGTACCGGGCCTGGTGCTTGCCATAGGTGTCCACGATCTGCCCCCGCGAGGGGACAGGTGCTGCCGGCGCTGGGGATGCAGGCGCGTCGCCGTCGGGGCCGGTATTCAAAACCGGAGAGGTGACATCCGCTTCCGCCGGACCATGACTGGTATCCGCCAGTACGTCCTGTGCCTCGGATGAATGTAGTGAATGCGGCTGCAGGTCGGGCACTGCGGCCGACAGCGTCAGCACGGCCGCCAGGAGCACGGTCCTGCGGCCAGGGCCTTTCCCGTCCTGGCTCAAGTGGCGGGGGGCATTTGAGCCAGGTACAGGCTGTCCTGCGCTGGCGCGCGGATCATCAGCCTGAATGCGGGGGGTCATGTGGGGAGGATACCTTGGCTTCCTTACCGATTCCCGAACCTCGCTGCGCACCGGAGCGCCGGTCGTAACAAACGTCTTGGCCGGGGCCGCAGGCACTCTTCATCCCACGTGGATACCGGGGCGGCGCCCTGGGTCGGATTCATTTTCGCGGATAATCTCGCGTACCACAGGCGGGGTGTCCCCCTGCCCGAGGAGCAGGTAGCGCATCAAGTGTGCCAGTGGGTTGCCTTCGGACCATTCGAAGTAGGCGTGAGGCCGGACTCCGGTTGCATCTCGAAGGGCAAGCAGGATCGCCGCGATGGCATTGGGGGCGGCCGGGCTCTGTGCCCGCAGGACACGGTGTCCACCCACCTCGACGCCCTTTACCGCCAATACCTTGCTGAACCCGGAGGGGTCGATAACGTCAATCTCGAGGAAGATAACGTCCGCTGTCCCGGGAACAGGGTTGCTGTCCTGCTGGTCAACCGTCTTCTGGTCATACTCGGCCGTATCGCGGGCCTGCGGTTTGTTCGCTATCAGGGTCAGGCGGCCGTCGTGGTCCAGGGAGTCTTTGATGAACTGTCGGGCCGCGGCGTCAAATTCGATACGGTCCACCCGCAGTTCCGTAGTTCGGGTGACGCGGGATACGAGGGACACGCTGACGATACCGAGAATGAAGAACGCGGAGATGGTGATGCCGTCCGGTTTTTCAATCACGTTGGCCCCAAGTGCGTAAAGCATCACCAGGGTCAGGGCGGTAAACCCAATCGCCGGGCCGCGCTGCCTCTTGCGGATGGCGGAAATGGTGACCGCGATGGCACCGGAGACCATCATCACCAGGATGCCCGTCGCATAGGCTCCTGCCTGCGCATTGACGTCAGCCCTGAACCCGATGGTGATAAGGACGCTGACGATCGTATAAACCAGGACTACAGGCCGGACCGCCCGCGACCATTCAGGGGCCATACCGTAGGAAGGGAGGTAGCGGGGAACAATGTTGATCAGCCCTGCCATCGCCGAGGCACCGGCGAACCAAAGAATCAGGATGCTGCTGATGTCGTAGACCGACCCAAAAGCGCTCCCGAGGCGCTCATGGGCCAGGTATGCCAGGGCACGGCCGTTTGCCGCCCCGCCTTCCTGGAAAGCCTGCGCCGGTATCAAAATGGTCGTCACCAAGCTGCTGCCGATCAGGTAGACACTCATGATCAAAGCCGCGGTGGTCAGCAGCCGGCGGGTGTTCCGGATGCGGTTATTGAGCTTTTCCTCCGGGTTGTCACCGGAGGAGGCCACCAACGGCATCATGCTGACCCCGGTTTCGAATCCGGACAGGCCAAGGACCAGCAGGGGGAAGGCCAGAAGCGCCGGGCCGATAATGCCGCCAGGCCCCGCGCCTGGGGTGACCAGCCGGGAAGCCCAGGAATCGAAGGCGTGGGGTGTGGAAAGGATGTCCATGACACCCACCCCGATGACGATGGCGTTCAGCAGCAGGAAGACCGCAACCAACGGGATGGCGACCGCTACGGCCTCAGAGAATCCAAGCAGGAAGACGCCGCCAAGGATCAACAGGAGGACGACGGTGATAGGTACCGCCTGGCCCTCCAGGAAGGGCGGGAGGAAGGGATTCTCCAGCAGGTGGACGGTGGCGTCGGCGGCGGAAAGCGTGATGGTGATAATCCACGAGGTCGCGACGAACCCCAGGAGGACCAGGACGAAGACCTTCCCACGCCAGAATGGCAGAAGCTTTTCAAGCATGGCCACGGACCCCTGTCCGTGGGGGCTTTCAAATGCGACCCGGCGGTACATTGGCAGCATGCCCAGGAGCGTCAGCGCAACGATGAGCATTGTTGCCAGCGGAGACAGGGCGCCGGCAGCAAGCGCCGCGATCCCGGGCAGGTACGAGAGCGTGGAAAAGTAGTCGACGCCGGTGAGGCACATGACCTTCCACCAGCTTTGCTGTCCCTGGTCCTTTTCGGGGGCTTCAAGGCCTTCTGGCTGATGGACGCGGTTTTCCAGCAGCCAACGGACCAGTGGGTTACGCGGCCCCTTCTGCTGCACGGGGCGGGGAACGCTCTCGGGCACCGAATGTTGGATAGAAGCAGTCATTGGCATCCCCTCTGCTGGTCCGGGCACGGGCGGCAGCCTTCGTGGCGTGAAGCCGCTGCCCCTTAACCGGGAGCGTAGCACCGGAATCCGGGCTGGAAGCGAATGGATGCAGCGATCCTGACGCATCGGGAGTCCATCACGCTCGTGAATTCCATTTGGGTATACACCAGGAAGCAGCGAGGCGTCTACAGTCGAATTGCTTTAATCTTAACCAGCGAAAAACCCCCCAAAAACCTTGGTTTCCAGGGGGTTTATCCCGAGCTTCCTATCAGAATCGAACTGATGACCTTTTCATTACGAGTGAAACGCTCTACCGACTGAGCTAAGGAAGCACCGCATGAAATGTTCCGGGTAACCCGGGCGCTTCACGCAAGAGTCAACTGTAATAGAGTCCCGGCGCCCCGGTCAAAATGGAGGGCCGGAAGCGCCTTAGAGCCTCAGCACACGGTGTTGTCGGCCGGAAGTTTGCCGCCCACCAAGTAGTTGTCAACTGAATCCTCCAGGCAGCTGTTCGCCCGGCCGTACGCGGTGTGCCCTTCGCCCCTCCACGTCAGCAGGGCGGCGTTCCCCAACTGCTTGCGCAACGACGCTGCCCAGTCAACAGGCGTTGCCGGGTCCCCCGTGGTGCCGATGACCACGATGGGGGAACCACCGCTGTATTCCACCGGCGCCGGGGTGCGGACGTTCTTGTACGGCCAGTCTGCGCAGGTGGTCCCGCCGTAGGCAAAGAAGTAGCCCAGGGTAGGTGAATCCTGTTCCAGCCGCTTCTCCTCCGCCCGCATGGCAGCGGTGTCCGACACCATGGGGTAGTCCAGGCAGTTGATCGCATTGAAGGCGAACGTCGAATTGGACGTGTAGGACCCGTCAGGCGCGCGGTCTGCGCCGAGATCAGCAAGCCGGAGCATGAGACTCACATCTCCGGACATGGCGGCATCCAGCGCCTGTGTCAGGGCGGGCCAGCTTTGGTCGTTGTAGAGCGGGGTGATCAGGCCGCTGACGAACATGTTTGCATTGACCAGTCTCCCGTCCTTGGCCGTGCGGGGTGTCTGCTGGACGGCATTAATCAGGTCCCGGATCTGCTGCACGCCGGAGTCAACGTCGCCGCCCAGGGGGCACTTGCCCTGCTTCTGGCAACTGGCCACGTAGGAGTGGAGCGCTTTTTCGAAGGCGCGCGCCTGGCCGCTGGTCAGCTCTTCATTGCTGATTGACGGGTCCAGGGCGCCATCAAGGACCATCCGGCCCACATTGTCCGGGAAAAGCGAGGCATAAGTAGAGCCCAGGAATGTGCCGTAGGAGTACCCCAGGTAGTTCAGCTTGGTGTCGTTCACTACAGCGCGGAGCACGTCCAGGTCCTTCGCAGCGCTGACGGTGTCGATGTGCGCCAGGACGGGGCCTGTTTGTGCCGCGCACTGGGCAGCGATCTCTTTGTTGTCGGCCAGTGCTGATGCCAGCCCGGCATCGGTTTCCAACGCGTAGATCTTGGCCCGGGCGGCGTCGCGTTCCGCGTCCGTCATGCAGGTGACGGGAGCGGAGCGCTTCACGCCGCGCGGATCGAAGCCGACCAGATCGTAGGCGTTGCGTACAGCCGCTGAGAAATGTGTTCCAGCAGCATCCTTGACGAAGTCATAGCCGGAGGCGCCGGGCCCGCCGGGATTGACCAGGAGGCTGCCGGTCTTCTTGCCTGTGCTGGGCGCCCGCAGCGCGGAAAGCTGGATGGTGTCGCCGCCCGGATTGGCATAATCCATGGGGACGGTCACTTTGGCGCACTGGAATTGACCTTCGCAGGGCTGCCACACGACTTCCTGTGAGTAGAACTTTTCCAGCCCTGCCGGAGCGGAGGCGACGATTGAGGGGTCGGCCTTGGCCGTGGCAGCCTCTGGAGGGTTCTTGTCGCCGCCGCTAATGAGGGTGCACGATGCCAGGACCATGGCCAAGGCCATTGCGCCGGCTGCGCGGACGGCGACCGTCAGGGACCGGCGGCGTGCGGGCAGGGGTCGGGCAGTCATCGGGTCTCCTTGGAGGGCTGGATCAGGCTGGCAGCCATGGACTCAATGGTCAGCAGCGGGGCAACGTTGGTGGTGGTTATGCGTTCGCGGGCTTTGTTGATGGCGTCCATGCGGGCCAGCGTGGCTTCCGGAGTGGTGCGGGCAGCGAACTCCTCCAGCTCACTCCTCAGCTCAACGTTGACCAATTCCACCGCGTTCCCAAGCTGGATGATCAGTACGTCGCGGTAGAAGGACAACAAATCCGTAAGGGTCCGGTCGAGGGAATCCGTTATGGATCTCTTGGCCCGCCGTTTTTGGTCGTCTTCAAGCTGTTTCAGCTGGCTGCGCATGGCCGGAGGGAGCGTTCCGGATTCCGGTGCCCCGAGCGTGGCCAGGAGGGCGGCCTTCTCCGCGGCGTCCCGTTCCTCGTTGGAGCTGTTGGCCTCTGCTGTGGCGATCTTGACCAGCTTGTCCGCCATCATGACGGCAGCTGTTACGCCGCGCAGCCCAAGCGGAAAGCGGACTGTTTCCAGCCGGCGTTCCCGTGCCGCCGGATCCTTTGCCAGCCGCCGGGCGATTCCGACATGGCTCTGGGCTGCACGGGCCGCCCGCTCAGCAAGGTCAGGATCAACGCCGTCGCGCCGGACCAGCAGCGCGGCCACGTCCGACGCGGGCGGCAGCCGTAAAGCGACACTCCGGCAGCGGGACCGGATAGTGACCAGGACGTCGGCCGGGGACGGTGCGCAAAGCATCCACACGGTCCGCGGTGTGGGTTCCTCGATGGCCTTGAGCAGCACGTTGGTGGTCCGTTCGGCCATCCGGTCGGCGTCCTCCACCACAATGATCCGCCAACGCCCCGACGAAGGCCGGTTGCCCGCCGTCGCGACCAGTTCCCGGGCCTCGTCAATGGTGATGGTGACCTTCTCGGTGCGCACAAACGTCACGTCGGAATGGGTTTCGCCCAGAATCGTGTGGCAGGCCTGGCACTGTCCGCAGCCACGCAGGCCCACGTCCTCCTGGTCGCAGTTCAATGCTGCCGCGAACGCCTTGGCGGCGTTGGAGCGGCCGGAACCCGGCGGCCCAGTGAACAGCCAGGCGTGCGTCAGGCTTTCGCCGCTTGCGGCCTGGCGGAGTTGGTCGACGACGGCGGGCTGGCCCTGGAGGTCATCCCAGACGGTCACGCGTCACCGCCGTCGGTGGCAGCTCCGTGCAGCGTGCGCCGCGCCGGGACATCCTGTGCTGCCGGCTCGGCGGGCGCAGCAACGAGGGCATCCACCCGGGCCAGGATCTGCGCCGCCAGTTCATCCACCGGCAGTTCTGCCGGGAGGACAAGGTATGACTCAGGGCGCCCCGCTGCGAGGTTAAGGAAAGCATCGCGGATCCGGGTATGGAATTCGTCTGCCTCGGATTCCAGGCGGTCTTCCGCTGCCTGGCCTGCAGTCCGGCGGCGACGGCCAAGCCGGGGATCAACGTCCAAAAGGACCGTGAGGTGTGGCTGAAGGCCGGAAGTGGCCCACTCGTTGAGGGAACGCACAGCGTCGAGGCCGAGGTTGCGCCCGGCCCCCTGGTAGGCCACGGAGGAGTCGATGTACCGGTCTGTCAGCACGATCTCGCCGCGGCCAAGAGCGGGCCGGATGACCTGGGTGGCGTGGGCGGCGCGGGAGGCCGCAAAAATGAGGGCTTCAGTGTGGGCATCGATGTCGCCATTGCCGTGGTACAGCACCAGCGCCCGCAGCTTCTCGCCAACGGGGGTGCCGCCGGGTTCACGGGTACGCAGCACGGTGTGGCCCCTGGACTCCAGTGCCGCCGCAAGCCTGGCCGCCTGGGTGGACTTCCCGGCACCATCGCCACCCTCGAATGCGATGAATAGGCCGGACTTCTGTTTGTTCACTTCTCAAGCCTACCGAGGCTACTGACATTCCCGACCCGCAACCGCAGTGAAGGTGGCTGCCCGGCGAACCGCAGCAGTCCATAAGGCGACACCGCTTTCCGGCGGATCCTGCGGGAACAGTACGCTTTTCACCATGAGTCTTTCCGAGCATCAGGCCGCTTCCCTTTCACCCGAGACTGTGGTGGTGGCGGCAGGGCGTCCGCCGCGGGAGAGGGACCAACCGGTGAATCCTCCCATCACACTTTCCTCCACCTACTTCGGCACCGGTCCACTCGGCGACGGCGACCGGGGGTATGGCCGCTACTCCAACCCCACCTGGGATCCCTTCGAGGAAGCACTCGGCCAGCTTGAAGGATCCGCGCTTCCCGGCCTGCTGTACGCGTCGGGGCTGGCGGCTGTCAGTTCGGCGCTGTCCCTGATCCCGGCAGGCGGTGTGCTGGTCATGCCCAACCACAGCTACTCCGGCTCCCTGGTGATGGCCTCGGAACTCGCCCAAAAAGGCTTCATCGAACTCCGGACCGTGGACATTGCCGACACCGGTGCGGTCAAGGAAGCCCTGGGCCCCCACGGCCCGTCGTCGAAAGCCGCGGCGATGCTGTGGCTGGAAAGCCCCACCAACCCCATGCTCGGGATCGCGGACATGCCGGCCGTCGCAGAGGCCGCGCATGCGGCGGGGGCCATCGTCGTTACGGACAACACCTTTTCCACGCCCCTGGTGCAGCAGCCCCTGCTGCTCGGATCCGACGTCGTCCTCCACTCGGTGACCAAGTACCTCGCCGGGCATTCCGACGTCGTCCTCGGTGCGCTGGTCACCCCCAATCCGGAGATCCGGTCCGCGCTGCTCCACCACCGCATCATCCACGGCGCCATCGCCGGTCCTTTCGAAGCATGGCTCGCCTTGCGGGGCCTGCGGACCCTTGCGCTGCGGGTGGAACGGTCACAGGAGTCGGCAAGGGTCCTGGCCGAACGTCTGGCCGGGCACCCCGCCGTCGAATCCATCCGTTTCCCCGGCCTCGGTACAGACCCCGGGCATGCCCGGGCCAAGGCACAAATGCAGGGGTTTGGGTCCATCATCTGCATCCAGGTGGCGCCCGCGGCAGGCCTGAGTGGTGCCGACGCTGCGGACAAACTGGTGCAGGCGCTGGAGCTCTGGCTGCCTGCCACATCCCTGGGCGGGGTCGAGTCCTTGATCGAACGACGGCGCCGGCACTCAGCCGAACCCGCCAGTGTCCCGGAAAACCTGGTGCGCCTTAGCGTCGGCGTGGAGAATGTTGACGACCTCTGGGCTGACCTGAAGCAGGCAATGGACACGCTGGACCGCTAGGCTGGGCTTGTGGACGGTCGACTAATTATCGCGCTCGTAGAGCAGGCAGTGTTCTTCATCCTGGGCCTGGTGGCCTTGGGTCTGGAACTGTGGGCGTTCGTGGACTGTGCCCGGCACCGGGCCAACGCCTTCGAAGCCACGGGCAAGCGGACCAAGACGTTCTGGCTTGCCCTGACCGGCGGTGCGCTGCTGGTGGGTGTTATCTCGCTGTTCGGCGTCGGCGGAGGCATCGTCAGCACCCTTGGCCTGTTCGGGCTCGGCGCTGTGGTGGCCGCCTCCGTCTACCTGGCTGATGTCCGTCCGGCCGTGAAGGACGCGGGCCGCGGCGGCAACCGAAACATGGGCCCCTACGGCCCCTGGTAATCCCCACCGGCTCACGTGAGCGGTGAAACCGCATCCCAGTCCACCGTCAGCTCGCCAAGCCGCCACCTGGCCGGTCCGTCCTGAAGCGGCCACCCGGCGTCGCGCAGGTTGCGGCACATGCCCACCCAGCGCTGCCTGTTTCCAAACGAGGCAAGCGGTGCGCTTTCCAGCCACGCCCGGTCCATTGCCTGCATGAAGGCATGCACCGGTTCGCCGGGAACATTTCGGTGTATAAGCGCTTTGGGAAGCCGTTCGGCCACGTCCGAAGGCAGCTCAAAGCTGCCGAAACGGACCGAGATACTCAGGCTCAGGGGACGGTCCTGGTCGAGCGTCACCCATGTCACCCGCCGCCCGATCTCGTCGCACGTACCGTCGACAAATATGCCACCTGGGCACAACCTGTCCTGCACCAGCCGCCAGATACCCTGGACATCGGCTTCCTCGTACTGGCGCAGGACATTGAACGCACGGACCAGGACAGGACGTCCGGGAACCGGCAGTTCGAAGCCGCCCACGAGGAAGGCCAGCCCGGGACGCTGCAGCGGGAGCGCCGCGCGGACGCGCTCCGGCTCGATTTCCACCCCAAAGACCTGCACGTCCGGCCGGATGGCGGCGAGCCTTTCATAAAGTTCGACGGCGGTGGCCGGGGTTGCGCCGTAGCCCAGGTCAACGACGAGGGGGTCAGTCGCTCCCCGCAGGCGCCAGGCCTGCGGGCCCGTCAGCCACCGGTCCACGCGGCGCATCCGGTTGGGGTTGGTGGTGCCGCGGGTTATGTTGCCCACCGGCCGGCCCTGCCTGGCGGCGGATGACCTGCCGGAAAGTTGCGGGGCGTTCACCCGTTCAGCCTTTTGAACCACCGCCCAACCCTATCTTTGCGCCGGGTTCTCCGCACCCGCGCCCTCACTCCTCGGGGAGGCGCCGGCCGGCCGCGGGGGAGCGGGACCGGCCCAGGGGTTGTAACGCTGGGCGGGCGGGAACGCTGCTCGGCTAGGATGAAAATCATGACTTACAAGCTGATTCTGCTGCGCCACGGCCACAGCGAATGGAACGCAAAGAACCTGTTCACCGGCTGGGTGGACGTTGACCTGAACGACCAGGGCCGCGCGGAAGCAACGCGTGGCGGTGAGCTGCTGGTGGAGAACAACATCCTCCCGGACGTGCTCTACACCTCCCTGCTGAAGCGGGCCATCAACACCGCGAACATCGCCCTGGACAAGGCCGACCGTGGCTGGGTCCCCGTGAAGCGCGACTGGCGCCTGAACGAACGCCACTACGGGGCGCTGCAGGGTAAGGACAAGGCCCAGACCCTCGCCGAATACGGTGAAGAGCAGTTCATGGAGTGGCGCCGGTCCTACGACACCCCGCCGCCGCCCCTGGACGATGATTCCGAGTTCTCCCAGGCGCACGACCCCCGCTACGCGGATCTCGGTGAAGCGCTCCCGCGCACCGAGTGCCTGAAGGATGTCCTGGTGCGGCTCCTGCCTTACTGGGAATCGGATATCAAGGAAGACCTCAAAGCCGGCAAGACCGTCCTGGTCACCGCGCACGGCAACTCGCTCCGCGCGCTGGTCAAGCACCTGGACGGCATCAGCGACGAAGCCATTGCCGGCCTGAACATTCCCACCGGCATCCCGCTGGTGTACGAACTGGACGAGGACTTCAAGCCGGTCAAGCCCGGCGGAACCTACCTTGACCCCGAGGCCGCCGAAGAGGCAATCCTGGCCGTGGCCAACCAGGGCAAGAAATAGGGCTTAAACACGTACGACGCCGGGCTGGTCACCTCAGGTGGCCAGCCCGGCGTCGTAAATCCGCTGGGTTAGCTGTGTTCCGTGGCGTTCGGCTGCCACGCGCCGGTGACCAGGTAGGTCACCTTCTGGGCGACGGAGACGCCGTGGTCCGCGAACCGCTCGAAGTAGCGGCTGGCGAGGGCCACATCCACAGTGGTCGCGGGCGACTCGGTCCACTCGGGCGCCGCGATGGCCTTGAAGACGCTCAAGTGCAGGTCATTGATGGCCGTGTTCGCCTTCAGGATGTCCCTGGCCACCTCAAGGTCACGGCTCTCCAGCAGGACGGTCAGCTTGTCGGCAATCTCCTGGTCCAGTTCGGCCATGCGCTTGAACGTCGCCGTCATGGAGTCCGGAATCACGGTGGAGGGGTAGCGGAGACGGGCCAGCTGCGCAATGTGCCGGGCAAGGTCGCCCATCCGCTCGAGGGATGCGCTCATCCGGAGGGAACCGACGATCATGCGCAGGTCGCTGGCGACAGGACCCTGCAGCGCCAGAATGTCGATGGCCCGCTCATCAAGGCTGTTCTGCAGGAAGTCGATGCGGGCATCGGCCGCAATGACGTCCTGTGCGAGGTCCACGTCCGCTACCTGAAATGAAGTAGTGGCCTTGTCCATCGCTTCGCTGACCAGCCGGGAGATCTCCACCAGCTGGTCACCGACCTGGGTGAGCTCTTCCTGAAAAACCTTACGCACTTAGGCGTCCTTTCCTTGGAACTCCCGCCGGCCGCACCAGGGCAGCAGGAATCGTGTCGCCAATGGGCGCTCTGACCACCAACTCTGTCATCGCCGGGTAAACGATTATGCCCACATAGATGAACGTTAGCTGAACCGTTTGCCGGATGGACGCGAAGGCGGCAGGCGGCCCAGGGCAAGAGCATAAAGTGGAGCTGTGGATCCTATGCTCATTGGCCTGGTCGCCGGCCTTATCGGCCTGGCGCTTGGCACGTTCGGCGTGCTTGCCTACCGGGTGAGTGAGAAGCAGCGCGCGCTGCTGGACGTCGGTGCGGGGGAGTTGGCGTTGCCCGCCGGCGCTGCCGAGGTGCTCGCCGTCGTCGGACGTGCTTTCGTGGTGCTGGACGACGTGGATGGCGTGGTCCGTGCCAGCCCCGCAGCCTACGCATACGGCCTGGTCCGCGGACACACTGTGGTGCACAGGGAACTTTTGGACATGACGGCCGGAGTTCGGCGGGACGGCGTCATCCTGGAAAAGCAGCTCGAACTTCCGCGGGGGCCGCTGGGCCAGGGAACGCTGATCGTCCAGGTCCGGGCGGCCATGCTTGGTGAGGAATATATCCTGCTCCTTGCCGACGACCGGACCGAGATCACCCGCACCGAGGAGATCCGCAACGACTTCGTCGCCAACGTATCGCATGAACTGAAAACCCCGGTAGGGGCCATCTCCCTGCTGGCCGAGGCCCTCGAGTCCTCGGCCGACGACGAAGAAGCCGTCCGCCGCTTCGCCAAGCGCATGCACAAGGAGTCTGCCCGCCTGGCCGCGCTGGTCCAGGACATCATCGAACTGTCCCGCCTGCAGGGCGCCAGCGTGACGCAGCAGGGTGGCCCCGTGGACATCAACGCCGTCATCGCCGAGGCCGTGGACCGGTCGCAGCTGCCCGCGGAAAGCAAGAACATCAGCATCGTGGTGGGCGGCCGCACGGACGGCAAGGTGTTCGGCGACCAGGACCTCCTGGTGACGGCGCTGCGGAACCTCATTGACAACGCCATCCGCTATTCACCGGCCAACACCCGGGTGGGGATCGGTGTACGTTCCAGGGAAGGCCTGGTCTCGATATCCGTGACCGACCAGGGGGACGGGCTGACCCCTGAGGACCAGGAACGGGTCTTTGAACGCTTCTACCGCGTCGACGCCGCCCGGTCCCGCCAGACGGGCGGCACCGGCCTGGGGTTGAGCATCGTGAAGCACGTGGCATCGAACCACGGCGGCGAAGTGACCCTTTGGTCCCAGCCCGGCCAGGGGTCAACCTTCACCCTTCGGCTGCCGGAGATGGAAGCGCAGGACGGCGACCCGGCTGCTGCGACGGAAGCACCGGCACTGGCGCCGGAACGTCTGAATCCCACCAAAGTACCCCGCGCCGCCGGCGCCACAGAACGAGGAGCTAGCGCTTGAGCAGGATTTTGATTGTCGAGGATGAGGAGTCGTTCAGCGATCCCTTGTCCTATTTGCTGGGCAAGGAAGGGTTCGAGGTGGAGGTAGTGGACAACGGCCTTGATGCCATCACCGAATTCGACCGGAACGGCGCCGACCTGGTGTTGCTTGACCTGCAGCTCCCCGGGCTTTCCGGTACGGAGGTGTGCCGCCAGCTCCGGCAGCGCTCAAGCGTTCCCGTGATCATGCTGACCGCCAAGGACTCGGAAATCGACAAAGTGGTGGGCCTGGAGCTGGGCGCGGACGACTACGTCACCAAGCCCTACTCTTCCCGCGAACTGGTGGCCCGGGTCAGGGCAGTCCTCCGGCGCCAGGGCGAACCCGAGGAACTGATCTCCTCAACCGTGCAGGCCGGCCCGGTGCGGATGGACATCGAACGGCACGTGGTGAGCGTGGACGGGGAGCAGGTCCTGCTCCCCCTGAAAGAGTTCGAGCTCCTGGAGATGCTCCTGCGCAACTCGGGCAGGGTGCTGACGCGCGGCCAGCTGATCGACCGCGTGTGGGGCTCCGACTATGTGGGCGACACCAAGACCCTGGACGTCCACGTGAAGCGCCTCCGCGGCAAGATCGAACCGGACCCTTCCGCTCCGCGCTACCTGGTGACTGTCCGCGGACTCGGGTACAAGTTCGAGCCGTAGGAGCCGGTTACACCAGGACAGGTCTGCGCGGAAGCGGCACAGGAAAAGGGAGGAGCCCTTGGGCTCCTCCCTTTTGTTTTGTCGTGTCCGGTTAGCTGCTGGCCTAGCGGCTGGTGGCGGTGGCGCTTGCCGTAGCGCTCGGGGTGGCGCTGGCGGAAGAGCTGGCGCTGCTGGAGGAGCCGGCGGACGAGCTTGCGCTGGGGCTCGCCGAAGAAGAGGACGTTTCCGAGGCGCTCGGGGTAGGAACGTAGTCCTTGTACTCCTTCAGGGTGGCATCCAGGACGGGAACCTTGACGGTGTTGCTGACGTTGGTGCCGTTCTCGCTGACCTTGAGCTCCACCAGGGAACCGGGCTTGCCGCCGGTGGTGCTCAGGACGGCCGCGTCTGAGTCCTGGTTGAGCAGGGTGTAGCCGTTGGCCTTCACCGGGACCTCGGTCTGTGAGCCCTTGGCACCGTTGACCGTGAGCTTCACGTCCTTCGAAGAGGAGTTGTAGACGGCACCGATCAGGCGGCCCGGCTCGTTCTCGCCCTTGGAGACAATGAGGATGTTCCGCAGCTGCAGGGGACCGAGGTCCGCGCGGATGCCGTCCGAGGCGGAGTACTGATGGCTGGTCTGCTGGGGCGTGATGTAACCGCAGCCCGCGGTCAGCAGGCTGGCGCCAAGGGCAGCAGCCGTCAGTGCCAGTTTGCCGCGCTGGGCCCGGTTCATCGCAGTGGAACGCACGTCACGTACTCCTCGAGAAATTTGAAGTCTTTTGCAGCCATAGCCTATCCGCAATGCGGGTCAAACGAGGATTCGGCGGTGTCATATCTGCTGTGGGAACGCTCACCCGATGCACTATTATCCGCATCCGTCAAGGGGGTGGAGGGGGTTGATTGGGCCGATTTTCCGCGTATTTACGCGGTTGCGGGCCCATTCTCCGGCCGGTCATATGCCTGAATCGTGATAAACTGGTCTGCGGGAAAGGGGAAATGTCCACATGGTATTTGAGGTCGGCGAGACAGTAGTTTACCCTCACCACGGTGCTGCGAAGATTGAAGAAATCAAGATGCGCACCATCAAGGGCGAAGAGAAGATGTATCTCAAGCTCAAGGTGGCTCAGGGTGATCTGACCATTGAAGTTCCAGCAGAGAACGTTGACCTTGTTGGGGTCCGGGACGTAGTGGGCAAGGAAGGCCTGGAGCACGTGTTCGATGTGCTCCGCGCCGAGTTCACTGAGGAGCCCACCAACTGGTCACGCAGGTACAAGGCAAACCTGGAGAAGCTTGCTTCCGGTGACGTCATCAAGGTGGCAGAGGTTGTTCGCGACCTGTGGCGCCGGGATCACGACCGGGGCCTTTCCGCAGGCGAGAAGCGAATGCTGGCCAAGGCCCGTCAAATTCTGATTTCAGAACTGGCGCTGGCTGAAAAGACCGACGAGGAGAAGGCTGCAAGCGTTCTCGACGAGGTCCTGGCTTCCTAAGAATTTAGCCCCGGCGGCACGAAAGTGCCGCCGGGGCTTCTTTTTTGCGCCCATCCCGGCGGTGTCCCAGGCAGGTAACCGAAGTGTCGGCGTCGTAGGCTAGTCCGCATGAGTGAATCACCCACGCGCCTGGTCACGGCAGTCATCGTGGTGGCCGCAGGTTCAGGGCAACGCCTCGGCTACGGCATGCCCAAGGCGGCTGTGCCGCTCGGCGGCGAACCTATCCTGATGCATGCCCTCCGGGGAATTGTCGCGTCCGGCGTCGCCAGCCAGGTGTGCGTGGCGTTGCCTGCCGGCGACCAGGGCCTGCGCCAGTTGTGTGACGGCTTTCGCGGCGAACTTGCAGACGCCGGCCCCCTCGTGACAATTGTCGACGGCGGATCCACCCGGGCGGACTCCGTCCGCGCAGGTATCGCTGCATTGATGGACGGCATCGAGGCGGTCCTGGTCCACGATGCCGCCCGGGCGTTGACGCCCGAGTCCGTCTTCCACCGTGTGTCCGATGCCCTTGCCGCCGGTGCCGCCGCCGTCATTCCTGCGATTCCGGTGGTGGATACGGTCAAAACGGTGGCGGCCACGGCAGGGGAGGACGCCGCGTTTGCGCCCGAGGTTGTCACGGGGACACCCCGCCGGGAGGAACTGCGCGCTGTTCAGACGCCCCAGGGGTTCAGGACCGGCACATTGTTGAAGGCGCACGAGGCGGCGCAGGCCCTGGACCCGCAGCAGTCCGCTGCCGTTACCGACGACGCCATGCTTGTGGAGATGCTGGGCACGCCCGTCCATGCCGTCCGCGGATCAACCCAGTCCCTCAAAATCACCACACCCCTTGACCTGATCTTCGCCGAAGGGCTCCTCGAAGGCCCGCTCGGCGCCCGGTGGGTGGAAGGATGAGCGCGGACATGGTTCTTCCCCGCACCGGAGTGGGCATCGACGTCCACGCCTACGCGCCGGAAAGTTCGCCCCGCCCGCTCTGGCTCGGCGGACTGCTTTGGCCGGGTGAACGCGGCCTCGCCGGGCACTCTGACGGGGACGCCGTGGCCCATGCCGCCGCAGACGCCTTGTTCTCGGCTGCCGGCATTGGCGACCTTGGCACCCACTTCGGCACCGACCGCCCCGAGTTCGCCGGAGCGTCGGGTACAACCCTGCTGGCGGAAGCTGCACGGATCGTCCGGGCGGCGGGTTTCGAAATCGGCAACGTTGCGGTGCAGTTCGTGGCCAACCGACCCAAATTCGGGCCGCGCCGCGAGGAGTCGCAGCGTGTGCTCAGCGACGCTGCAGACGCCCCGGTCAGCGTCACGGCCACCACCAGCGACGGACTCGGGTTTCCCGGCCGCGGCGAGGGTATCTCCGCCGTGGCCACCGCCCTTGTCTACCCGCGGCCCTCCACCGCCATCGGCTAATCTGGAGCGGTGACCCTTCGCTTCTATGACACTGCCTCCGCCGAAGTCCGGAACTTCGTCCCCCTCGTCGAAGGAAGGGCCAGCCTCTACTATTGCGGAGCCACGGTCCAGGGCATGCCCCACGTCGGCCATATCCGCTCCGCCATCGCCTTTGACCAGCTCACCCGCTGGCTGGACTACCGGGGCCACCGCGTCACGGTGGTGCGCAACGTTACCGACATTGACGACAAGATCCTGGCGAAGTCGGCCGAGTCCTTCAGTCCGGACTTCAGCGGCGGCCCGGGGGAAGTGGCAGCCGAGGAGTGGTGGGCGCTGGCCTACCGCTTTGAGCAGGAGTTCCTGAAGGCGTACGACATCCTGGGTGTATCCCGTCCAACGTACGAGCCCCGCGCCACCGGGCACATCCCTGAGATGCATGACCTGATCCAGCAGCTGATCGAGCGCGGCCACGCGTACCCCGCGCTGGACGAGTCAGGCGACGTGTACTTCGATGTACGCTCCTGGAGCAAGTACGGCGCGTTGACCCGGCAGAACATCGACGACATGCAAGCCGCCCCCGACGCCGATCCCCGGGGAAAAAAGGATCCCCGCGACTTTGCACTGTGGAAGGGTTCCAAAGAGGGAGAGCCGGCTACCGCCAGCTGGGCATCGCCATGGGGTGCCGGGCGGCCTGGCTGGCACCTTGAGTGCTCCGCCATGGTCACCAAGTACCTCGGCACCGCCTTCGATATCCATGGCGGCGGGCTTGACCTGCGGTTCCCGCACCATGAGAACGAAATGGCCCAGTCGCAGGCAGCCGGGCATCCGTTCGCCAACTTCTGGATGCACAACGGGATGGTGACCTACGAGGGCGAAAAGATGTCCAAGTCCATTGGCAACACCATCAGCCCTGCCGAGATGCTGGAACTGGCCTCGCCGCGGGTGGTCCGCTACTACCTCGGCCAGGCACACTACCGCTCCGTGCTGGACTACCGGCCGACGTCGCTGCAGGAGGCGGCCGCCGCCGTCGAACGCATCGAAGGCTTCATCAACCGCGCTGCCCGTGCGCTGGCTGCCGGCGGGACGTACGGTCTTGTCACCGACGGCAAGGTGCCCGAGCCGTTCGAACGCGCCATGGACGATGACCTGAATGTGCCGCAGGCCCTGGCCGTGCTTCACGAGACTGTCCGGACCGGCAATACTGCCCTGACGGAGGGCCGGCTGGAGGACGCCCGTGACGCCATGCACCAGGTGCACGACATGCTGCGGGTGCTCGGCCTCAATGATGTGGCATCCGCACCGGCAGGGGACGCCCGCGAGGCAGCCGCCCTGGAGGTACTGGTCGAGGCGCAGCTGGCGGCACGGGAACAGGCGCGTGCCAACAAGGACTGGGCCGCATCGGACGCTATCCGCGACACCCTCAAGGAAGCAGGTGTGGTGGTCGAGGACGGCCCGGACGGGGCGACCTGGAGCCTGAGGCGCGACTGATCCCTGCACCCGGGGAAGCCGATTTTTCTTCGGTAAGTAGACTGGTATGCAGACTCAGTCAACACAATCAAGGGTGGAACATCATGGCCAACAATGGTCGCCGATCGGTTAAAGCGAAGAAGGGCCCAACCATCGGAACCGGTGGCCATGGCCGCAAGGCCCTCGAGGGCAAGGGTCCGACCCCCAAAGCCGAGGACCGGCCTTACCACAAGGCGCACAAAGCCAAGCAGCTTTCCGAGCGGTCCGCCGCAAAGCGCGGTACCGGTGCCCGCAGTGCCGGCGCTGCCAAGTCCGGCCCCAAGGGCCGTGCCACCGAGGAGGTTGTCACTGGCCGTAACTCGGTGGTGGAAGCGCTCCGCGCCGGCATACCCGCCAAGGCTCTGCACGTCGCCATCCGCATCGAGATGGACGACCGCGTCAAGGAATCCCTGAAGCTCGCCGCCGAGCGTGGAATCCCGTTGATGGAAACAGGCAAGCCCGAACTGGACCGGATGACCGATGACGCCGTGCACCAGGGCCTGGTCCTCCAGATTCCCCCGTACGACTACGCAGACGCCTATGAGCTGGCCGAGGAAACGGTCGACAAGTGGAAAAAGGGGCACATCGGCAATGCGCCGCTCTTCGTCGCCCTGGACGGCATCACCGATCCCCGCAACCTCGGGGCCATCATCCGTTCAGTATCCGCCTTCAGCGGCCACGGCGTCATAGTTCCTGAGCGCCGTTCCGTTGGCGTCACGGCCTCGGCCTGGAAGACCAGTGCCGGTGCAGCGGTGCGCGTGCCGGTGGCCCGCGCCTCCAACCTGAACAATGCACTGAAGCAGTTCAAGAACATGGGCATCTTCGTGCTGGGGCTCGACGGCGACGGCGACGTCTCGCTGCCCGACCTCGCCCTGGCCACCGAACCGGTGTGCATCGTGGTGGGCTCCGAAGGCAAGGGCCTGAGCCGCTTGGTCCGCGAAAACTGCGATCAGATTGTCTCCATCCCCATCGATTCCGCCATGGAGTCGCTCAACGCTTCAATGGCCGTGGGTATCTCGCTGTATGAGGTCTCGCGCCAGCGCGCGGCGGGATAGATACTCCACCGCCGGGGCACCCCTGGCTGTTTTCACTGCCGCGCAGCCGTGAACGGGCAGGTCAAGGACCGCTGACCGCTACTATTTAGGTGATGGTCATGCCGCTCTTCGACACTGCTTCCACCATGGACGCCTCTTCGGCTGTTCCCCTCGGTGTCAGCGTTCCGCGCGCTGATTCCGGCGGTACCCGCCACCACGCCGGTGGCCGCGCCAACGTCGCCTGCCTCGCCCCTGCGGTGTCCCGGCTGGACATCGTTTACTGCCCTCCCGGCGGCCAGTGGCGGGTCCAGACCCTGCCGAACGTTACCCGCGGCGTCCATCACGGCATTGTGGAGGACCTGCCGTACGGATCGCGCTATGGCTTCCGTCCCACGGCGGGCCGCCAAGCCCTGCCTCCCGCGGCTCCTGCGGGCAACGGGAAGGGCTCCGGCAGCTACCCCCTGCTGCTGGACCCCTACGGCCGGGGAGTGGACCAGCTCGACCGCGTCTTTACCAGCGTCCGGACGGCCAACGACTTCGATTGGGGAACGGACGAACGCCTGCGTCTTCCGTGGCGCAACACCATCGTCTACGAAGCCCATGTCCGCGGCCAGAGCATGCTCCACCCCGACGTACCGGCGGAGCTCCGGGGCACCTATGCGGGCCTCGCCCACCCCGCCGTGGTGGAGCACCTGACCAGCCTGGGCATCACGTCCGTCCAGCTCCTGCCCGTGCACTTCCACGTCGATGAGCCGCACCTGCAGGACCTCGGGCTCATCAACTACTGGGGGTACAACACCGCCGCCTTCTTCGCCCCGCATCCCGGCTACGCCACCAAGGCAGCCCGGGAGGAAGGCGCGCAGGCCGTCCAGGACGAGTTCAAGGCGATGGTCAAGGCACTCCACGCTGCCGGTTTGGAGGTCATCCTTGATGTCGTTTACAACCACACGGCCGAGGGCGGCGCGGACGGCCAGGTCCTGAGCTTCCGGGGCCTGGGGGAGGACACGTACTACCGCGTGGACGGCCATGGCAAGTACATCGACACAACGGGCTGCGGCAACACGCTCAACTTCGCGGACCAGCGCGTCATCCAGCTGGTGACCGATTCCCTGCGGTACTGGGTGGACGAGTTCCACGTCGACGGTTTCCGGTTCGACCTGGCCGTCGCACTCTGCAGGGACGGCCAGAACGAATTCGACCCCAGGCACCCCTTCCTCACCGCCGTCGCCGCCGATCCCGTCCTGTCCGAGGTCAAGCTGATTGCCGAGCCCTGGGACATTGGTTACGGCGGCTGGCAGACCGGGCAGTTCCCGCCCGGTTGGGTGGACTGGAACGACCACTTCCGGGACGCCCTCCGTACCTTTTGGCTGGCGGACCGGGCGGTCATCGAGTCCGGCGGACAGGGCGGGACCATGGCAAAACTCGCAGATGCCCTCTCCGGTTCCGCCAGCCTGTTCCAGGCGTCCGGCCGCTCCCGCCTGGCGTCGGTCAACTTCGTCACCTCGCACGACGGCTTCACGATGAACGACCTCGTGTCCTACGACCGCAAGCACAACGAGGCCAACGGCGAAGAGAACCGGGACGGGCACGGGGACAACCGCAGCTACAACCATGGCGTGGAGGGCCCCACTGAAAACGGTGTGATCCTGGCAAAGCGGGCACAGTCGCGGCGCAACCTGATGGCGTCGTTGATGGTTTCGCTCGGGGTTCCCATGATCACCGCCGGGGACGAGCTGGCAAGGACGCAGCAGGGGAACAACAACGCCTACTGCCAGGACAATGCCATCACCTGGCTTGACTGGACGCTGACGCCGGAAGCGCACGAAATGCTGCGCAGCACCAAACGGTACATCCGGTTGCGCAAGGAGTTCCTGGCCGCCCAGCCCCACGACTACCCCATCCGGGACGAACAGTCCTACCTTTACTGGTTCGACCAGCATGGCGAGCCCATGTCGGCTGATCGCTGGAACGATCCGCAGCACCGCGTCATGCAGCTGCTGCTCGGTGACGACGGCGGCGATCTGGCCGGCCTGGTGGTGGTGAACGGCAGTGCGTCGGATGTAATGGTCACCCTCCCGGACACCGGGAGGCAAACACCAAGCCTGTTCGAGCTGCGGCTGACCACTTCACCCCGCCACAAGCAGCGGCAAGGCATGCAGGTGGCCTCGGGCGAAACCGATGTCGCCGAGGCCAACTCCATCAGCATCTACCGCACCTAAACCCAGCACCACCAGAACCAGCACCACCAGCCGGCAGGTAAAACCCAAATGCGGAACCGCTCCATCCTCCCCTTGCTCATCACCACGGTGGTGGTGCTGGCCACGCTGGCGTTCGGCGGGGCCGGGCTGCTGGGCCAGCAAACGGAAAATACGACGCCGGGAACGGCTTCCAGCCGGACCCCCACGCCGGGCGGAACGGCCACGTCCGGGGCAGCAAAGCAGTCGTCGCCCCACAGGGCAGCCAACCCCTCCAGCCTGCCGGAGATCCGGGAATCGGCCCTTCCCGTGGAGGGCCGCCGCGTGCTGGCGCTGGTCCGTGCGGGCGGACCCTACCAGTACGGCCAGGATGACCAGGTGTTCGGGAACTTTGAGCGGGTCCTGCCCGTCCGGGACCGGGGCTACTACCGCGAGTACACCGTTCCCACCCCCGGCGAAGGGGACCGGGGTGCACGGCGTATCGTGGCGGGCAACGGCGGGGAGAAGTATTACACCGGTGACCACTACGCAACGTTCAAGTACATAGCGGAAGGCAGTTAGCACAACCATGAGAATCTTCTCCAGCGACACCTGGACCCTGGAAGAGCTGCAGGAACAGGTTGCCGACGCCGGACGCCGCAGCGTGATCGTCCCTCCGGCAGACAGCAAACGCGCCGTCCTGGAGACTTTCGGTGAGGTCCTGGACTTTCCCGAGCACTATGGCGTTAACCTCGACGCGCTGAACGACTCGCTCCATGACTTTGCGGACAGCATCACCGACAACGGAAACCCGCCCGTCACGGTCCTGTGGCAGGTGGCTGCCCCGTTCCGCAGCGACAGGTCGTTCGGAATCATCTGCGAAATCCTGCAGGACGCCGAACGGTACGCGGGTAAGGACCTTGCCGTCACGGCAGTACTGCTCTAAGCCCCCGCTGCTCCTCTGGAGCTAGCCCTCCGGGCGCTCCTCGTGCGAGACGTAGGTGTCCAGCAGTGCCGAGGCATGACCGCCGTCGTCCTCCGCGGCGAGGCCCTTGCGCATGCTTTCCGCTTTCTGGCGCCCGGCCGGGAACGGCGGAAGCAAAGGGATCCCGGGGTCGGTCAGGACCTCGATCACCACGGGGCAGTCCGCGGCGAAGGCCTGGTCCCAGGCATCGGCGATCAGTTCAGGGTCCTCCACGCGGATGCCCTTCATCCCCAGCAGGTCGGCGTAGCCGGCAAAGGGAAAATCGGGAAGCTCCTGGCTTGCCGCAAACCGCGGCTCGGCTTCTGACTCACGCTGCTCCCACGTGACCTCCGTCAGCTCCCGGTTGTTGAAGACGCACACCACGAACCTTGGGTCCTGCCACTGGCGCCAGCGGTGCGCCACCGTGACCAGTTCGGCCACACCCAGCATCTGCATGGCGCCGTCCCCGGCCAGTGCCACGAGCGGACGATCCGGATGTGCCAGCTTGGCCGCGAGTCCGTACGGGATGGAGCAGCCCATGCTGGCCAACGTCCCGGACAGGTGCGCTGGGACGCCCTGCGGCAGCACCAGCTGGCGGGCGTACCAGTAAACACAGCTTCCGACGTCGACACTCACCTGGGCGTCCCCGGGGAGGCGGCCGTTGAGCTCCCTGACAACACGCTCCGGATTGATGGGGCTTGCGGTTACGGCGGCGCGGTCTGCGGCGAGGATACGCCAGCGGCTGACTTCCTCCTCCACGGACGAGCGCCATGGGGTGCGCGGACGCTGCTCCAGTCTCTGGTTCAAAGCATCCAGGGCGGAGGCGGCATCTCCGGCCAGGCCCACCTCCACCGGGTACCGGTTGCCGATCTTCTTCTCGTCGATGTCGATCTGCACGGCACGGGCGGCGCCGGGCGGCGGATAGAACTCGGTCCAGGGATCATTGGAGCCCACGATGAGGAGGGCATCACAGTTACCCAGCAGGTGCGCGCTCGCCGTGGTGCCCAGATGCCCCATGGTTCCCACCGCGAAGGGCAGGTTCTCATCCACATAGGGCTTGCCCAGGAGGCTGGTGGCGATCCCCGCCCCGAGCTTCTCGGCCACGGCAACCACTTCCTCTGCGGCGTGCCTGGCGCCCTGGCCCACCAGGAGGGCCACCCGCTCCGCAGAGTTGAGGAGGGCAGCTGCGGCGGCGAGGTCCTCCTCCCGGGGGGACTTGGCTGATGCGCTCCAGGATGGCGCGGTGACCACGATGCCATGCTGCTGCTCCAGCTCGGGAGCGGGAGCGGACTGCACATCGTGCGGAATGATGACCACGCATGGGGAGGAGGTTGCCTTCGCGGTCCGGAAGGCCCGGTCCAGCACCATGGGCACCTGCTCGGCCGTACTGACCAGCTGAACGAATTGCGATGCGACGTCCTTGAACAACGCGGTGAGGTCGATTTCCTGCATGTAGGCCGAACCCAAAACGGTGCGTCCCTGCTGTCCCACAATGGCCACCACGGGCACGCCGTCCAGCTTGGCGTCGTACAGCCCGTTGAGCAGGTGGACGGCACCCGGGCCCTGCGTGGACGTTACCACCCCCACGCCGCCGGTGTACTTGGCGTGGCCCACGGCCATGAATGCCGCCGATTCCTCATGCCGGGCCTGGACGAACTCCACTCGCCCCTCGCTCCGGCGCAGGGCTCCCATGAATCCGTTGATGCCGTCCCCGCTGTAGCCGAAGACCCGCCCCACACCCCACGTGGTGAGGCGTTCCACGATTACATCGGCCACCGTACGTTCAGTCATCGAGCCCTCCTGCGATTGGGTAAGTGCCCTGCATGCCAGGAGCCTTACCCATCAGGCCAGCGGGCTAAGCGTTGACGATCAGTCCGAGCTCCGCTTTCGAGGCCAAGGCTTCGTGCCGGGGCAGTACCCGGACCGTGTATCCGAATGGCCCTGAACGGTCGATGACCAGTGAGCCGCTGAACAAGTGCCGCCCGTTGCCCAGGTCCTCCTTCACCTGCAGCTCCATCATGGTGATATCGGCGAGGGCATCATTTTCTTCGGCCCGGCCGTATGCCACCTCAACGGAGACGTCCTCCGGGGTCAGCGCGTTCAGGGCCACGTAGGCGTTGACCTGGAGCGTGTCGCCGATCTGCGGATCCTCGGATACCCCTACCGAATCCACGTGCTCCACGTGTACCTGGGGCCAGGCGCCGCGCACCTTGGCAGACCAGGACGCCAGGGCCCGGGCCTGGGCGTACGAATTGGCGGTGGCGCTGCGGCCGGCTTCGGCGGCGGGCCGGTACAGGGTGTTCACGTAGTCGCGGAGCATGCGTTCCGCGGAAACGGCCGGGCCCAGGTGGGACAGGGTGTGCTTGATCATGGACACCCAGTGGGTGGGCACGGTCTCGCTCCCGGTGGTCGAAGGCCCGGCCGCGCCTGCCCCCTCGGACACCGTGCTCCCGTAGAAGCGCGGCGCCACCTGTGTTTCAAGCAGCTCGTAAAGCGCTGCGGCCTCAATGTCGTCGCGTTCTTCGGGGGAGGCGTCGTTGTTGGCGGTGGGGATCGCCCAGCCGTTCTCGCCGTCGTACATCTCGTCCCACCAGCCGTCCAGGACGGAAAGGTTCAACGATCCGTTCAGCGCCGCCTTCATGCCGGACGTCCCGCAGGCCTCCAGCGGCCGCAGAGGATTGTTCAGCCAGACATCGCAGCCCGGGAACAGGGTCCGGGCCATGGCGATGTCGTAGTTGGGCAGGAACGCGATGCGGTGCCGGACCTCGGGGTCATCCGTGAAGCGCACCAGGTCCTGGATCATTTTCTTCCCGGCGTCATCGGCGGGGTGCGACTTGCCGGCGATGACCAACTGGATGGGATGCTCCTTGTGCAGGAGCAGTGCCTTGAGCCGCGCCGGTTCGCGCAGCATCAGCGTGAGCCGCTTGTAGGTGGGCACGCGGCGGGCGAACCCGATGGTGAGCACATCCGGGTCCAGCACGTTGTCGGTCCAGCCCAGCTCGGCGTCGGCGGCGCCACGCTTCTTCCAGGCCGCACGCAGCCTGCGGCGGACGTCCTCCACCAGGGCCGCCCGCAATTCCCTGCGCAAAGCCCACACGTCGGCGTCGCTGACGTTGTAGGCCAGGTCCCACCGCCCGTTCGCCTCGGCTTCGCTGCCGAACTGGTCCCGGGCCAGCTTGGAGATGCGGCTGTCCACCCAGGTGGGCACATGGACGCCGTTGGTCACCGAGGTGATGGGCACCTCCGAGTGGTCGAAGCCCGGCCACAGGGCGGAGAACATTCCGCGCGACACTTCGCCGTGGAGTTTGGCAACCCCGTTGGCACGCTGGGCCAGCCGCAGGCCCATCACGGCCATGTTGAAGACGGACGGGTTGCCGTCCGCGTAGTTCTCCCGGCCGAGTTCCAGGATCCTGTCCACCGGCACCGCGGGGGCCAGCCCTGCTTGGAAGAAGTGGCTGATCTGGTTGATTTCGAACCTGTCGATGCCCGCCGGTACGGGTGTGTGCGTGGTGAACACGGTGGAGGCACGCCCGGCGGCCAGTGCTTCGTCGAACGTGAGCGCCTGTTCCCCGGACATCAGCTCCTGGATGCGCTCGATCCCAAGGAAGCCGGCGTGGCCTTCGTTGGTGTGGAACACTTCGGGAGCGGCGGAGCCCGTCAGCTGCTGGAAGGCCCGAAGAGCCTTGACCCCGCCCATGCCCAGCAGCAGTTCCTGCTGGAGCCGGTGGTCGCCGCCGCCGCCGTACAACCGGTCAGTGATGCTGCGGGCGGCGTCGTCGTTGCCCGGGACGTTGGAATCGAGCAGGAGCAGCGGAACCCGTCCGACGTCGGCACGCCAGATGTGCGCATGCAGGCGCCTTCCGTTGGGAAGGGGAAGGGAGATCTGCAGGGCCTTGCCGTTGCCGTCAGGGGAGGGCTCGCGCAGCAGTGTCAGGGGCAGGCCGTCCGGATCCAGGACGGGATAGGTCTCCTGCTGCCAGGCATCGCGCGACAGTGACTGCTTGAAATAGCCGGCCTGGTACAGCAGGCCCACGCCCACAAGGGGAACGCCCAGGTCGGAGGCCGCCTTCAAATGGTCGCCGGCCAGGATGCCCAGGCCACCGGAATACTGGGGGAGTACCTCGGTAATGCCGAATTCGGGGGAGAAGTAAGCGATGGAGGCGGGCGCTTCCGGGCCCAGGCCCTGGTACCAGCGCGGTTCCTCGAGGTACCGGTCAAGGTCCTCCTCCGCGGCGCGCACTCGGTCCACCACGGACTGGTCCGCCGCGAGCTGCTGGAATTCCTCACGGCTGACCATCCCCAGGAAGCCCACCGGGTCCTGGCCGCTTTCCTCCCAGAGGCGCGGGTTCAGCCCGGCGAAAAGCTCCCGGGTGGGGCGGTGCCAGGACCACCGCAAATTGCTGGCCAGCCTGGCCAGGGGCCGAATGGGCTCGGGGAGGACTGTACGGACCGTAAACCTGCGGATTGCCTTCACCTGCGTCACACTAACCGACAACATGCGCGGCCGGAACCAGCTTTCTGTTTCTTTTGGATAAATGACAGGGGCATGAAGAAATTGCGTCGCGGCGCGGAGAATTTAGTGAGCACGCTTAGCAATCCTGGCCATTTCTCGCTAACGTCAAGCCTGTGACGACTAACTTAGGAACCAGTGCCGCATCCAGCAAAATGACCTCGCGCCGCATCACCGAGGGCCTGCGGTTCGGGCGTTTTCCCATCACCGACGTGCAGCCCGTCGTCGAGGGCGGCAAGTTTCCGGCCAAAGCCCTGCCCGGCGAGGCCATCGTGGTCGGCGCTACCGCCTTCCGGGAAGGGCATGACCAGCTCGGCGTAAGTGCCGTTCTCCTGGACCCGTCCGGTGCAGAGCGCCAGCGTGTGCGGCTTGCGCCGCCCCGTGGGGAACGCGGCATGGGAACGGACCGCTGGGAAGGCGTGCTCACACCCGCGGAAACCGGGGACTGGTCCTTCGTCATCGAAGCCTGGCATGACCGCTACGGCACCTGGCACCACAACGCCGAGGTGAAGATCGACGCCGGGATCGACGTCGAACTCATGCTCGCCGAAGGTGCCAAACTGCTGGGCGAAGCGTCCGCGGAGGATTTCCGCAGCGAGGCGGACAGGGAAACCTTGCGCTGGGTCGCGGACCGGCTCGCGGACGGATCCCTCAGCCCGGAGGAGCGGCTCGCAGCCGGGTTCAGCCAAGGAGTGGCGGAAATCGTGGGGCGCGAGCCCATCCGCGAACTGGTGACTGTCTCCGAGCAGTTCCCGTTGCTGGTGGAGCGGGACCGGGCAGGCCGGGGTGCCTGGTACGAGTTCTTCCCCCGGTCCGAAGGCGCCGTCAAGGACCACAACACCGGTGCCTGGACGTCGGGCAACTTCCGGACCGCGGCCAAGCGGCTGGATGCCGTGGCCGCCATGGGATTCGACGTGCTCTACATGCCCCCCATCCACCCCATCGGCATGCAGTTCCGCAAGGGACCCAACAACACCCTCGTCGCCGGGCCCAACGACCCCGGTTCGCCCTGGGCCATTGGAGCGCAGGAGGGCGGCCACGATGCCATCCATCCCGACCTCGGTTCCTTCGAGGACTTCGACGCCTTCGTGGCGCGGGCCAACGAGCTGGGCTTGGAAGTTGCCCTGGACCTGGCGCTCCAGGCTGCCCCGGACCACCCCTGGGTACAGTCCCACCCGGAATGGTTCACAACCCGGGTGGACGGCAGCATTGCCTACGCGGAAAACCCGCCCAAGAAGTACCAGGACATATATCCGCTCAATTTCGATAACGATCCGGAAGGGCTTTCCCGCGAAATCCTGCGGATTGTGCTGTTGTGGGTCAGCCACGGGGTAAAGATTTTCAGGGTGGATAACCCGCACACCAAACCAGTGTGGTTCTGGGAATGGCTTATTGCGGAAGTGGATAAAGCGGCGCCCGGCGTGGTGTTCCTCGCCGAGGCCTTCACCCGGCCCGCCATGATGCACGCACTGGGCAGGGCAGGCTTCCAGCAGTCCTACACCTACTTCACATGGCGCAACACCAAAGAGGAGATCGAGGAGTACTTCGAGGAAGTCAGCCACGAATCCCCGGCCTTCTTCCGGCCCAACTTCTTTGTCAACACCCCGGATATCCTCACGGAATACCTCCAGTACGGTGGCCCCCCCGCGTTCCGGATCCGGGCGGTCCTTGCCTCCACGGGCAGCCCGCTCTGGGGTGTCTACGCCGGCTACGAACTGTACGAGCACGTTGCCCGGCCCGGTGCCGAGGAATACATCGACAACGAGAAGTTCGAGTACAAAGCCCGCGACTGGGATGCCGCCGCGGAGTCCGGCCGCTCGCTGGTTCCGTACATCACGCGGCTGAACCACATCAGGCGGGACCACCCGGCGCTGCTGGACCTGCAGAACTTGACGGTCCACCAAAGCACGGACAACTCCACCGTGGTCTACTCCAAGCACAAGACCCTTCCCGACGGGTCCAAGGACACCATCATCGTGATTGTCAACGTGGACCCGCACGTGACCAAGGAATGCAGCGTGGCCTTGGACCTGGCAGCCCTGGAGCTGGATCCGCAGGACCTCACCCCCGGGGGCGGCTTCTTCGTGGACGACCTCATCTCCGGCCAAAGCTGGGAGTGGGGTGAGTTCAACTACGTGCGGCTTGATCCGCACGTGGAGCCCGCCCATATCCTGAGCGTGAGGAGAATGCATTCGTGAATTTCAATCCGCAAAGTTCCGGCCACTTCACCCCAAAGAGCACCTTCGAGCTAAATGCGCCCGGCCTGCAGCATGACCCGCTGTGGTACCGCAAGGCAGTGTTCTACGAAGTACTTGTCAGGGCTTTTGCGGATGCCAACGGCGATGGGTCCGGGGACTTCTCCGGACTCATTGACCGGCTGGACTACCTGCAGTGGCTGGGAGTGGACTGCCTCTGGCTGCCCCCGTTCTTCCAGTCGCCGCTGCGGGACGGCGGCTATGACATCTCCGACTACAACTCAGTGCTGGACGAGTTCGGCACCATCAGCGATTTCAAACGCCTCGTAGCAGAAGCCCACGCCCGCGGCGTGCGGGTGATCATTGACCTGCCACTGAACCACACCTCAGACCAGCACCCTTGGTTCCAGGAATCACGCAAGGACCCGGACGGCCCGTTCGGGGACTTCTACGTCTGGAGTGACACGGACGAGAAGTACCAGGACGCGCGCATCATCTTCGTGGACACCGAGGAATCGAACTGGACGTTCGATCCCATCCGCAGGCAATTCTTCTGGCACCGGTTCTTCAGCCACCAGCCGGACCTGAACTTCGAAAACCCCAAGGTGATCGACGCCGTCTTCGACGTGGTCCGGTTCTGGCTGGACCAGGGGATCGACGGTTTCAGGGCGGATGCCATCCCCTACCTCTTCGAGGAAGAGGGAACCAACTGCGAGAACCTTCCCGCCACCCACGAGTTCCTGCGCCGCCTGCGGGCCATGGTGGACGAAAGCTACCCCGGCCGCGTCATCATCGCTGAAGCGAACCAGCCACCCAACGAGGTGGTGGAGTACTTCGGGACCGTTGAGGAACCCGAGTGCCACATGGCGTTCCATTTCCCCATCATGCCCCGCCTGTATTACGCACTGCGGGACCAGAAAGCCGCGCCCATCATCGAAACCATGCGCGACACCCCGGACATCCCCGAGGGGGCGCAGTGGGGCACATTCCTGCGGAACCACGATGAACTGACCCTGGAAATGGTCACCGCTGATGAGCGCGCGGCAATGCTGGGTTGGTACGCCCCCGACCCCCGCATGCGCGCCAATATCGGCATCCGGCGCCGGCTGGCACCGCTGCTTGATAATTCCCGGGCCGAGATCGAGCTGATCAACGCCCTCCTGCTCTCGCTTCCGGGCAGTCCGTTCCTGTACTACGGGGACGAGATCGGCATGGGAGACAACATTTGGCTCGAGGACCGCGACGCAGTCCGTACCCCCATGCAGTGGAACCCGGACCGGAATGCCGGCTTCTCCCATGCGGATCCCGGCAAGCTGTACCTGCCGCCCATCCAGTCGCTGGTCTACAACTACAGCATGGCCAACGTCGAAGCGGAGGCATCCCACTCCGGGTCCCTGCTGCGGTGGACCCGGCAGATCCTCAGCGTCCGCAAGAACCACCCGGCGTTCGGCCTGGGCGGGTTCAAACACGTGGAAGCAGACCACGACGCCGTCGTGGCGTACCTGCGCGAACTGCCGGAGAGCAATCCTGCCGGTGCCAACGCCGAGACCATCCTCTGCGCCTTCAACCTTTCCCAGCACCCTGTCGCTGCGAGGCTCCGCATTCCCGAGTATGCCGGAAGGGGGCTGCGCGACGTCTTCGGCGGACAAATCTTCCCAGGCATCGGCGACGACGGCAGCCTCACCCTGACCATCGGAAGCCACGATTTCTTCTGGCTCCGCATGAGGACGGCGGGGACCAACCCGTCGTCGCCCTACACCCAGGCCATGCCCATCCTGTCGATAGAGAACTGAGATGAACCAGCCAATCCTCACTCCCGCCCTCACCGCGCTGCTCAAGGACTGGCTGCCGCAGCAGCGCTGGTTCCCCGTCAAAACACCGGACTTCACCATCACCCAAGCCGGCAGCGTGGGCCTGGAAGATCCCAGTGGCCATGCCGCGCTGGCCGTGTTCCTCCTCAACGTCACCACGGAGGGACCCGACGGCGGTGCGCGCACTGCAGTAGTCCAGGTTCCCTTGAGCTTCCGGCCCGCACTGGCCGGGGGCATGGAGCGTGCGCTGGTGGGCGAGGCGGCAGGAATGGATCCCACGCGCCCCTGGGTCTATGACGCAGTGCACGACCCAGACTTCGTGGGCGCCTGGCTGGAGCTCATCCGGCAGGGAGGCAAGGCCGCCAACGGCACCGCCACGGGGTTCCGGGTGGAGGGACCGCACCGCCTGCCCACGGCCAAGGGCGTGGTCAAGGTGCTCTCGGGCGAGCAGTCGAACAGTTCGGTCATTGTCGACGACGGTGAATCGGCCGCGATGGTGAAATTCTTCCGGGTCCTTTCGGACGGCACCAATCCGGAAATTGAAGTGGGGGCCGCCTTGACGAAGGCCGGCACCGCGGAAGTCCCCGCGACCCTTGGCTGGGTCCGCGCGGAGTGGCTCGGGGAACCCGCGGCAGGCGGCTCCGGACAGGGCAGTCCGTACGTGCAGGGCGAACTCGCGGTAGCCCACGAATTCCTCGCCGGCGGCCGTGATGCCTGGCGGCTGGCTGTGGACGCCGCCCGCTCGGGCACTGACTTCACCGCGGAAGCCCGGGCCCTGGGGGCGGCAACCGCCACCGTGCATAAGCGTTTGGCGGAGGCCTTGGGGCATTCAGCCGGGGCTGAACCCGGCAAGGCGGCTGGGCCTGCCGTTGCCCAGCGCGTGCGGACCGCCTGGGCAGAAGCCCGTGCCGCCGTCGGGCCTTATGACGACGTCCTGGACGCCCTGCTGGCCAACCTGGACAAGGTTCCAGCCGGACCCCTGCAGCGCATCCACGGCGACCTCCACCTCGGCCAGATCCTCCAGGTGACCGGGCAATCCGGCGAGGATTCGCGCTGGGCCATCCTGGACTTCGAGGGTGAGCCCCTTCGGCCCATCGCGGAACGGAACGTCCCGGACGTACCCCTCCGGGACGTCGTCGGGATGCTGCGGTCCTTCGACTATGCGGCCGGAGCGGCCCAGCGTGAGCAGGAGGGTGCACAGGTCCCGGACAGCTGGGTTGACGATTGCGCGGACGCCTTCCTCGCCGGGTACGCGGGGGTCATTCCCGGCACGGTGGACAGGACCTCGCCCCTGTTTGTGGCATTGTGGCTGGACAAGGCGCTGTACGAAGTTGTTTATGAAATGCGTAACAGGCCCGACTGGCTGGCGATTCCAGTAAGCGCCGCCAGGCGGCTCCTGCGCGGTAACGGCGCCGGCGACCACGCCGGTGCAGCATCGGAAGGTAACGAAATGACAGGCTCAGCACGAACTGACCGGCCGGGGGTGCCGCTGCACGTGGACGAAGGCACCCTGGGCAGGATCGCGAACGGTGAACACCACGCCCCCCACTCTGTCCTGGGCGCGCACCTGGACGACCATGGGCACGTCACCATCCGCACCGTGAAGCATCTTGCCGAAGCAATCACCGTGGTCACCCACACTGGTGAAGTACCCATGCAGCACGAGGCCCACGGCGTGTGGGTGGCCGTCCTCGAGCCGCAGGAGCAGGGCCACGTTCCCGACTACCGGCTCTCGGTCACCTACCCGGGCAAGGACCCTGTGACCGTTGACGAGCCCTACCGCTACCTGCCGACGGTGGGCGAAGTGGACCTGCACCTCATCGGCGAAGGCCGGCACGAGAAACTGTGGCAGGTGCTCGGTGCCCACGTTCGGCACTACAAGTCATCACTGGGGGACATCAACGGTGTTTCCTTCGCCGTCTGGGCCCCCAACGCACAGGCCGTGCGCGTCAAGGGTGACTTCAACGCCTGGGACGGACGCGAAAACTCCATGCGGTCGCTGGGTTCCTCCGGTATCTGGGAAGTCTTCATTCCCGGCGTCCCGGCCGGGGCCTGCTACAAATACGAGGTCCTGACAAAGGGCGGGTACTGGGTTGAAAAAGCCGATCCGCTGGCATTCGGCACCGAGGTTCCGCCACTGACTGCCTCCCGGGTTGTGGAGCCCTCCTACGCTTTCAAGGACGCAGAATGGATGGAAGCGCGGGCCAAGCGGGACCCGCACAACTCAGCCATGAGTGTCTACGAGGTCCACCTCGGGTCATGGCGGCTGGGCCTCGGCTACCGCGAACTCGCCAAGGAACTGGTGGAGTACGTGAAGTGGCTCGGATTCACGCATGTGGAATTCATGCCCGTGGCAGAGCATCCCTTCGGCGGTTCCTGGGGTTACCAGGTCACGTCCTACTTCGCCCCCACATCGCGGTTCGGACATCCTGACGAGTTCCGCTACCTCGTGGATGCCCTCCACCAGGCGGGCATCGGCGTGCTGCTGGACTGGGTGCCCGCGCACTTCCCCAAGGACGCCTGGGCGCTGGCAAAGTTCGACGGCGAGGCCCTCTACGAACATTCGGACCCGGCACTCGGGGAGCACCCGGACTGGGGCACCCTCATCTTCGACTTCGGCCGCACCGAGGTACGGAACTTCCTGGTAGCCAACGCCCTCTACTGGCTGGAGGAGTTCCACATCGACGGCCTGCGCGTGGACGCAGTGGCCTCCATGCTCTACCTCGACTACTCGCGCGAGGAAGGCCAGTGGCGGCCCAACCGCTTCGGCGGCAGGGAAAACCTCGAGGCCATCTCCTTCCTCCAGGAAGTCAACGCCACTGTCTACAAGACCCACCCGGGCGCTGTGATGATTGCGGAAGAATCCACCGCCTTCCCGGGAGTCACCGCCCCGACCAGCCATGGCGGTCTGGGTTTTGGCCTGAAGTGGAACATGGGCTGGATGCATGACTCCTTGAAGTACATCTCCGAGGACCCCTACAACCGCAGGTGGCACCACGGTACGGTCACGTTCTCCCTGGTCTACGCATTCACGGAGAACTTCCTGCTGCCGATCAGCCACGATGAGGTTGTCCACGGCAAGGGCTCCATGCTCCGAAAGATGCCGGGCGACCGCTGGCAGCAGCTGGCCAACCTCCGTGCCTTCTTTGCCTACCAGTGGGCACACCCCGGCAAGCAGCTCATCTTCATGGGAACGGAGTTTGGCCAGGAAGCGGAGTGGTCGGAGCAACACGGGCTGGATTGGTGGCTCGCGGACATCCCCGCACACCGGGGACTCCAGTTGCTGACCAAGGACCTCAATGAGCTGTACGCTTCCACGCCTGCCCTTTACGCGCAGGACAACGTTCCTGCCGGTTTCCAGTGGATCAACGGGGGAGACGCCGACCGGAACGTCCTGTCCTTCATCAGGTGGGATGCTGATGGCAATCCGCTCGTCTGCGCCATCAACTTCTCCGGTGGTCCGCACGTCGACTACACCTTGGGAGTCCCTGCGGCCGGGGCATGGACTGAGGTCCTCAACACCGATCACACCACCTACGGCGGATCGGGTGTGCTCAACAGCGGAGAACTGAAGGCTGCGAACAAGGGTCAGGATGGCCAGCCGGCAACTTTGACGATCACGCTGCCTCCGCTTGGAGCGTCCTACTTCAAACCGGGAGCTGCATCGGCTGACTGACCCAGCTGGCGGCTTTACCGGCAGGGGTTGCAAACGAAGGGTCCGGAATCCCCGTGGTTCCGGGCCTTTCGGCTGTCCGCACAGTGCCTCACGGGGCCGGACTGGCGATCCGGATTGAGTGGTGGTACAGTTTATTTCCGCGCTGCTCCACGGAGTCAGACGGAAAACCGAAACCCCCAAGCTTACGCTGAGGATGGTTGCGGACGCCGGTTTGACACGCAGGAGGTCAGCGGGTAAGTTTGGAAAGTTGCTCCGGAGCGATCCTGAACGTTGGTTTGGGTGGTGCCGGGTGTGTCTGTTGTTTGAGAACTCAATAGTGTGCCAAGTTTGTTGATACCAATTGTTGTATTGATTGGTTGTTTTTGCTGTGCCGCCGCCCCTGTG
>DATIMT010000356.1:0-2893 GCA_035475035.1 Arthrobacter sp.
ATTCGGCGAAAGGAGGCGCCGCCGTCGTAAGTCCTACTCCCCCGTGTCGCGGGGCTCGTCGTCATCCAGCGGAACCTCGCGGTCCTCGGCGTCGATGACAACCGGCTGCGGCTGGACCACCGGTTCTTCCTCGTCAATCAACGCGTCCTCCGCGTCCCAGTCCGCATCATCTACCGGTGCATCCTCGGCGTAATCGTAAGCGGGGTCCGCTTCCACGGCGTCCAGGTGCGGCATGTCCGGGTGCTGTCCGGTGGTGCTCATGATTCAACCTCCGTATGTTCGCCTGACGTGCTCTTTCAGGTAGGGCGCAGGCTGCGCCACACCTTCATCACAGCACCGGGCGGGCGGACGGGTCAATAGCCGCGGCGGCGCCTGCACGAACGCCAAATGACAGTGCGGACGGCCCCGGATTTGAGGCTGACCGAAACTTCGCAGCGAGGTTTGCCAGCCAAAAAACCGCGCAAATCCGCAGTACGCTGGCAGGGCAAAGGCGCGAAAACATGCCCTTTCAAGCCCAGGAGTTTCCAGTGTCGCAGCACGCCCAGCCCAACAATGTCGGGTCCAGTTCCCATGCCACTCCCCCGGAGGCCGCCCACACCGCGCAAAGCCAGCCCTCGCCGTCGAACATCAAGCGCTGGCGGCAGTACCTGGCCGACGAGCGCGCTGAAGCCGCCGTCTACCGTGACCTGGCCCAAAACCGCGAGGGGGAAGAACGGGACATCCTCCTGGCCCTGGCCGAGGCTGAAGGCCGGCACGAAGCCCACTGGCTGGCGCTGTTGGGGGACCATGCGGGCAAACCGAGGAAGGCCTCGGCGCGAAGCCGGTTCCTGGGGTTCCTGGCCCGGCACTTCGGCTCCGTGTTTGTCCTGGCCCTCGCCCAGCGCGCTGAGGGCCGCTCCCCCTATGCCAAGGATCCCAACGCGACCGACGCCATGGCTGCGGATGAGCAGATCCATGAGGAAGTGGTTCGCGGGCTCGCGACCCGCGGCCGCAACCGCTTGGCCGGCACGTTCCGCGCCGCGGTGTTCGGTGCGAACGACGGCCTGGTCAGCAACCTCTCGCTGGTGATGGGCATGGCCGCGTCCGGTGTGGCCAGCAGTGTGGTGCTCCTGAGCGGCATCGCCGGGCTCCTGGCCGGTGCCATGTCCATGGGCGCGGGTGAGTTCATTTCCGTCCGTTCGCAGCGCGAACTGCTGGCTGCCACCCGGCCCACGCAGGTCACCCTCGCTGCCGCGCCCAAGCTGGACCTGGAACACAACGAGCTCCTCTTGGTGTACCTGGCCCGTGGCATGTCCCGGGAAGCGGCAGAGCACCGCGTTGCCGAGCGGATGGGCCTGCTGTCCTGTGACTGCGACCCCAGCCTGTCCCTGCAGCCGGAACTGCCGGAGGAAGAGGACCAGCACGAGGCCGTGGGGACCGCCTGGGGCGCTGCCCTGTCCAGCTTCTGCTTCTTCGCTTCCGGCGCCATCATCCCCATCCTGCCGTTCCTGTTCGGCCTCACCGGCGTTACCGCGCTCGTGGCGGCCGGGGCCCTGGTGGGCATCGCCCTGCTGGCCACCGGTGCCGCTGTTGGCCTGCTGTCCGGCACCTCCCCCCTGACCCGCGGCCTGCGCCAGCTGGCCATCGGCCTCGGTGCCGCCGCCATCACTTACCTGCTGGGCCTGCTCTTCGGCACCGCGGTGGGCTAGCAGCGGAGCCTGCCAGCGGCCGGCAATGTCATCGCGAAGGAGGTCCTTCGGAGCCGTTCAGCGGCGCCGGAGGACCTCCACTGCTTCATCCACGGTGTCCACCAGGAAGATGTAATCCGCCATGGGCCGCCCGGCGGCAAGGCTGCGCAGCAGGGGCCACGCCGGGTACTCCTGTTCCCAGTGGCGCCGGCCCACCAGCACCATGGGCGCCACCTTTTCCCGGGCCCCGTAGTAGTTTTCGCAGGCATCCTGGAAGATCTCCTGGACGGTGCCCGCGGCACCGGGCAGGAAGACGATTCCGCCGTGGCACAGTTCCAGCAGGATGGCCTCACGGATGGCGTTGGCGAAGTATTTGGCGATGTGCGTGGCGAAGTAGTTGGGCGGCTCGTGCCCGTAGAACCAGGTGGGGATCCCCAACGACGGCGTACCGTCCGGATGGCGTTCGACGACGGCGGCGGCAGCACGTGCCCAGGCCGACACCGAGGGACGGAACCCCGGAACAGCGGCGAGCGCGGTAAGCGCTGCCTGCACGTCGCCGTCGGACGCCTGGCTCAGGTAGGCACCGAGGTTGGCCGCCTCCATGGCTCCAGGGCCGCCGCCGGTGGCCACCGAATAGCCGTCGAGGGCCAGCAGCCTGCCCAGCCGCGCTGCCTCCGCGAACCCGCGGCTGCCGCGCGGCGCTGCATGGCCGCCCATGACGCCCACGATGGACCGGCGCGTCCAGTCCCCTGACCGCGTCAGATCTTCCAGGGCCGCCCCGATCGCATGGTCATGCAGGGCCGAGGCCAGGGTGGCGTCGATGCGGCGCCGCTGGCCGGGCTGGATGCTCCAGTGGTAGATGCGGGCGTCCGGCAGTTCCTCATAGGGGGAGGCTGCCAGTCCCGAATACAGTTCGGCCGGGGAATACAGCGACGCCCGGTAGGGGTCGAAGGGGACGCCGTCAAGCCGTGGAAAGATCAGGGCCCCGCGGCTGCGCAGGTTGCCTTCCATACCGTCGTCAAAGAGGCAGCCGAGGAACATGGCCCCTTCGACGCTGACGCTCTTCAACGCAGCCGCCCGGCCCCGCAGGTCCAGTGACTGCGCATGCCAGCCGTGCAGGTTGACGGCGCCATCGGCCACCAGGCGGTCGAAGCTGGCCAGGTCCTGGACTTCGAGGGCGCGGGGGCGGGGACCAAGGCTTCCGGCGAAATTCACGGTTGCTGCCT
>DATIMT010000357.1:0-1761 GCA_035475035.1 Arthrobacter sp.
CCGGTCCCATTCCGAACCCGGAAGCTAAGACCCACAGCGCCGATGGTACTGCACCCGGGAGGGTGTGGGAGAGTAGGTCACCGCCGGACAACCATTAGGTCGAGGCCCCAACCACACGGTTGGGGCCTCCCACATTTAACAGCATCTAGACTTACGGTCTATGACCCCCCGAACCCCAGGCCCCAGGGGCAAGCGCGCCACCATCCTCGATGTGGCGGCCGCAGCAGGCGTATCCCGCCAAACCGTGACCCGCGCCATGAATGACATGGCCGGCATTAGCGCGGAGACAAGGGAACGGGTCCAGGGGCTTGCAGCGGAAATGGGCTACAGCCCCAGCCGCTTCGCGAAGGGCCTCGTGCAGGGTGCGCGGATCTCTGTTGGCCTTGCCATCCCGGACCTGACCAACCCCTATTTCCCGGCCTTCGCCTCAAGCGTGGTGGAGGCTGCCACTGGGCGGGGCTGGAACGTGGTGGTGGACGACTATGGCCACGGAACAGGCAGCGCGATGGACTCCGCCGCCCGGTTGGCACCACACGTCGACGCACTGATCGGATACCTGGCACCCCACCCGGATGAGACGCAGGCACTGATGGGCCGGCGCCCGGTCGTCGCCCTCGATTCGCCGGACGCGAGCACCGCTGGCGGGATCTCCTTTGACTACCGCCACGCAGCCCGGCTCGCCCTCACCCATCTCGCCTCCCGGGGCTGCCGCCACCTCGTCTTCCTGGACTCTGACCAAGGCGGTCCCGCCGCTAGCCGCAGCGCCGCTGCAGCCGCTGTGGCGGCGGAGGCGGGCCTCCGGCTCACCCGACACCAGGCCCACCCCTCCGCGGCGGCCGCAAAGGAGGCCGTAGCCCTCCTTGCAGCCGGCGGCGAACGCGCCGACGGCATTCTCGCCTTCAACGACCTCATGGCCGCCGGTGCCTTGAAGGCATTGCAGGCGTCAGGCACCTCAGTCCCCGATGACTGCGCCGTCATCGGCATGGACGGAATACCGCTGGGGGAGCTGCTCACGCCTGAACTCACCACCCTGTCGCTGGACCTGCGCGCCGTTGGCCGTGCCGCCGTCGACCTCCTGGACGGTTTGCTCAGCGGATCGATCCAGGACCGCAGCCCCGAGGCCTACCTGGTCCTGCAGCACCGGCTGGTTCTCCGGCAATCCGCCTGACCCCCTACTCAAACCGGGAGTGGGAAGCTAAGCTTCTTGAGCAGCAACGTGAACGTTCACGGCAGGACCACCCACCCCTCCCCGCAAGGAAAACACATGCCAGCCCACACCTCCGCCGCCACCGCCGGCACCCGGCCAGGCTCCGCCGCAATCACGTCCCGCAGCCTGGATATCAGCCCCGAAGACGTAGCCGAGTTGGCCTCGCTGACCCCCGGCAGAGGGAGTCTTCCCGCGCGGGCTTACCTGGCGTCGGACGCCCCCAAACTTTCACTCAACGGTGAATGGCAGTTCCGGCTGAGCCCGGGAATCCGTGTAGCCCCCAACGACGGGTGGCAGCGCGGCAAGGGCCTCTCCGGCTTCACCGCCCTCCCCGTTCCTTCCAGCTGGAACATGCACGGCCACGGGCGGCCGGCCTACACCAATGTCCAGTTCCCCTTCGCGGTGGAACCGCCCCACGCACCGGACGCCAACCCCATCGGTGACCATCTGGTGACCTTTGACGCCGGCCCCGAGTTCTTCCCGCATGCCCTGCTGCGGTTCGATGGCATCGATTCGGCGGGGACGGTGTGGCTGAACGGAGTGGAGCTCGGGAC
>DATIMT010000358.1:0-4835 GCA_035475035.1 Arthrobacter sp.
CGGGAGGTCATGGCGGAGTTCCGCCGCGCCACCGGGCTGAAAACGGCCACCAACATGATCGCCACGGACTGGCGCGAGATGTCGCATGCCATCCGCAGCAACGCCGTCGACATTCCGCTGGCCGATCCGCACTTCTGGACCATGCACGGTTCAGTCCGGGTCGCCCAGCTGTGCAACGAGTTCGGCCTCACGTGGGGCTCGCACTCCAACAACCACTTCGACATCTCGCTGGCCATGTTCACCCACACCGGTGCCGCGGCCCCCGGCGAGATCACGGCGCTGGACACGCACTGGATCTGGCAGGACGGCCAGGCCCTCACCAAGGATTCGCTGCAGATCAAGGGCGGCGCTATCGAGGTGCCCGCGGCGCCCGGGCTCGGCATCGAGCTGGACCGCCAGGCTCTGGACACGGCGCACCAGCTGTACCTTGAGCACGGCCTGGACGCCCGCGACGACAGCATTGGAATGCAGTGCTACGTCGACGGCTGGTCCTTCGACCCCAAACGGCCCTGCCTGGTCCGCTAGGAGCACTCGTAATCAAGCAAGGCCTAACCGGCCGTAATCACCAAAGCCACGCTGTGGCCGCCAAAACCGAAGGCATTCACCAGCCCGGCCGGCGCGTACCCCGGCGGAAGCCGGTGGGTGCCTTCGGTGATGACGTTAAGGTCCACTTCCGGATCCAGCGCCTCCACGTTCAGTGTTCCCGGCACCTGGCCGGTACGCAGGGCTTCAAGGACCACGACGGCGGCCAGCGCGCCGGCGCCGCCCAGCAGGTGCCCGGTATGCCCCTTGGTGGAAGTGACCGGCACATCAGCCCCGAAGACTGCGCTGATGGCCTGGCCTTCCAGCCGGTCGCCCACGGGAGTTGAGGTGGCGTGCGCATGGACGAATCCGATGTCGGCCGGCTGCATGCCCGCAGAGTCCAGCGCCTTCTGCATGACCCGGCGCTGCATGGCGGGATCCGCGGCCACGATGTCATTCGCATCGGAAGTTACGGCTCCCCCAGCCACGGCCCCAAGCACGTTGGCGCCGCGGGCGCGCGCGTGCTCTTCGCTCTCCAGCACCACCACCCCGGCGCCCTCGGCGAGCACAAAGCCGTCCCGGCCGCCGTCGAACGGCCGCGACGCCCGCTGCGGATCGCCAGCACGCGTGGACAGGGCACGGATCTGGGCAAAGCCACTGATCACCAGGTCGTTCACGGAGGCGTCCACACCACCGGCAATCACGACGTCGGCGGCACCGGAGCGGATCATCTCGGCTGCCTGGACAATCGCCTCAGCCCCGGAGGCGCAGGCGCTGACCGGCGTCCGGGCGCCGCCGCGGGCACCAAAGTCCATGGATACCCACGCGGCCGGACCGTTGACCATGAGCCGGGTAAGGGTATGCGGCGAAACCTTCCGGGGGCCGGACTGTCCCAGCACCCGGTCCTGCTCCAGAGTGGACCCGAGGCCGCCGTAGGCGGAGCCGATCACCACCGCGAACCGTTCGGGATCCACTTCCGGTGCACCCGCCTGCGCCCACGCCTCGCGTGCTGCAATCAGGGCGAACTGCCCGCACCGGTCCATCCGCTTCAGCTCGCGGGTGCTCAGGTGCTCCGAAAGGTCTGCCGTGACCTGCCCGGCGATCCTTACCGGCAGCTGCTCCGCCCAATCCTGCTCCAGCGCCGCGATCCCGGAGCGGCCATCGAGCAGGGCCTCCCAGGTTTCCTTGACGGTGGAACCCAGCGGGTTGATGGTGCCGACGCCGGTGACCAGCGCGCGTGGATGGTTGGTCAATCGGTCCTACTTCGCGGGGTTGTGGGTGCCGATGGGCACGAGGGTCAGGTCCGGGTGGTTCTTCTCGATCCGCCGCAGCGCCCAGACGTCGTTGAACAAGGCGAGGTATTCGCCGTCGGACCGCAAAAGCACCTCCGCGCCCGGGACGTTGGCCAGCGCGGGCATGGCATCCGCCGTCGAAATCCTGGCCAGCGAGTAGGGCAGGCGCTCCAGGCGCATCGGAGCACCGAAGTCGTGCGCCATGCGGTCCTCCACCACCTCGAACTGCATGGGTCCGACGGCGGCAAGCACCGGAGCCTGGTCACCGCGGACGTCGGAGCGGAGCACCTGGATGACGCCTTCGTGTTCGAGCTGCTCGATGCCGCGGCGGAACTGCTTGAACTTGCTGGGGTCCTTGGACCGCGCCACCTGGAAGTGCTCGGGGGCGAACAGCGGGATGGCCGGGTATTCCACGGGTTCTTCAAGGAACAGGCTGTCCCCGACGCGCAGGGATGAGGCGTTGACCAGGCCCACGACGTCCCCTGGGTAGGCCTCGTCAATGACTTCGCGTTCGCGGCCGAACACCTGTTGCGCGTACTTGGTGGCGAAGGACTTGCCGGTGCGGGTCTGGGTGACCACCATGCCGCGCTCGAACACGCCGGAGCAGACGCGGATGAAGGCCACATGGTCGCGGTGGGCCTTGTTCATGCCGGCCTGGACCTTGAAGACGAAGCCGGAAAACGGGGATTCGACTGGGCGTGCCCTGCCCTCGATGTCCGGGCGGGGCGCTGCCGGCGGCGCGAAATCCACCAGCGCGTCCAGCAGCTCCTTGACGCCGAAGTTGAGCGCGGCCGAGCTGAACAGGATGGGGGTGGCCTTGCCGGCGTGGAAGGCGTCGACGTCGAACTCCAGGTTGGACTCAACTACCAGCCCCGCCTCATCCACGGCATCGGACCAGTTGTTGCCCTGGCTTTCCGCCGCCTCTTCGGGAGTGAAGTATTCGGTGATGGCGATCTGCGCGCCGGCGTTGTTGCGCTGGAAGCGGGCGAACCGGTCATTGCGCAGGTCCCAGACGCCGCGGAAGTCGCCCGAGATTCCCACGGCCCACGTCAGCGGCATGGGCTGCAGGCCGGTGCGTTCGGTGATTTCGTCCATCAGCGCCAGCGCGTCCAGGCCGGGCCGGTCCCACTTGTTGATGACCGTGATGATGGGCAGGTTCCGCTGCTTGCAGACCTCGAAGAGTTTCATGGTCTGGGTTTCCAGGCCCTTGGCAGCATCAATCAGCATCACGGCGCAGTCGACGGCGGCCAGCACGCGGTACGTGTCCTCGGAGAAGTCGGCGTGGCCCGGGGTGTCCAGGAGGTTGATGACGGTGTCGCGGTAGGAGAACTGCAGCGCCGCCGAGCTGATGGAGATGCCGCGGTCCTTCTCCATCTGCATCCAGTCGGAGACGGTTTCCTTGCGGTTGGCCTTGCCACTGGAAGCGCCCGCCGTGCCGATGACCTTTGCATGCAGGGCCAGCGCCTCGGTGAGCGTGGACTTACCGGCATCCGGGTGGGAAATGACAGCAAAGGTCCGACGGCGGCCCGCTTCTTTGTGAATGGCAGAGACCCTGGCGGGGGTCAGGACATCTTGGGACACGGTGCTACCTTCGCTGCGGTTGGGCTGCCCAGTGCGCTTTCGGGTATTGCGCTGCGACTCAAGGGCGGGGATTCTGATTGGCAAACGGCCAAAGTACAAGTTTATCGCAGCGCTGCAAACGGGACGGGCTCCGCTTAACGCAGGCGAAACCGGACGTTCAAAGCCGCGAAATGCGGGCCAGTTAGCTTTGGGCGCATGATCCATGGCGCCACGTTCTCCGGCAACCTGTTCTTTGACCCACTTGCCACCAATCTTGGCAACGGCCTGGCCGCCGGTCTGACCGCAGGCCTTGCCGCCGCCGGGCCACGGGACGCGGGTTCGGCCCTTCCTTCCGGCCACGGGAAGCGCGGGGTGCAAACCGCGGCCGAGCACAGGGCGCTGCGGGCCGCGTCCCTTTCGAAAGTCAGCAGGGACCTGGAGCGGATGCTCAGGGAGCGGAAGCGCTGAACTCCTCCACGGCGCCAGGTTCATGCGCAGCATCGAGCTGGTCTTTGATGACCCCACCGATTTCCTGATCAAGGCCGACTGGGCGCGGCTCGCGGACGCCGGCCTCCCGGGCCTGGCAGCGCACACATCTCCCAGCAGGAGCGCGGCTATGGGACAGCAGCACCACAAATAGTCACGCCCCTGAGACAGTCCGCCTGAACACCACCTCCAAAGTTGGAAAGGGCGAAAGTGCCCGCCCGGCAAGGCTCCCAAACGGCGTTTTCCCTGCCGTTCCGGACACCCCCTAACGGGGCACTTTGGGGCTTGCCCGTGCGGAAGTTGGGCTTCTTACCCCTATCATTGAGCTTGCGGGAATCAGAGCACTTTTTGATCCTGCCGGCCAACTGCGGACGCCGGCATTCCTGCCGGCGGCGGTCCGCACCTTTGAAGGGAAACACCTATGGCTCGGAGCCCCGAAGAATCGCTGAGGGCCACTCTGGGCAGGGTTGCACCCGGAACTCCCCTCCGGGACGGGCTGGAACGGATCCTCCGGGGGCGGACCGGCGCACTGATCGTCCTCGGCTCGGACCGCACCATCGATTCCATCTGCTCCGGCGGATTCGATATCGGCATCGAATTCTCGCCCACCCGGCTGCGGGAACTGGCCAAGATGGACGGCGCCATCATCTGCGACAAGGACGCGGGCAACATCCTGCGTGCCGCGGTCCAGCTGGTCCCGGACTCAAGCATCGAAACGCAGGAATCCGGCACCCGCCACCGCACAGCCGAACGGGTGGCCAAGCAGACCGGAGTCCCGGTCATTTCCGTGAGCCAGTCCATGCAGATCATCGCCCTGTACGTCAACGGATTGCGGCACGTCCTGGAGGGATCCGAGAACGTCCTTGCCCGCGCCAACCAGGCCCTTGCCACCCTGGAGCGCTACCGGGCCCGGCTGGACCAGGTCACCAGTTCGCTCTCGGCACTGGAAATCGAGGCGATGGTGACGGTGCGCGA
>DATIMT010000359.1:0-2609 GCA_035475035.1 Arthrobacter sp.
GACACTTCCTCGGTGCCGGTCAGTTCGGCAAGGAGTTCGGTGTGGCCAGGGAACTTGTGGCCGGCGGCGTGCAGCGCTGCCTTGTTCAGCGGCCCGGTGCAGATGGCATCCACCTGGCGGTCCATGGCCAGCTGGACGGCCTTTTCGATGAAGAGGTAGGAACCGTGACCGGCCGCGGCGGACAGCTCACCCCAGGCGAGGTCCTCCGGGATGCAGTCGATGTCCAGCACGTCGATGGTGCCTTCGTCGAAGAGGGCCTCCGACGGTGCGGCGACCTTCCGCAGGGTCAGCGGGCTGGAGACGATGTCCGCGGCGAGCTGCAGCCGGCGGAGGTCCCCGATGACCAGCATGCGGGCCTTTGACCGGAGCTCGTTGTCAGCGAGGGCCTTGACGATGATCTCCGGGCCGATGCCGGCCGCATCGCCCATGGTGATGGCTACAATCGGGCGTCCCATTATTTGATACTCATTTCAGTCGTTGTGCCAGTGAGAAATTGTTTGGTCCGGGCCAGCGTCCCGGCGTCCCCGAAGGCGCCGGCCTTGGTGACCAGCAGGGGGAGGGGCTCGGGCAGCAGGCTCATGACGACGCCCGGTTCGATCTCCCCGAGGACCGTGAAGCTTCCGACGCCGAGGGCTTTCAGGACGGAGGTAGCGGTTTCCCCGCCCGTGAGGACGAGGGCGTCGCAGTGTCCGATGCCGGCCGCGGTGGCGCGGGCCAGGGCCTCTGCCACAACAAGTGCCTGCGTCTTGTCCACGATGCCCATCGGGTCCGGGGTCAGCACCACGTCAGTGCGGGCCATCGCCTGGGCAACCTGGCGGGGAACCGCCGTGTCGTCGAGGGTGGCGTGGTCCAGCGTGATGTGCTCGGCGCCGCCCCCGACAAGGGCCTCGGTTTGCTGCCGGGCGAGGTCGGAGTAGCTGCCAATCACTGTCAGCGTCCGGTTGGCCCGCATCGCCAGCGCCTTCCGGACGTGGGTTCCTTCATGGCCGGCGATGTGGCCCGCCAGCCCTCCCGATCCCACCAGGAGCGCCGGAAAGTCCAACAGTTCCGCAGCGGCCGCGATGTCCCTCAGGTCCTGGTCCGAAACTGCGTCGAGTACGACGGCGTCAGTCCCGTTTTTTTGTACGTCCCGCAGGTGCCGCGCCAGTTCCTCCGGGGTACGTCCGGCTGCGGGGGCAAGAACCTCTGCCGTCAGGCCACCGGCGCCAAGCGCCGCGGCGACGTCGCCGCCGAAATTGCCTTTGGCGTGGCGCACGCCGTCGACGTGGACGAGGCCGCCGCTTGTGGTCCTTCCCGTGGCGGGAAAGGCCGGAGCCACGATGGCGAGACCCTTACCGCGGCCCTGCGTGATCTGCGCAAGTGTTGCTGCGACTTCGGCACCAACATTCCCGCGAAGCAGGGAGTCGATCTTCTTGAAGACCTTGCGGTGCTGCCCAAGGGCACGCCCGACGGCCGAGGTGACTGCCGAGGAGGCTTCTTCTCCGGTCAAGTAGCGGCTCTCGGTATTGATCGAAAGAATTTCGGCGGCCGGCCACGAGGACTCGACGTCCAGGATGACCGAACTGCTGTGCGTGGGACCGTAGGCGGCGGCCGCATCGGCCGCCCCCGTCAGGTCGTCAGCGATGATTGCCCACCGCACGTCTGCCTCCCTGTTCATACCGCGTGCGAGACCTCAGGTGCGGCCGCGGTCTCCTTGGCCTTCAGGCGCTTGGCGTACCAGGCAACCATAAGGGGGCATCCGATGGCGGTGACCACTACGGATGCAGCAACCAGCACGGTGGCCGGTCCGGCAGCGGAAGCGTACGCAGGATTGGCTGCGGCTACCAGCATGGGAACCGTGGCAGCGTTGCCGGCGGTGGTGGCGGCCGCCAGCCCGGCAATGCCGGAACCTCCGGTCAACTTGTCCGCGAAGAAGAGGACAGCCCCGCCGGCGATCAGCACGAACAAGCCAAGTCCCACACCCAGCAGGCCTGCATCGAGCACCTGCTTCAGGTTGAGGCCGAAGCCCAGCGCGAGGGCGAAGAACGGAATCAGGACAGGGGCCGCGGAGGAGAGGAACTTGCGCATGGCCGGGTCGAGGGCGCCCAGGATGGCTCCGAGGAGCAGGGGAATGATGGCACCCACCAGGGCCTGCCACGGGAAGGCGGACAGGCCTGCGACGCCAAGTGTCACCATGGTCAGGAAGGGGCCCGATTCCAGCGTCATGATGGAGTAGGCTGCCACGTCCTTCGGCTTGCCGTACTGCCCCATCAGGGCCATGTACATTCCACCGTTGGTGTCGTTAAGGGCTGCCAGGATGGCAAGGACCGACAGGCCGGTCAGCAGGCCGCCGTTGATGGGGAGTTCGCCCATGAACCTGCCGGCGACAACACCAATGATGATCGCGAACAGGATTTTGCTGCCGAAGAGGACGCCGCCCTTCTTAAGGATGTACGGGGTGGCCTTGATATCGATGCTGGCACCCATGCACACGTAGAACACGGCCAGGATGGTGGTGCCGCCGGTAAAGAGGGCACCTGTGAACGAGCCGAAGAACTTGGCCGAATCCGGTGCGAAGGTGCCCAGCAGTGCGCCGATGAGCAGCGGGATCAGCATCATGCCGCCAGGAA
>DATIMT010000360.1:0-3167 GCA_035475035.1 Arthrobacter sp.
CCGGCCTGGTGGCCCTGGCTGGTGGGGGCGTTGAACTGCTTGGCCCAGCGCCGGTTGCCGTCCACCATGACGCCGATGTGGCGGGGAATGCGGTCGCGGGGAAGGTCCCTGAGCAGCCGGCGCTCGTAGTAGCCATAGAGGAACCCGGGCAACTCCACGCGTCCACTCACCTGACTTTCCTGCCGTACGTACATCCACATCCTAGGCTACCGTCCGGGATGGGGCAGGACCTGCAGCACCGCAGGCAGTCCACGGCCTGTTGTTACTGATGAGTAACTTACCGGTCCGTAAGTTATTCTGGAGCCATGAACAGCGACTCTCCGCAGGCCTCCCAGGCGCCCCAGCCGGAAGACCAAAATGCCGGGAGCGCTCCCGGGCCCAGCGCGGTGGATGACACCGCTGTCCGGCTTGCCGAACTATTGATGATCAAGCCCAAGTGGCGGGGCTGGATCCACACCGTAACGGCCCCGCTGGCCCTCGCCGCCGGCATCATCCTCGTTGTCCTCGCCCCCACTGCGGACCGAAAAATCACGTCCGCCATTTATGGTGCCACAGGCGTCCTGCTGTTCGGAGTCAGTGCCGTCTACCACCGCGGCAACTGGTCACCACGGGTCAAGCTTGTGCTGAAACGGCTGGACCACACCAACATCATGCTGGTGATTGCCGGCACCTACACACCGCTGGCCTGGACGCTTTTGGAACGCCCGCAGGCGGTGGTGCTCCTATGGATTATTTGGACCGGAGCCATCCTGGGAGTACTGTTCCGGCTGCTGTGGACTGATGCGCCCCGCTGGCTTTATGTGCCTATCTATATCGCCCTGGGCTGCGGCGCGTTGTTCTACCTGCCGCAGTTCTTCCAGGCCAGCAGCGCGTCGGCTGTACTGGTCTGCGTTGGCGGCGCCTTCTACATCGCCGGTGCTGTTTTCTACGCCCTGAAGAAGCCCAACTTCAGCTACCACCACTTCGGCTTCCACGAACTCTTCCACGCGTTCACCGTGTTCGCCTTCGCAGCCCACTTCGCGGCAATCGCGCTGGCGGTCCTGTCCTAAACCGCCCTAATTCCGCGTTCGGCCCTACTCGCGCGGCCGTGCAAGCCCGCCGGGGCCGCTTCCGTCGGAATCGGGCGCTGCCGGGTGCGTGCCGCCGTCGAGCCCGTCCTGGGCGTCCGCGGCGTCAACGTCTGCGGCAGCAGCGGCCGCCAGGCGCTCTTCCTCCACCTGGGCGCGGTAACGGACCCTGCGGATGCGCCGGACCATGTCGACAATGAGAAGGGCGGTGGCCACCACGAAGAACGCCGTCATGATGAACCCCAGCAGGCCGGGGGTTACCTGATCCTCTGAGATTCCGTCCCGGAGCGTCGGAGTGGGCAGCGGGGTGGGCGTGGTGGCGAGGCGGAGGAGCAGAGAATGCACGGTGGAAACCTTCTGGTGGAACGGATGCAGCAGGAAGCGGACGGACGGGCCCGTTGCCGCGCCTATCTTCCGCGCAAAATTCTTCTACGCAAGATAGAAATAGCCTGCCCTGTCTATCTTAGCCCCGCGAACAGGTCCTTTTCCGGGAGTTCGGAGGTCACCCGCGAATGGATCAGGGAATAGTCCTCCCACGGCCAGACCCGGCGCTGCATGTCCGGCGAAACAGCGAAGAAGAACCCCAACGGGTCCACCTGCGTCCGGTGCGAACGCAGTGCGTCGTCGCGCATCTCGAAGAAGTCTCCGCAATCAACCTGGGTGGTAGTTGGGTGCGCGGCCGGCGGCGGGGTGTGCCCCTCGGCGTCGGACTCCAGCCATGCGGCCAGGCGCTCGGCATACGGCGACTGCAGCCCCGCCTCTTCCAAGGCAAAATGCAGCGCCCGGAACCGCTCGGGGCTGAAGGCGCGGTCGTAGTAGAGCTTGCTCGGCTCCCAGGCGTCCCCCGCTTCCGGATAGCGATCCGGATCGCCCGCGGCTTCAAAGGCTTCAACGGCAACCTTGTGGGCCATGATGTGGTCCGGGTGGGGGTAGCCACCGTTCTCGTCGTAGCTGAGGATGACGTGCGGCTTGAAGGAACGCACCAGCCGGACCAGGGGCGCCGCGGCGCGGTCCAGGGGCAGGGTGGCGAAGGATCCGGCCGGGAGCGGCGGGAGCGGGTCACCTTCCGGAAGGCCCGAGTCGACAAATCCGAGCCAGCGCTGGCGGATGCCCAGGATGGCGGCAGCCCGCTGCATTTCCAACCTCCGGGCACCGGCCATGTCCCGCTTTGGGTGGGGCTCGCCTTCCACGGCGGGATTCTGGATGTCACCGCGGGACCCGTCCGTGCAGGTTGCCACCAGGACGTCCACGCCGGCAGCCGCATACATGGCCATCGTCGCAGCGCCCTTGCTGGATTCGTCATCCGGATGGGCGTGGACCGCGAGCAGCCGGAGCGGCACCTGGGAGTTGCTGGACGCTGTCATGGAGGGACGGCTCCTTATTCTTCGTTCGCGGCTTGTGGCAGCTTGTGGATGGTGTCGCGGGTGCATCGCCTGGCCGGCAGCTGCAGCCACCGCAGAACCGCCGGCGGAAAGGGCACTAAACTGGTCTGGTGACTTTCCCGGACCAGCCGGCCCAACCCGCGCCCGCAGACACTAGCCTAGCCAATCGGTATGGTGCTAAAAAGCGCCGGCTCTCCCCCAGGGCCGCCCGGGCCCTGATCGGCGTGGCGCTTGCGCTGGGAATCGGATTCCTGGCCTGGGTGACCACATCGAACTCCCTCTCCGGCGTGACATTCAAGGACGTGGGGTACAGCACCCCCGATGCCACACTCGCTGAGGTGGACTTCCAGGTGACGCGGGAACCGGCCAACCCCGTCAAATGTGCCGTGAAGGCGCTGGATTCCAAGTTCGCGGTGGTGGGTTGGAAGGTGGTGGACATCCCGCCAACAGTTGCGGATGGAACGCCCGACGGCGGCAGGACAGTTGCCCAGCGCGTCACCTTGCGCACGGAGTCCGAGTCCGTATCCGGCGTGGTGGACAGCTGTTGGATTCCGGCCGGGACGTCCTAAGGCATGTGATGCGCGACGCTTCCATGTTGGGTTATCTCCAGGGGATTGACTACAATGGGGAGATACCTTTACCCCGCTGAGCTGGTTACTGTTCCACAAGTGGCCACCGTGGCGGGGTCTTTTGCATGTAGGACCACTAGAGGAGAAGT
>DATIMT010000361.1:0-11733 GCA_035475035.1 Arthrobacter sp.
TACTACCTGATCATGCCGTCGGAGGCCTCCTCCAACCTGGCCAAGTTCGACGGCGTCCGGTACGGCCTGCGCGTCCTCCCCGAGGATGGACCCATGACGATCGAACGCGTCATGGGTGCCACCCGCGCCGCCGGATTCGGCGACGAGGTCAAGCGCCGCATCATCCTGGGCACCTACGCCCTTTCCGCCGGGTATTACGACGCCTACTACGGTTCCGCGCAGAAGGTCCGCACCCTGGTGCAGCGGGACTTTGAGGCCGCCTTCACCCTGGCTGACGTCCTGATCTCGCCCACCGCCCCCACCACGGCGTTCCCGCTCGGCGAAAAACTGGACGACCCCCTGGCCATGTACCTCAACGACGTCGCCACCATCCCGGCAAACCTGGCCGGTGTCCCCGGCCTGTCGCTGCCCGGTGGCCTGGCGGACGAGGACGGACTGCCCGTGGGCATCCAGCTGCTGGCCCCGGCCCGCGAGGACGCCCGCCTGTACCGGGTGGGCGCTGTCCTGGAATCGTTGCTGGAAGCGAAGTGGGGCGGTCCGCTGCTGGCCCAGGCTCCCGACCTTGCCGCTGCGGCTGCACCCGCCGAAATCCTCGAAACCCAGGAGGCAAAATAATGAGCACTGACGACATCCTGAGCTTCGACGAGGCCATGGAGAAATACGATCCCGTCCTGGGGTTCGAGGTCCACGTGGAGCTCAACACCAAGTCCAAGATGTTCTCCTCGGCCCCCAACGTCTTCGGCGACGAGCCCAACACCAACGTCAACGAGGTGGATCTGGGCATGCCCGGCGTGCTGCCCGTGGTGAACAAGACGGCGATCGAATCCTCCATCAAGATCGGCCTGGCGCTGAACTGCAAGATCGCCGAATCCTGCCGGTTCGCCCGGAAGAACTACTTTTATCCGGATACCCCCAAGAACTTCCAGACCTCCCAGTACGACGAACCCATCGCGTACGACGGCTACCTGGATGTGGAACTTGAGGACGGTACCGTGTTCCGCGTGGAGATTGAACGGGCGCACATGGAGGAGGACGCCGGAAAGCTGACCCACATGGGCGGCGCAACCGGCCGCATCCAGGGCGCGGACTTCTCCCTGGTGGACTACAACCGCGCCGGTGTTCCGCTGGTGGAAATCGTCACCAAGCCCATCGAGGGCGCCGGGTCCCGCGCACCGGAATTGGCCAAGGCGTATGTGGCCGCCGTCCGCGAGATCGTGAAGAACCTGGGCGTCTCGGACGCGCGGATGGAACGCGGCAACGTGCGCTGCGACGCCAACGTCTCGCTCCGCCCGCACGGCCGCGAACGGTTTGGCATCCGGTCCGAAACCAAGAACGTGAACTCGCTGCGCGCCGTCGAACACGCCGTCCGCTACGAGATCCAGCGCCACGCCGCGGTCCTCGCCGCCGGCAACCCGGTAGTCCAGGAAACCCGGCACTGGCACGAGGACACGCGCACCACCACCTCGGGCCGGCCCAAGTCCGACGCCGACGACTACCGCTACTTCCCGGAACCGGACCTGGTCCCAGTGGTCGCCTCGCGGGAGTGGGTGGAGGAACTCCGTGCCACCCTGCCCGAGCCGCCGGCCGAGCGGCGCAAGCGGCTCAAGGCCGGCTGGTGCTACTCGGACCTGGAATTCCGTGACGTGGTGAACGCCGGTGTCCTGGACGAGATCGAGGAAACCATCGCCGCCGGCGCTTCGGCATCCGTGGCCCGCAAGTGGTGGATGGGCGAGATCGTGGGCCGCGCAAAGGCTGCCGACGTGGACCCCGGCCAACTGGGTGTTGAGCCCGCCACCGTTGTGGAGCTTAGCCGCATGGTGGAGGCCGGGAAGATCAACAACAAGATGGCCTCCCAGGTGCTGGACGGCGTGCTCGCCGGGGAAGGTACCCCGGAAGAGATCGTCGAAAAGCGCGGCCTCGCCGTGGTGTCCGACGACGGGCCCCTCCTGGAAGCGATCGATGCGGCACTCGCCGCCCAGCCCGACGTCGCGGACAAGATCCGCGGCGGCAAGGTCCAGGCCATCGGTGCAATCGTGGGCGGAGTCATGAAGGCCACCCGCGGCCAGGCCGACGCCGGTCGCGTGAAGGAACTGATCCTGGAGAAGCTGGGCGTCACCGTCTAGGCTCCCCGCCCTGACCGGGTAGCAGCTGCGCCGTTTTGGACCTCCGGAACGGCAGTGGCTGCTGCCCGGTCTTGCGTTAAGTACTCAGGTGCCGGCACGGGAAAAGTACCCGTTTTCACGGGCCCGCAGCAGTCCTAGACTGAAGCGGACGGGGCCTGCGTGGGTCCCGTCAGCGACGCGAAAGGGACCGCGATGCCGCAGCAGGACCAGCCAGGAATCCGAAAGGGCCTCCTCGCAGGGGCAGTGGCCCTTGCACTCACCGGCACCGGGGCCGCCCTCGCCTGGTCCGCCGACTCGCCCTCGCCATCACCCTCACAGTCAGCGTCCCCGCAGTCAGGGCCCTCACAGTCTGCGCCAGGGCAGGAGAACAAGCCGGCCAAGCCTGATAAGGCCCAGCGGCCGCAGTTCCAGCACAGCGAAGGCGTGGTCAAGAACCCCGACGGAACCTTCAAGACCATCCTGGAACAGCGCGGGACCGTGGAGTCCGTCAGCGCTTCGGCCATCACCGTCAAAAGCGAGGACGGCTTCTCCCAGTCTTATGCCGTCAACGGCGACACCAAAGTCACCAGGCTTCCTGCCCCGGCGGCGGATGGTTCGGGGGCAAGCCCAGGGGCCACGGGCGACGACGGCAAGCGGCTGAGGCCGACCGACGGAACCATCGCGGACATCGCCACTGGAGACACTGTCCGTATCTCGGGCGCCAAAGACGGGGACAAGGCCACAGCCAAGCGGATCGTGAAGGGCGCCGGCGACGGGCCAGGCCTTGGGCTCGGGCGCGGCCTGGGCCATGGGCCCGGCCTGGGGCACAAAATGGGCAGGGGCCACGGCCAGGACGGCCAGGACTCATAGCTCCGGATCTCAGCCCTGCTTCACCAACCCGGCCATGATGTCCTGCAGCGCTTCGCAGACCATTACCACGGCCCGCCGTTTCAGGTTTTCCGGGCGGGCCAGGAGGTCGATCCTCCGGCGCGTGCTGATGCCCTCCAGCGGCCGCAGCACGATGTCCGGGTTAAGGACCGGCCCTGCGGTGTATCTGGGCAGCAGGCCCACCACCCCACCGGCCGCCACGAGTGCCGCCACCGTGGAGTAGTCGTTGATGCGGTGGACGATGTTGGGCTCCCGGCTGGAAACAGCAGCGACGGCGGCAAGGACGTCGGCGGGGGAGTAGCCGGGGTGGCTGGTCACCCAGGCCTCGGCGCCGACGTCGTCCGCCGTGACAGTGTCCTTTTGCGCCAGGGGGTGCCCGGCGGGCAATGCCACGTCCAGGGGCTCGTGCGCCAGCGGAATCACGGCGACCCGTTCCGCCGGCCAGCGGGGAGTGTGGTCCATGCGGTGCGCCAGGACCAGGTCATACCGTGCGGTGAGGGCGGGGAAGTCCTGCTGGGCAACGTCCTCGTCGGACAACTCGATCCGCGGGTGTTCGGGACGGTCCAGCATCCGGGCCAGTGGCGCGAACAGTGCCTGCCCTGCACTGTGGAAACCGCTGAGCGTCACCCTCCCGGCCGGCGAGCCGTGATACGTTCCGAGTGCTCCGCGGGCCTCGGCCATGGCGCTGACGACGGCGGCTCCTGCGTCGGCGAGGACTTGGCCCGCCTCCGTGAGCACCAGGTTCCGGCCCTCCTTCCGGGTCAGCGGAACCTCCACGGTCCGCTGCAGGTGGGCCAGTTGCTGGGACACGGCCGAAGGGGTCACCATGAGTGTGTCCGCTACGGCCTTCACACTTCCCAGCGCCCCCAGCTCCCGCAGGATCTCGAGCTGATGTACTTCCACCATCCCAGTCTAATCATTAGCCTCTCCTACATCGTCGATTGAGAAGATCCCTGTTGTGCTAATGCTTTGGCAACGCTTCAATGAGGAGGACAAGACCTCCCGAATGCCAGGAAGTAAGGACGCCAATGAAGGCCCTCTACAAGGCCGGCCCACAGGCCGGTTTCGAACTCGTCGACCGGCCCGAACCCGGGGCTGGCCCCGCGGATGTGAAGATCCGGGTCATGACGACCGGGATCTGCGGCACGGACCTGCACATCCAGTCCTGGGACTCCTGGGCGCAGGGCATCATCGAAGCACCCCTCATCGCCGGCCACGAGTTCTACGGCGAAGTGGTGGAAGTGGGAGAAGACGTCCGCGACGTCAAGGTGGGCGACAGGGTCTCCGGCGAAGGCCACGTGGTGTGCGGCATTTGCCGGAATTGCCGGGCAGGACGCCGCCAGATGTGCATCCACACCGTCAGCGTGGGCGTCCAGCGCGACGGCGCGTTCGCCGAGTACGTGGTGATCCCCGAAACCAACGTCTGGGTCCACCACGATCCCTCCGTGACGCCCGAACTTGGCGCCATCTTCGACCCCTTCGGCAATGCCGTACACACTGCGCTGAGTTTCCCACTGGTGGGGGAGGACGTGCTGATCACCGGGGCCGGTCCCATCGGCCTGATGGCCATCGCGGTCGCCCGCCATGCCGGGGCCCGCAAGATCGCCATCACGGACGTCTCCCGGCCGCGGCTGGACCTTGCCCGCCGGCTCGGGGCGGACCTTGCCATCGACGTCTCCACCACCCGGGTGCGCGACGCCCAACGTGAGCTCGGCATGCGCGAAGGCTTCGACGTCGGAATGGAAATGTCCGGCCACCCCTCCGCCCTGCCTGAGATGATCGACAACATGAACCACGGCGGGAGGATCGCCATGCTGGGACTGCCCAGCCAGGAGATCACCATCGACTGGGGCAAGGTGGTCACCCACATGCTCACGCTCAAGGGCATCTATGGCCGCGAGATGTACGAAACCTGGTACGCCATGAGCGCCATGCTCTCCTCCAACCCCGTGCTGCACGCGGGCATCTCCGCTGTTGTCACGGACACGCTTCCGGCCACGGACTGGGAGAAGGGCTTCGACATTGCCCGCAGCGGCGTGGGCGGCAAAGTTGTCCTCGACTGGACCCGACTCTAAGGAAAGCCATGTACACCTCCATCAAGGACCAGCTCCGCGGCGAGCTCGACGACATCCGCACCGCCGGGCTCTACAAGACCGAACGCAGCATCAGCTCGCCGCAGTCCAGCCACATCACCGCCGGCCGGATTGGCAGTACGGGCGCTGATGTGCTGAACTTCTGCGCCAACAACTACCTGGGCCTGGCAGACCACCCGGACATCATCAGCGCCGCCAAGGCCGCCATGGACGAGCGCGGCTTCGGCATGGCCAGTGTCCGTTTCATCTGCGGAACCCAGGACCTGCACCTGGAACTCGAGGCCAGGGTTTCCCAATTCCTGGGCACCGAGGACACCATCCTGTTCTCCAGCTGCTTCGACGCCAACGGTGGCGTCTTCGAGTCCTTGTTCGGACCGGAGGACGCAGTCATTTCCGACGCCCTCAACCACGCCTCCATCATCGACGGCATCCGCCTCTGCAAAGCACGCCGCTACCGCTACGCCAACCAGGACATGGCCGAACTCGAGGCACGCCTGCAGGAGGCACAGGACGCCCGCCGGAAGATCATCGTCACCGATGGCGTTTTTTCCATGGACGGTTACCTGGCCCCGCTCGAGGCCATCTGCGACCTCGCCGAGAAGTATGGCGCCCTGGTGATGGTGGACGATTCCCATGCGGTGGGGTTCATGGGCGCCACCGGCGCGGGCACCCCGGAACACGCCGGCGTTTCCAACCGCGTGGACATCTACACGGGCACCTTTGGCAAGGCCTTGGGCGGGGCGTCCGGCGGCTACGTGTCCGGCCGCAGCGAGATCGTGGCCATGCTTCGCCAAAAGGCCCGTCCGTACCTGTTCTCCAACTCGCTGGCCCCCGCCATTGTGGCAGCCACCCTCAAAGCGCTGGACCTGGTGGAAAATTCGGCCGACCTGCGCCGCCGGCTGTTCGAAAACGCCGGGCTCTTCCGCCGCCGCATGAGTGAGGAGGGCTTCGACCTGCTGCCGGGCGAACACGCCATTGTGCCGGTGATGTTCGGCGACGCCGTGATGGCCGCCAAGGTGGCCGACCGCATGCTGCACCATGGTGTCTTCGTCACCGCCTTCAGCTTCCCCGTGGTGCCGCGCGGTGCCGCGAGGATCCGCGTGCAGCTCTCGGCTGCACATTCAGCGGACGACGTCGAAGCCTGCGTGGGTGCCTTCGTCGCCAGCCGGGCCGAGGCAGCAGCCTGACCGGAATTTCAGTAGGCAGGAAGTCCCGGGCAGCAGCAGTTCCAAGCAACTCTGTAAGGATGGACGGATGGCAGCTCATTACGATGTCCTGATCGTGGGCGGCGGCATTGCCGGCCTGTCCCTGGCTTCCGCGCTGGCCGGGCGCTGCAGCGTTGCGCTGGTGGAGGCGGAGCAGGAGCTGGCGTACCACACGTCCTCCCGCTCCGCCCGCCAGCTGATCCCCAGCTACGGGCCTCCCGTGGTGCAGGAGCTGACCGTCCGGACGCTTGAACTGATTGCGGCCCGGGACGCGGAACTGCCGGAGCCGGTCCTGACGCCGCGCAGTTTCATGCTGATCGGCTCCGAGGAGGATGTCGCCGCGGAAGCCAGTGGCCACATGCAGGCCATCACCGTTGACCAGGCCCTTGAACTGTGTCCGGCCCTGGTCCCGGGAACTTTTGCCGCCGCCGGGTTGGATACCGGCTCCTTCGGCTGCAACGCGCCCCTGCTGTTGGCTGAGCACCGGACGCGGGCACTCGCTGCCGGCGTCGACATCATCACGGGCGCCCGCGTTCATTCGGCGCAAAGGCTGGGTTCCGGATGGCAGGTGGGTGCCGGCGCCGAGGGCTTCCAAACGGGTGTCCTGGTCAACGCGGCCGGGGCATGGGCCGACGAGCTCGCGGTGATCAGCGGCGTCGAGAAGCTGGGGCTGCAGCCGTACCGGCGCACTGCGGCGATTGCCGCCGTCGAACGCCCCCTGCCGGAACGAAGCCCCATGGTGGCGGCAGCGGACAATACGTTCTATTTCCGGCGTGACGGTGACGACGTCCTGATTTCCCCCTCCGAAACCGTGCCGAGTGGTCCCGAGGATGCGCGGCCCCGGCCCGGTGACGTGGAGCGGCTGGTGGAGAAGCTGAACTCACTCACCACCCTGGGGATCACGGCCGTCCACCGGGCCTGGACCGGGCTGCGTACTGAAGCCGCCGATGGGGTTCCGGTGGCTGGCTTCGACGCCGAAGCCCCCGGCTTCTACTGGCTCGCGGGGCAGGGCGGCTACGGCTTCCAGACCTCCGCGGCCATGGCTGAGCTGGCAGCGGAGCAGATCCTCGCCGGCCAGGCGGCATCGGGTGGTGCGGACACGGATGGTCCGGCATCCCGGACAGCGCAGGCACTGGCTGCCACCCGATGGTCCATCCGACGCTGAAGAATGGTCCCATGAGTACCCTGATCACCAACATTGCCGAGCTGATGACCCAGGACCTTGAGCACCGGGTCCTGAAGGATGCGGCGATAGTGGTCGAGGGGGAGCGGATCTCGTGGATCGGTGCCGCGGCTGACGCCCCCGCTGCCGACGACGCCGTCGAGGCCGGCGGCCGGGCCATGCTCCCGGGGTGGGTGGATTCCCACACCCACCTGCTGTTCGCCGGGGACCGCACCGCAGAATTCGAAGCCCGGATGGCGGGGGAAGCATATGCCGCCGGCGGCATTGCCGTCACCATGAACGCCACGCGTGCCACCTCCGATTTCGACCTGACGCGACTGGCGATGGGCCGGGTTGCCGAGGCTGTCTCGCAGGGGACCACCTACCTCGAGACGAAGACGGGCTATGGCCTCGATATCGGGAATGAGGCCCGGAGCGCGCGGATTGCCGCCACCGTGGCGGACCAGGTGACCTACCTCGGCGCCCATCTGGTTCCTGCCGGCCAGGACCCGGACGAGTACACCGACCTGGTCTGCGGGCCGATGCTGGGCGCCGTCCGCCCGTACGTCCAGTGGGCCGACGTGTTTTGCGAGGAGGGCGCTTTCACCGCCGAGCAGTCCCGCCGTGTGCTGACGGCCTGCCGCGACGCCGGCCTGGGCCTGCGCGTGCACGGCAACCAGTTGGGCGAGGGCCCGGGCGTGCAGCTTGCCGTGGAGTTTGGTGCCGCCAGCGTGGACCACGTCAACTACCTGGCGGGGCAGGATGTGAAGTCCCTTGCCGCCTCGTGGTCCGGCTGGGACCCTGCCACCGGCACGGGCGAGCGGGGCACCGTGGCCACCTGCCTCCCCGCCTGCGACCTCTCAACCCGGCAGCCGCTGGCCCCCGCCCGTGAGCTTCTGGATGCGGGCGTGCAGGTGGCGCTTGCTTCCAACTGCAATCCCGGCACGTCGTACACCAGTTCCATGGCATTTTGCGTAACCACCGCTGTCCTCCAGATGCACCTGAGTGTGCACGAGGCCGTCCGCGCGGCCACCTACAGCGGCGCCCTGGCGTTGCGCAAGGAAAGTGGCCGCGATGCCGACGGGGAACGCGCGGTGGGGTCCATCGCCGTCGGGCACCGCGCCGACCTGCACCTGCTGAACGCCCCCTCTGCCACGCATCTCGCTTACCGCCCCGGCATGCCGTTGACGTACGCTGTCTGGCGGGCCGGAGTCAGGGAGCGGTAGGTCCAGTCGACGTTTATGATTGTTCCTGCTTGTTTCTATGGGGTTATAATCAGGAAACGTCATCGAGTTCGGTGGCTGTTGTAGTGAGAGGCACCGTTTGCATGACGCGCACCGACCGGTTGACGGCGATTCTTGACCTGCTGGCCAAGACCGGCCAAGTGGAGGTCGACGAGATTGTCAGCACGCTCAACGTTTCCCCAGCCACTGCCCGCCGCGACCTGGACAGCCTCGCCAAGCGCCGGCTGCTGACGCGGACGCGGGGCGGCGCCACGACCGGCGCCCTGGCCTACGACCTGCCCGGCCGCTACAACCGGGACGACCATGCCGAAGCCAAGGAACAGATCGCCCAGTGCGCGTCGGCGTTGATCCGGCCCGGAGCAGTGATTGGCCTCTGCGGTGGTACCACCAGTACTGCACTGGCGCAGATCCTGGCTACCAGGGAGGACCTGAACGCCCCCTCCAACCAACCCACCCTCACCGTGGTAACCAATGCCATCAACATTGCCGGCCAGTTGGCGGTCCGGCCCAACATCAAGGTGATGGTCACCGGCGGCATCCTCAACCCGCGCTCCTATGAACTGGTCGGGCCATATACCGACATCATCATGCAGAAGGTGGTGCTGGACATCGCGTTCATCGGGGTCAACGGCATCGATCCCGAGGTGGGGCCCACCAACACGGGGGAGGGGGAGGCGTCCGTCAATGCCCTGCTCGCCAGCAGGGCCCGGGTTTCCTATGTCCTGGCCGATTCCTCCAAAGTTGGGGTGCGCGCCTTCGCCACCATGGACGGCTACGACTTCACCCGGCTGATCACAGATTCCGGCATCTCCCCGCGCGACAAGGCAGCCTTTGAGGCCAATGGCACGGAAGTGATTGTCGCGCCCGCCTGACTCAGGCTGCGTGATGGACGCTGCGTGATGGACGCTGCTGACGCCGGGTTCCTTCCCGTTTACTCTGGCGGACACCCGCCCCTCCATCAGCCGGGATCCAGAATCTGAAGGCAAGATGGGAACATGTTGGTTCCCTCCCGCCGTCGCCTGCGGCTCGAAGTATGGATTGTCCTGGGCCTGTCCCTGGGCCAGTCGGCTGTCTACTCCGTGGTGCAGCTACTGGACAAGATGACGCGCGCGCCGCTGGCGGAGGGCACGTCAACCCTGAACCGGTCCCAGAGCACCCGGGAATACTTCGACCTCACCTATCAACTGCTCGACATCATCTTTGCGCTGGTGCCGGTCCTGTTGGTGATCTACTTCCTCACCGACCAGCGGCAGGCTGCGCCGGGCGATGGCGGCCGCTCCCGTTCTGCCTTCCAGAAACTCGGGCTCAACTTCGCCCGGCCCGGCAAGGACCTCTTGCAGGGCCTGGGGCTGGCTGCACTGATCGGCATACCCTCGCTGGGGCTCTACGCGGCCGGGCGTGCGCTCGGAATCACCACCGCCATCATCCCCAGCGCTCTGGATGCCTACTGGTGGACCGTTCCCGTCCTCATCCTGTCCGCCGTCCGCCATGCGGTGCTTGAGGAAGTCATTGTGGTGGGTTACCTCCTGGACCGCTTTGGCAAGTTCGGCTGGAGCATGCCCCTGGCCATAGCGGTGAGTTCCGTGCTGCGCGGCAGCTACCACCTGTACCAAGGCTTCGGTCCCTTCATTGGCAACGCCGTAATGGGGGTTGTCTTCGCCTGGCTGTACACCCGCACGCGCCGCGTCATGCCACTGGTCATAGCCCATGCCCTGCTGGATATTGTGGCTTTCGTAGGCTTCAGCCTCTTCGGTAAGGCGGTTGGGCTGGGGTAGGCGCCTGGGACTTCAGCCCGGGATGGCTGTCCGTAGCCGGTTCCCGCGAAGGGCCTGCTCCAGCCTTAAGCTGCAGCTGTCACACCAGGGACAGCGCCAGTTGCCAATCCGCTTCCGGGTCTGGAGGTAATGCGACGGGCTTTGCGTAGAAGTCCTCCCACGCGGAATCAACTGGACACAGCTCCTCTGCACCCACCGCGTTGTCGCTGTACGGCTCCTCGGTTGGCGGATCGGGCCACGCCGGCATGCCCGCCAGTAGCTGTTGCCACGGCAGATCGTCCGGTGGTCCCGTGGCATCCAGTGTTCCTGTGGCATCTGGTGGAGCCGTGGAATTTTGGACGATTGCCTGTGGTGCCGCTTCCGGTTCTGGCGTGACATCAACCGCGGCCAGGAACCCTGGTGGCCAGTGGGTTGGTTCGGGGTCTGGGTGTTCAGCCTTGTAGTGGCGGCGGGTGGGTGAGGTCCAGCCGGGTGGTTCGTTCTCTGTTGCGGAGTCGGGGATCCACGGCCTTGCGTGTTTGAGCCGGTGGTGTTTGGGGCAGAGTTGTCCGAGGTTGCTGGCCCCGGTGGTGCCGCCGTGTTCCCAGGCGGTGAGGTGGTCGGTGTCGTTGTCGGGGGATTGGTTGTTGCAGCCGGGGAAGGTGCATTTGCCGTCGCGCATCCTGATCCATTGTTTGATGGTTTCGGTGAGCCGGTAGCGTGTGCGGCCGATTTCCAGGGGTGCCCCGTCGCGGGGATCGACCAGGACCCGGTAGAACGAGTGGGCCCCGTCGGCGACGAGTTTGCGTGCCATGGACGGCGGAATCGGGCCCAGGCCGTCGAGCATGGCGGGTTCGTCCGTCAGGCCCAGGAAGGACACGACGGGGACGGTGACCAGGACGTCGGCCCGCGGGGTGGGGACCTTTCCGAGCTCCGTCGTGTTGTTCCTGTCGCCGAGGAGCAGTGAGGCGGCGATGTCGGGGCGGAGTTGGGTGAGGGTGCGGTTTTCGCCTGGGTTGTGGAGGCCGCGGGCGGTGGCGGTGGTGCGGTTCCAGATGGCACAGGCGGTGTCCCCGGGCAGGTAGAGGGAGATCCAGGCCATGCCGTCCCGGTCCGGGGTGTATTCCATCCGGCGGTCCGCGACCCCCTTGGCGTGGCGTTTCTCCAAAGTCTCGGGGTGGTGGCGTTCCCGCCAGCTACGGACCTTGGCCCGGAACCGGGACGGGACGAGCTCACCGGGTGCTGCACCGCGGGTGGGGTTCGGGGTTTCTGGGTCAAAGAAGTG
>DATIMT010000362.1:0-4814 GCA_035475035.1 Arthrobacter sp.
GCGCACTTCCACACCCTCGATCCCGCAAAACCGCAGGCCGAGGCGCTGCTGGTGGAGGGCGAGCAGATAAGCGCGGTAGGCAGCGTGCAGGAGCTGCGTGCCCTGGCCCGGCCGGGGGTGCGGGAAATCGACTTAGAAAACCTCACGGTTATTCCAGGCCTCACCGATGCCCATATCCACTCCGCAGGTTTTGCGCGCGACATGACTACAGTGGATCTGCGGGCGGTACGCAGCCTGGAAGAAGCGTTAGCGGCGGTTAGCTTGCATGCCGCTGGATTGCCCGAGGGTGCGTGGGTTTTTGGCGGCAGATGGGACTCGAACACTTGGAGCGTTCCCGTCCAGCCCACCAGGCATGACCTGGACACCATCTGCCCGGACCGGCCGGTAGCATTGCCCAGCATCGATGGGCACACCGTCTGGGCCAACTCGCTGGCACTGGCCGCCGTCGGCATTGGCCGGGACATCGTGGACCCAGTGGGTGGGCAGATTGTCCGTGACTCCGACGGCGAGCCGACCGGAATCTTGCGGGAATCCGCCTCCTACCCGCTGCGGGACCTGATGAATTCGCCCCTGTCCGGACGCTTGGATGACCAGCTCGTCGCGGCCCAGCGGCACCTGCTGTCCCTCGGGCTGACCACCATCCACGATATCGACGGCGAAGACTGCCGCGAGGCCTACCTCCAGCTGAAGGAGGCAGGCCGCCTTCAGCTGCGGGTGCACAAATCGATCCCGATGGTGGCCCTGGAGCAGGCGATCGCCGAAGGCCGGAAGACCGGCCAGGGCGACAGGTGGTTCAGTACGGGACCGGTTAAGGTTTTCACCGACGGAGCGCTTGGCTCCCACAGCTGCCATATGAGCCAGCCATTTCCTGGGGAAGGTCAGAATTACGGCATCGAGGTCACGCCATACAAGAGGCTTGAGGAGCTGGTGACCCGAGCAGACCGGGCGGGAATCGCCGTCGCCTGCCATGCCATCGGCGACCAGGCCAACCACCTGGTCCTGGACGCATACCAGCAGCTGCCGCGCGATGGGAGCAGCTCGGGACTGCGGCACCGGATTGAGCACACCCAGCACCTGCAGCGCGCGGACGTTGCCCGCCTTGCTGCGCTGAACGTGGTAGCCTCCATGCAGCCCACCCACTGCACCAGTGACATACCACTTGCCGACAGTCTGCTGGGTGACCGGCAGCTCGCCTCCTATGCCTGGCGCAGCCTGCTGGACGCCGGTGCTGTGGTCGCGTTCGGCTCCGATGCGCCGGTGGAGGATCCCAATCCCTTCCACGGGATCCACGCGGCGCTGACCCGGCAGGACAGCCAGGGCCTGCCACCGGAAGGCTGGCAGGCGGCGGAGCGGCTGGACCTCGACCAGGTGCTGCACGCCTACATCGCCGCCCCGGCCTATGCGGCCGGGGAGGAGCAGTGGAAGGGCCGCCTCAGCCCGGGGATGCTGGCCGACTTCATCGCCCTGGACACGGACATCTTCAGCGCCGCGCCGGAACAGATCCGGACGACGGCGGTGCGGACCACCGTCGTCGGCGGCGAGATCCGCTACCAGGGCTGACACCCGGTTACGGGAGTCCCTTCCGTACACAGGACACTAACGCACCATCACTGCAAGCAATCGCAGCCGGCGACAAGCGGGCTGCCACAACCAAACAGCGCCACCGCCATCGGGGTCGGCCGGCGCCTAACCATTGCAGTCCCGCCACCAAGCGGGACTGCCGGAACCAAGGAGAGAACATGATGCACAAGCGACGGAATCTAAGCCTGGCCGCCACCCTGATGGGGGCCACCCTGCTGCTCACGACCGGCTGTGGCGGGCAATCGCTGGCCGAGGCGTCCTCCGCGCCGGCTGTCAATGCCCCGGTCCAGCTGGACCAAGCGCCGGCGGAGGACAAAGCAGCTGGCACAATCAACGCTATCCAGCCCAACGCGGACCTGTCGGCAAAGGTGCCGCAGAGCGTCAAGGACAAGGGGCTGAAGATGACCACTTCGGAGGGCTACCCGCCCATGGAAATGTTCGCCACCGACGGCAAGACGCTGGTGGGCGTGGATCCGTCCCTGGGCCGCGCCATCGCCCGGAAACTCGGCGTGAAGCTGAGCATCGCCAACGAGGATTTCAACGCCCAGATCCCCGGCGTCACCACCGGCCGCTACGACTTCATCATGTCCTCCATGACCGACAACGCGAAGCGCCGGGAAACGGTGACCTTCGTGGACTACGTCAGCGCCGGCAACGGGTTCGTGGTCAAGAAGGGCAACCCGGCCGGGATCAAGTCGGCCAAGGACGTGTGCGGTAAGACCCTTGCCGTGGTGGACAACGGATCCTCACTGAAGCTCGCCGAGGCCATGAGCACCGCCTGCACCACGGCCGGATCGGCGGCAGTGAACATCCTGAAGTTCCCAGGGGACCAGGAAGCGATCCTCCAGGTCCGCAACGGCCGTGCGGACGCCGGCATCAACGACTACCCGGTGGCCGCCTACCGTGCCCAGTCCAGCGAAGGCGCGCTGGACGCCGTCGCCATTACCGGCGACGAAAGCCTCTGGGGCATCGCGATGAAGCCGGAAAACAAGGATCTGGTGAGCGCCGTCCAGGGTGCGCTGGATGACCTGATCAAGGACGGCAGCTACGCCAAGATCCTGGACGCCTGGGCGGTGGGGCAGATGGCCGTGAAGTCCGCCTCCGTCAACGGCGGAAGCTAGCCGGATGCGCGCAATCAAGCAGCGTTCGGGCAGGCTGGAGCCGTTCCACGACGCCGGCGGGCAGACCATCCCGGTGGTGCGGCGGCTCCATCTGAACCGCTGGGCCACCGGCGTGGTGGCCGCGGCGGTCTTCCTCTGGTTCCTGCAGGTGCTGGTCTTCAGCCCGAACATCCGGTGGAACCGGGTGGGGGAGTACCTGTTCAACGGAAAAATCCTGGACGGCGTGCTGGTCACCATCGGCATTTCCGTGCTGGCCACCGCGGTCGGCCTGCTACTGGGTGTGCTGCTGGCCGTGATGAAGCTGGCGCACAATCCGGTGCTGCGGTGGCTGGCCACGCTCTACATCTGGTTCTTCCGCGGCACGCCGGTGCTGGTGCAGCTGATCTTCTGGTACAACCTTGCCTTTCTGTTCCCGTTCCTGACGGTGCAGATTCCATTCACCAACATCGGCTACCGCTGGGACACAAACGCAGTGATGAACGGCTTCACCGCCGCACTGCTGGGCCTGGGCCTGAACCTGGCCGCCTACTTCGCCGAGACCGTCCGCGCCGGTATCCAAGCGGTGGACAAGGGCCAGAGCGAGGCGGCGTATTCGCTGGGTATGACTCCGGCCAAGCGAATGCTGGTAGTGGTCCTGCCACAAGCGCTCCGGATCATCATTCCGCCCACCGGCAACGAGTTCATTTCCATGCTCAAGACCACGTCGCTGGTGTACGTGGTGGCCGGCAACGACCTGATGACCAACGCGAGCCAGATCTACAAGCAGAACAACCTGATCATGGAGCTGCTGATCGTCGCCAGCCTCTGGTACATGCTGATGACCGCCATCGCCACCTTCCTGCAGGGCAAGCTGGAGAAACGCTACGGCGCGGAGGCGGTGCGGCTGGTCCGCGGCGCTTCGGTGGCGCAGCGGCTGCTGCTGGGAACGACGACGGCCGGGATGGCACCTGCCGCTGCCGGCAATGCCGCATCCCAGGACAGTGCCGACGTCGAGAAGGAGAGCGTCAAATGAGCGTCGCGGAAGAGCGGAAGGTAGGGAACGCCGTCGTCGTCGCCCGGGCTGTGAAGAAGAACTTCGGCCAGCAGCAGGTGCTGCGCGGCGTCGACTTCGCCGTGCAGGCCGGAGAGGTGTCCTGCATCATTGGGCCCTCGGGCTCGGGGAAGTCGACCTTCCTGCGCTGCATCAATGCACTGGAGTCCGTCGACGGCGGAAGCCTGGAGGTGCAGGGCCGGCAGGTGGGGTACGAGTTGCGCGATGGCAGGTACCACCAGTGGCGCACCGCCGACTATGCGCGGTTCCGGGCCAACATCGGGATGGTCTTCCAGCGGTTCAACCTGTTCGGTCACCTGACCGCGGCTGAGAATGTGGCCTGCGCGCTGGTCCACGTGCGGCGGCAGGACCGGAAGGCCGCGCAACGCAAGGCGCTGGACTACCTGGACCGGGTGGGGCTGGCGACGCACAGCCACAAGCGGCCGGACCAGCTCTCCGGGGGACAGCAGCAGCGCGTGGCGATCGCCCGGTCGCTGGCGATGGAACCGGAGCTGCTTCTTTTTGACGAACCAACTTCCGCGCTGGACCCCGAGTTGGTGGACGAGGTGCTGGAGACCATGAAGGCCCTGGCGCTCTCGGGGATGACCATGATTGTGGTCACCCACGAGATCGGCTTTGCCCGCGAGGTCGCCGACACCGTCAGCTTCTTCGATGAGGGGCTGATCGTGGAGCAGGGCACGCCGGAGCAGTTGTTCACGAACGCGCAGTCGGCCAGGACCCGCAGCTTCCTGTCCAAGGTGCGGTAGCGGTCGGGCCCGGCGGCTGCATGTCCTGCAGCCGCCGGGCCTGTGGTTGCCTGTCCTGCAGCCGCCCCTGCGCAGCCGGACCGCAGGCGCCAGGCCTGTGGCTGCCTGTGCTGCAGCGGCCAGCACTGTATCCCTGCCGCCGGATCCTGCGTCCCTGCAGCGACACGCCGCCGTGCACGACACGCCGCGAGTGTTTGTGTGGCTAACTACTCCACACCATGTGGACATCGTCCCCAAAAAAGGCGGATTTCCGGCATTTTTCCCGTCCGTGCCTGTGGACTATCGGTGCATAAAATGACATACTTGTAATACATC
>DATIMT010000363.1:0-20414 GCA_035475035.1 Arthrobacter sp.
TGCCCGGCTTTTCAGAGCCGGGCACCCGCCGTCGTTGTTCCCGGAAATTGTGGCATGGTGGCACTGTGCCTACCGAGCCGACCCTGAATTCCACACTGTCGTTCAGTCCTCCCTGCGGCCCCGTCGCCGGCTGGCGGGACGGGGACGTTATCCGAGCCACCGGCATCCCCTACGCCACCGCCGCGCGGTTCCAGCCGCCCGCCCCGGCCCCGGACTGGACCTCGGAATTGTCCGCCACGTCCCTCTCCCCTGCCTGCCCGCAAGCGCCCGTCCCGTTCCTCGACGATGTGCTGGGTACCAAATACGGGGAGCTTCCGGGCAGCGAGGACTGCCAGAACCTTTCCATCACCATGCCCGGCGACCTCGCCCCGGATGAGAAGTTGCCCGTCATGGTCTGGATCCACGGCGGGTCCTACACCACGGGATCCGGCGACCTGGCGATCTTCGACCCCGCCCGGCTGGTGGCCGAAAACCGCGTCATCGCGGTTTCTGTCACCTACCGGCTCGGGCTGTTTGGCTTCCTTGCGACACCGGCCGGGCGTCCGGGCAACTTAGGGCTCCTTGACCAACTCGAGGCATTCCGGTGGGTGCAGCGGAACATCGCAGCCTTCGGCGGCGACCCCGGCTGCGTCACTGCGTTCGGCCAGTCTGCCGGCGGCGACGCCATCGCACACCTCATGGCCACACCCGAGGCGCCCACCCTCTTCCAGCGGGCCATTATCCAGAGCGCACCCCTGGGCATCACCCGGGGTCGTGCCAAAATGAACCACGCAATGGGCATTGCCGCCGAATCCGTGACCGGCCAGACACCGGCCATGGACGTGGTGGCCCTCGAGGAGCCGGTAACCCAGGTGGCCAAAAAGTTCGGCATGCTCGCCGCCATGCCTTTTGGCACCCAGTACGGGCACGATCCGCTGCCCGAGGAGTCCGGGATCGAAGCGGCATGGGACCGGTCAGCGCCGGCGATCGACGTGCTGATCGGGCATACCTCGGAGGAAGCCCGGCTGTTCCTCCCCCGCAGCCCATGGCTCATGCGTTTGGCCACGGTTCCGGGTGTAGGACGTGCCGCCGTTCGCGCCATCGACTGGGTGGTCACCGAGACCGTGTACGGCCGGGCCACCCGCCGGTTTGCCCGCCGGCATGCAAAAGCGGGGGGCCGGGCACACCGTTACATCCTGGACTGGCACGCTCCCGGAAACATCTTCGGCGCTGCCCACACAGTCGACCTGCCCCTGCTGCTTGGCACCCGGAAGACCTGGGAAGGCGTGGGGCTGATCGCCGGCGCCCGCTGGGAGGATGTTGAAGCGGCAGGCCGCGCGATGCGGGCACTGTGGGCCGGCTTTGCACGTGGCGGCGACCTTGGGGTATCCGGCGGCATCCCCGGTGTCCTGCGGTACCAGACGGCCTGAGCGCCGCGTGAAGACCCTCGGCGTGGACCTTGCGGCGGCGACGAAAAAGACTGCCGTCGCGGTCATCGAATGGGAGCCCGGCTCCGCCCGGCTCGCCCACCTGGCCCTGGATGTGGACGATTATGAGATCGTGGAGCTGTTCGCTGCCTCCGACATGACCGGCGTCGACTGCCCCGTGGGCTGGCCGGACGCGCTGATACCGTTCCTCGCCGGCCACCTCAACAACGTACCGGCCCCTGTCCTTGAACACGACGGGATTGCGGGCCGCAGGCTGCTGGCCTACCGGGACACAGACCGGTTCTGCACCGCCCAGACGGGCCTGATCCCGCTCAGCGTCTCCGCGGACCGGCTGGCGCATCCGGCCATGCGCTGCGCGGTGATCCAAGCGAAGATCGCGGCACTGCACGGCCCGCAGCCGCGGGACGGCTCAGGACGCCTCGCCGAGGTCTACCCGGCCGCTTCGCTGAAGATCTGGGGCCTCAACGGCCGCGGCTACAAGGGCCGGGGAGTCCCCGAAGCCGAACGCCTTGGACTCCTGCTGGCAGCCCTCGAAGAGCAGGCGCCATGGCTGGACCTGGCCGGGCACCGGGACAGGCTGGCCGGTTCGGACGACCTGTTCGACGCCGTCATCGCCTCCCTCACGGCCCGGGCCGCCGCCCGGCGTCGTACGCTTGCGCCGGATGGCTCCCATGCCCGGGCGGCACGCAGCGAAGGCTGGATCCACCTGCCCACCTGCGGCCTGGACGAGCTCCCCGACTGAACCAGCTCCCAAGCCAAAGGACTCAGCCGCCGAGCTTCCAGTTCCGGATCTCCTCCGGATCCTCGCCGTGGGTGCGGGTGTGTTCGCGGGCGCGGTTCCGCCTGTCCTGCAGGTCCTGGCGCAGGAGCGAGTGCTTCTCCGCCAGGCCGGGCACGCGGTCGATTGCGTCAATTGCCAGGGTGAAGCGGTCGATGCCGTTCATCATGGCCATATCGAACGGCGTGGTGGTGGTCCCTTCCTCCTTGTAGCCGTGCACGTGCAGGCCCTGCTGGTTCGTGCGGCGGTAGGCAAGCCGATGGATCAGGGCCGGGTAGCCGTGATAGGCGAAGATGACGGGCTTGTCCGCAGTGAAGATGCCATCGAAGTCATGGGCAGGGAGGCCGTGCGGGTGCTCGCTTTCGTCCTGCAGCCGCATAAGGTCCACCACGTTGACCACCCGCACTTTGAGTCCGGGCGCGCCCTCCCGGAGCAGTCCTGCGGCAGCCACGGTCTCCACGGTGGGCACGTCACCCGCGCAGGCCAGGACGACGTCGGGCTCCTCGCCGGGCACCTCTGAGCCGGCAAAGGTCCAGATCCCCAGGCCGCGGCTGCAGTGGTTTGCGGCGTCGGCCGGTCCAAGCCAGGTGGGTGAGGGCTGCTTGCCGCTGACCACGATGTTCACGTAGTCCGTGGAGGCCAGGCAGTGCTCCATGACGGACAGCAGCGTGTTGGCATCCGGCGGCAGGTACACCCGGATGACCTCTGCCTTCTTGTTCACGGCGTGGTCGATGAAGCCGGGGTCCTGGTGCGAGAACCCGTTGTGGTCCTGCTGCCAGACGTGCGAGGACAGCAGGTAATTCAGGGACGGCACGGGTTGGCGCCAGTGCAGTTTGCGGGATACCTTGAGCCACTTGGCGTGCTGGTTGAACATGGAGTCGACAATGTGGACGAAGGCCTCGTAGCAGTTGAAGACTCCGTGCCGGCCGGTGAGGAGGTAGCCTTCCAGCCAGCCCTGGCACAGGTGTTCACTCAGCACCTCCAGGACCCGGCCGGAGCGCGCCAGGTGCTCGTCGACGTCGTCAATCCGGTACTGCCACACCTTGTCCGTGACCTCGTAGACGTTCTGCAGGCGGTTGGACGCCGTCTCGTCCGGCCCGAACAGGCGGAAGTTCTCCATGTTCTGGGCGATCACGTCCCGCATCCACGAGCCGAGCGTGACCATTGGGCTGACCCGGTCGATGCCCGGGTTGGGAACTTCCACGGCATGGTCCTGGTAGGCGGGCAGTTTCAGGGCGCGCCTCAGCAGTCCGCCGTTGGCATGCGGGGTGGCGCTCATGCGGAAGTCGCCGGTGGGCGCAGCTTGGGCGACGTCGGGCCGGAGCCGGCCATCCCCGTCGAACAAATCCTCCGGCCGGTAGGACTGCAGCCATTCCTCCAGCTGTTTCAGGTGTTCGCCGTTGGTCCGGACCTCGTTCAAGGGAACCTGGTGGGCCCGCCAGGTTCCTTCCACCTGTAGCCCGTCCACGGTGCGGGGCCCGGTCCAGCCCTTCGGCGAGCGCAGCACGATCATGGGCCAGCGGTGTCCCCCCTCCCCCGCCTCTTCACCGGCCGGGTCCTGCCGGTGGGCTTCCTGGATGGCCCGGATGTCCGCGAGGCAACGGTCCAGGACCCCGGCAAAATCGCGGTGCGCCTGCTCGGTGTTGTCCGGGTCCGCCACGGTGACGAAGTAGGGCTCGTGGCCATAACCGCGCAGCAGCTGCTCCAGCTGGTCCTGCGGCATCCGGGCCAGGACGGTGGGGTTGGCGATCTTGTAGCCGTTCAGGTGCAGGATGGGCAGGACCGCGCCGTCCGCTGCGGGGTCCAGGAAGTTGTGGGAGTGCCAGCTGGCGGCCAGCGGACCGGTTTCCGCCTCGCCGTCGCCAATCACGACGGCGGTCACCAGCTGGGGGTTGTCGAACACCGATCCGTAGGCGTGGGCCAGGGAGTACCCGAGTTCACCGCCTTCATTGATGGAGCCGGGACTCTCCGGGGCTGCATGGCTTGGGATGCCGCCGGGGTAGGAGAACTGACGGAACAGTTCGGCCAGGCCGGCTTCATCATTGCCCACGTGCGCGTAGATTTCCGAGTAGGTCCCTTCCAGCCAGGCATTGGCGACGACGGCGGGTCCGCCATGGCCGGGACCGGCAACAAAGAGCATCTCCAGGGAGTCGCGGCGGATGACGCGGTTCAGGTGGGCGTACACGAAGTTGAGCCCGGGGGTGGTGCCCCAGTGGCCGAGCAGGCGGGACTTAGTGTCCTCTGCCTGCAGCGGTTCGCGGAGCAGCGGGTTGGACCGCAGGTAGATCTGTCCCACCGAAAGGTAGTTGGCGGCCCGCCACCATTTGTCGACGAGTTCCAGTTCTTCCTGCCCCAGCTCGTCCTGCCGCATTTCATCGTGCATTTCGTCCTGCCCAGTGCTGCCGGCCATAACCATCCTCACGTTGGGTGTGCCGCTGCAGGCGGCCGTTCCCCCATCGCAACAGATGACGGGGCAGGGGGCAAGCCCCGCCGTCGTACGGGCCGTGGCACCAGGCCCTGCAGGGGAGGTTGACCAGCCGGGACACCGCAGTTCCACGCTTCCTACTTCCGGGTAGTGTGTACCCAGAATGTTCACGCTGACAATCAACCAGACGGACAGCCGGCGCGACGGCGACCAGGTGCCGCAGCTGCTCAAGGCGCTGCGGCACATTCCTGCGCGCCTGGATTTTGACCGCTCCGTGGAGGACGAGGTGCAGGGAATCCTCGATTGCCCGCTCCAGACCGTGGACGCCGCCCTGATCGCCCTGCGGAGCGGCCATTGGTATGTGGGGATTGGCGCCGGACCCGTGAACGAGCCGTTGCCCAACCAGGTCAAGGACGCGTCCGGCCACGGCCTGGTGTACGCCCGCCGGGCCGTTGACAGGCTCCGCAACAGCAAGGAACGGGTCCCCGTTGCCGTAGAGGGACCGCTGGCCGATGTTGCCCACGACGCCGAGGCCGTACTGCGGCTGCTGGGATTCATTGTCCGGGACCGGTCGGAGGCCGAATGGCGCGTCCTTGACCTGCTGACCCCCGGGGTCCGGGGCCAGCAGAAGGCAGTGGCGCACGAACTGGGCATCACCACCCAGGCCGTCAGTAAAGCGGTGGCCCGGGCCCAGTGGAATGAAGAGCACGCCGCCCGGCCTGCTGCGGCGAGGTTACTGGCGCTGATCCTCGAGGCACGGTAGCGGGCTGCGCCTGGCTGCTGCCCTTTGACTGGCCCTTTTGGCTGGCTTTCCAGCTTGCCGGCTTAACTCGCAGGCTTAGCTGCCAGTGGCCGCCATCACCGGTTCGCCGTTGAAGAATTCGAGCTTCCAGCCGTCGATCGCGTGATGGTGCGCGAGGTTCAGCACAGCGTTGTCCACGCTGGCCAGGGTCTGTCCAATGGCGCGGCTGAGGCTGACGCGCAACAAGGTGCCGTGGGTCACAACCAGAAGCCGCTGGCCACGGAACTCCTCCGCCAGGGCTTCCAGTGCGGCAAGCCCGCGGTCGGCGGCCTCGGCTTCACTTTCGGCGCCTTTGAACCCGCCTGGAATACGCAGCGCGTCCAGCTCGGGGCCGGCCTGCATTCCTTCGGCCGGGCCGAAGCTGCGCTCAATGAGTTCCGGAACCCGCCGGGACACTGCCAGCCCCAGCCCTTCGGCGATCAGGTCTGCGGTTTCTGCAGCCCGGCCCAGGGGCGAGGAGACGATGGCGTCCCATTCGTACGGGGCAAGGACGGCGACGGCGTCCCTCGCCTGGCCGCGGCCGACGTCGTTCAGGGGGATGTCCGTGGCCCCCTGCAGCCGGCGCTCGGCATTCCAGTCGGTCTGGCCATGGCGGACGAGGGCGAACGTCGTGAGGGTCATGCTTTCCATTCTGCCCGACTACGGGCGTCACCTGCACCCGCCGGCAGGGGTTCCGACGGCAGGACTATCGTGCAGGCGCCTACGGCGGCCAGCTGGACCTGAAACAACAGGCCGGCCCCTAGAGGAGGCTGCGCAGCACGTGGGCGGCGCCGTCGTCATGCACGGAGTGGGTGACCTCATCCGCTGCGGCGACCACCTCCGCCGGGGCCTGCCCCATGGCCACACCGCGGCCGGCCCAAGTAAGCATCTCGATATCGTTCCGGCCATCCCCGACGGCCACCGTGAGGTGCTGTTCGATGCCGAGCCGGAGCCGGAGGTTTTCCAGGGCACTGGCCTTGGTTACTCCGGCCGCGGCGATGTCCAGCCATGCAGTCCAACCCACGGAGTACGTCACTCCCGCGAGTCCCACATGGTTGATGGCCTCGTTGAACTCTTCCGGCGTGTTCTCCGTGCTGAAGACCACCACGCGCACGGCTGTTGCTTCCAGCATGGTCTGGAAGTCGACGCCCACGGCTTCGACGCCGAAGCTGGCGTCCTGGAACCGTTCGGTGGACAGGAAATTGCCGTCGGCATCCTCAAGCGCGTACTTCGCGGAGGGGAGCCGCTCACGGAGGGCGCGCAGGGCCGGTGCCGGGTCGAATGTGGCCTTGTGGATCACCTCGTAGCCGTTTTCCAGCTCCGGGTGGAGCCGGAGGGTTACGCCGCCATTGCAGCACACGGCAAACCCCCGATCGATCCCGATCTTTTCGATCACGGGGAGGGTGGCGTTCAGGGAACGGCCGGTGGCAATCATTACCTCGTGCCCGGCGGCAACCACCGCCTGTGCAGCCTCCCGCACGCCCGGGGACATGTGGCCGTCGTGGTTCACCAGCGTGCCGTCCACGTCCAGGGCGACCATCAGCTTCTGATCGATGCCCGCGAGGGCGATGCGGTTCTGGTTGTTCTCTTGGTTGTTGTCTCGGTTGTTCTCTCGCCGGTCATCGTTGCCGGCGACTGAGGTTTCAGTCAGCGTTGTCATTCACATAGTGAACCAGACGTAACTGACACGCGCTAGGACGCGGGCCACAGGTTTACTGAACTGTTGGTTAACTGCGGGTTCCCGCACCCGGTGGCGGTGTTGGACCCATCCCGCCGCGATGGACCGATCCCGCCGCGCGCGCCAGTCCCGCCGCGCGCACCAGTCCTAACCTTGTTCGCGCATCCGCGCCTTCACAATTCTGATTCGCGAACAAGCTTCTGATTCACGGGCGACGCCGCGCTGCCGCCCGGCCTGATTCCTGCAGCCAGGAGCTTGCGCCGCAACCTGTCCGGGTTAGTGAGGTCCGCCCACCGCCACCGGACGAAACCGTGGCCCAGCGCCCGGATCCGGTCCTCGCGGAGCTTCTCCCGATATACGGCCTCGTCAGCTGTGATCCCGTCACGCAAGGCGGCCTGCACGTACTTCCCCTTGCCGTCGAACTCCCCCACCACGCCTTGGGAAGGCCACCAGAAGTCGCTCCTGCCGATGAAACCGCTGCCGTCCCTGAAGACCTGCTGCAGGACGGGCTGTTCGATGCCAAGGAACTCGAAGACGGCCCGGCTGTAGGACTCCCCAACGGACTCCGGCTGCGGGCTGGCAAGGGCAGCCACGCGTTCCGCACGGCCCCGGGCGGCCGCAGACGGCAGGGCCGCTATGCCGGCTGCAACACCCGGCACGGACAGAAGGCCGGCAGCGTGATGCACAACGCTGTCCGCGAGGAGCCTGCGGGCGGCGCCGTCGGCAAGTACCAGGGCCTGGCTCAGCTCCGCAGAACCCAGGACGTCCACCGTGGTCTGGATGAGCCCGGTAGACAGGAACTCGCCGAAACGCACGGTTTCGAACCCCGTGGCGAGGCGGTACCGAAGCGGATACGAACGCATGCGGCGCACCTCCTGGGCGGTTTCGCTCCCGCCGAATACCAGCAGCGGCGACTTCCGGACGCCACTGCGGCCGCGAAGAGTCGTGGCGAGCTCCACGCACGGCGGCGTTCCCAGCGTCGGCAGGCCACTTGCCACCGCTGCCGTTTGCCCGCACAAAACCGCACCTTTGACCGACCTGGCAACTGCCGTCGTCGTCCATGCGAAACGCTCCGAAGGAAGTGCCCGCAGCCAGTCCCCGGTGGTTACATAGAAGCCGCGCCGGATCCGGACGAGCTCTCCTGCCCTGAAGGCGCGGTGCAGATTATCGGTGGTGGCGCCGGTGCGCAGGATGGCAGCGGTATCGATCAGGCCGGGCGGTGTCTCCATCCCAACAGGATGCTGGACTCGGGAAGCAGGGTCGCCAGCCCACTTCCCCTATGTGGAGAAGCTCCAGCCAGACCGAAGCTTGTTCGCGGATCAGGACCATGAAGGTTCTGATCCGCGAACAAGCTTATGAAGCCCTCAGAGGACCGGGAGGACTTCCAGGCCGCCCAGGTACTTCTGCAGCGCCTTGGGCACGTTGACCGAGCCGTCCGCATTCTGGTGGTGCTCCAGCAGCGCCACGATCCAGCGGGTGGTGGCCAGGGTGCCGTTCAGGGTGGCCACGGCGCGGGTGCCCTTGGCCACCCCTGCCTCGTTGATCGCGCGCTCACGGATGTTCAGGCGCCGGGCCTGGAAGGTGGTGCAGTTGGAGGTGGAGGTCAGCTCGCGGTACGCGCCCTGTGTTGGAACCCAGGCTTCGCAGTCGTACTTGCGTGCGGCGGACGTGCCAAGGTCACCGGCAGCGGTGTCGATTACCCGGTATGGCAGCTCGCACTTGGCCAGCATTTCCTCTTCCCAGGCCAGCAGGCGCTGGTGCTCGGCGGCAGCCTCCTCAACCGTGGTGTAGATGAACATTTCCACCTTGTTGAACTGGTGCACGCGGATGATGCCGCGGGTGTCCTTGCCGTGGGAGCCGGCTTCGCGGCGGTAGCAGGAGCTCTGGCCGGCGTAGCGGATGGGGCCGGCGGAGAAGTCCAGGATCTCGTCCGCGTGGTAGCCGGCCAGGGCAACCTCGGAGGTGCCCACCAGGTAGAGGTCGTCTTCGGCGAGACGGTAGATCTCGGCGTCGTGCTTCACATCGAAGCCAGTCCCCTGCATCGTTTCCGGACGTACCAGCGTGGGGGTGATCATGGGCACAAAGCCGGCATCGATGGCCTGCTCCATGGCCATCTGCAGCAACGCCATCTCCAGCCGGGCACCCACGCCGCGGAGGAAGTAGAACCTGGCGCCGGAGACCTTGGCGCCGCGTTCCATGTCAATGGCTCCAATCAGCTCGCCGATCTCCAGGTGGTCGCGCGGCTCGAAGTCCGGGAATTCACGCGGCGTGCCGACGGTCTTGACCACTACATAGTCGTCCTCGCCGCCCTCGGGCACACCGTCCTCCACCAGGTTGGGGATGGTGCGCAGCAGCTCTTCCTGCTTGGTCTGCGCGGCATCGGCCTCTGCGGAGGCTGCCTTCACGGAGTTGGCCAGCTCCTTGACCTCTGCCAGCAGCGCCTGTTTCTCTTCACCCTGGGCCTTCGCCACCTTCTTGCCGAACACGTTCTGTTCGGCGCGGAGGTTTTCGAAGCGGAGCAGGGCTGCGCGGCGGGCGGAATCCGCGGCGATGATCGCGTCCACCACTGATTCGTCGGCGCCGCGGGCGCGCTGGCTGGCACGGAACTTGTCGGGGTTTTCGCTGAGGTCTTTTACGTCGATCACCACACAAGGGTATCCAATTCACTGCACGACGGCGGGCGCCCGGCCCCGTGCCCCCGCCCGCCGTGCGCCGGGCTACTGTTGAAGCACCATGAGCGACTGGATTCTCTACCTGCTGATTGCGGTGGCGCTTGCCTTCGCCACCTCCAGCTGGTGGGGGGTCCGGCGTCTCAAAGCCCTGCATGTACGCAGCGCGGTGGCCGGGGAAGCTTACGACTCGGGGCTGGCGCAGCAGCGGGTTGCCGTGGTCCTGAACCCCATCAAGGCGCGGTCCGAGGAAGCGAAGGCAACGATCCAGCGGGCCTGCCTCGCGGCCGGTTGGGAGGAGCCCGTCTTTTTCGAGACGACGGCGGAGGACCCCGGCTTTTCCCAGATGCAGGCTGCCCTTGCCGGCAAGCCCGACGTCGTCCTGGTGGGCGGCGGTGACGGCACGGTGCGGGTGGTGGCTGAGGCCCTGGCGCACAGCGACGTTGCCATGGGCCTGATTCCGCTGGGTACGGGGAACCTGCTGGCACGGAATGTGGACCTGGACGTGAACGACCTCCACGGCAACGTCCAGACCGCACTTTTCGGCCGCCAGCGCTACATCGACACCGCACGGATGGCCATCGAGAACTCACGCACAGGCCACTACTCGGAGCACGTCTTCCTGGTCATCGCTGGGATCGGCATGGACGCTGAGGTCCTGGCCGATACCAACGCGGGGCTGAAGAAGGCGGTGGGCTGGCTCGCCTACACCGAGGCAGGCGTCCGTCACCTGCCGGGCCGGCGCAAAAAGGTTGCCATCACCATGGATGGCAGCCCGGAGCAGGTCAGGAACATCCGCAGCGTACTTTTCGCCAATTGCGGGCTGGTCCCCGGCGGTATCGACTTCATCCCGCAGGCCATGATCGATGACGGCATGCTCGACGTCGTGGTCATGAGTCCCCGCAGCGCCCTTGGTTGGCTGCTGATGTATCTGAAAATCATGTTCAAGCACAGCGGGAAGCTGCCCATCATGACGATCTACAGGTCAGGCAGGGTGGTGATCAAGTGCCCGGAACCCATGCCCACCCAACTCGACGGCGACACTTCGGGTGAAGCCACGCAACTCACCGTCCAGGTTGAGCCACGGTCACTCCTGGTCCGGGTCAAGAGACAGGTACACGGCAGCAGCGCCGCCTCACGCTGAGCGGCATGCCTGTCAGGCGCTGGCTCGCTTCTTCGCGTCCGCGGCTGCCTTGGCGGCGGCGTGGGCTTCGGACTGTTCGCGGATCATGGCCTGCTCCTCTTCGAAGCGCAAGCGGTCAGCACGGTCCGCGTCGTCCCCGTCCCAGTCCTGGTTGTCGCCTGTCGGCTTGGGGTTGACGATCATCCCCTGGCCGTCGTCGTCAGTGCTCCTGGTCATGACCCTCTCCCTTCATCAGGGGCCATACCCCGTGTGGATCAAGCAAGCATACGCATTGTCCACAGCCCGCGGAAGTACTTCTGAAGGCATTTGCCTACGCTCTGGGCGAAGACCCGGAACCGTTTTCACCTGCGGAGGATTCAGTAGCAAGGATCGATTGGACCCACGATCGGGCGGCCGAGAAGGCCGCATCGGAGGTGTGCGCCGGCACCTGAGTTTCCTGCTTGTCCGCCCGGGCGTAGGAGCCCAGGAAGCGGGTCCCGGGGCTGATGCGGTGCAGCCCGGCCAGCGCGTCGGCCACCCTCGCCTCGCCCGCGTGGCCGTCGGCGTCGATGCTGAAGAAGTAGTGGCCCAGGTACTGTCCCGTGGGCCGGGACTCGATCCGGCTAAGGTTGACGCCGCGGCTGGCAAACTGGTCCAGGATCTCCATCAGCGCTCCAGGGCGGTCCTCCGGAAGCGGGACAACCACGGTGGTTTTGTCCGCCCCGGTTCGGGCCGGCAGGGCGCCCGGCCTGCCCACCAGGATGAAGCGCGTCACCGCACCGGGGTTGTCACCGATGTCTTCCGCCAGCACCGAGAGCCCTGCATGTTCCTTGGCCACCAGTGGTGCGCAGATTGCCGCGTCATAGTGGCAGTCCCCGTCCAGCAGCCCCAGGGCCGAAGCGGCGGTTGATGAGCCCGGGACGTACTCGGCGGCGGGCATGTTCCCGTCCATCCACAGGCGACATTGGGCCCACGCGTGCCCGTGCGTGGAAACCCGCCGGACATCCTCGAGGCGGACCCCCGGGCGAGCCACCAGGACAAAACTGATGGGAACCAGGACCTCGCGGATGATCCGCAGTTCCTGGCCGATGGCGATGGCATCCAACGTGGCGGTGACGCCGCCCTCCACCGAGTTTTCGATGGGGACCATGGCGGCGTCCGCCGACCCGTCACGCACCTTTTCGAGGGCGGCATTGACGTTCGACGCCGGCAGCCGGACTGCCTCAAGGGCGTCAGGTACCTGCAGGAGGGCGGCCTCGGTGAAGGTGCCTTCAGGGCCCAGGAAGGCGTAGGTGCGGGAGGTACCGGGCACTAAAGGACCAGCGGCTTGAGTCCGTTGTCGGAGACCAGGGGCTTGCCGGATTCCAGCCACTGGTCCATCCCGCCGGAGACGTTGATGGCGGTGTACCCCTGGCCTGTCAGCCATTGGGCAACGCGGAAGGACCGGCCACCCGTCCGGCAAATGACATAAAGGTCCTCGTCCGGATCGAGTTCGTCCAGCCGGGCCGGAATCTGGTCCATGGGGATGTGGAGTGCGCCTTCAGCGTGTCCGGCAACCCATTCGTAGTCCTCCCGGACGTCGAGGATCAGCGCGTCAGTGGGAATGTCCTGGACGGGGACGATATCAAAATCACTCATCGGAGTCCTGTCGTGGCGGATCAGAGTCAGCGTTAAGCCTAGCCCGTCCGGACCCTTGCGCCCGGAAAAGGCAGGTAAAACCCTGCGGGTTAGGCTGGTGAAGCCCAAGGAGGTTCCATGACCCAACAGCCCCCACCCTTCCCCACACCAGCGCCCGTTCCCATCCCGGGAGCGGTACGGCGCGCCGGGCCCCAAGCGGGGGCCAGGCTCCATGGCTGAACTCCACGAGCTCCCGGCGCTTGCCCTGCGGAACCTCCTTCGGAGCGGGACAGTCTCCGCCGTGGAGGTCACCGCCCATTTCCTGGCCCGGATCGGGCAGCAGAACCCCTTGCTCGGAGCCTTCATTACGGTGACGGCGGACCAGGCTCGGGAACAGGCCCGGGCCGCGGACGCCCTGCACTCATGTGCCGACGCCGACGACCTGCCCATGCTGCACGGCATGCCGCTTGCCTTCAAGGACCTCACTGATGTGGCCGGCGTGGTGACGACGCATGGCAGTGCCGCCCTGGAACATAAACCCGCCCCCGCCGACTCTCCGCTGGTGTCCCTGTTCAAGGAAGCGGGCGTGATCCCGCTGGGCAAGACGCAGGTACCTGAATTCGGGCTGACGGCCTACAGCGAAAACCGCGTCGCACCGCCGTCGCGCAATCCCCACGCACCCAGCAGGAGTTCGGGAGGTTCGTCCGGCGGCAGTGCGGCTGCGGTGGCGTCGGGTCTGCTGCCCTTCGCTCCGGGCACCGACGGCGGCGGCTCAGTCCGCATCCCGGCCGCTGCGTGTGGCCTGGTAGGGCTCAAGCCGGGCCGGGGGCTGGTGGCTGCCGGGGAAAGCGCCGGCGACCCCGGGCGGCTGGTGGTGCCCGGCCCCCTCGCCCGGACCGCCGAGGACGCCGCACTGATGATGGACGCCCTGGTGCCGGGAAACCAATACCTGCGGGCAGTGCAGGAGGAACCGCCACGACTGCGCATCGGCATTACGCTGGACAGCCCCTGGTCAAGCACGTTCCCCTTCACGCCGGAACGGGAGGCCCTGGACGCGCTCAGTGCCGGCGAAAGCCTCCTGGAGCACGCGGGCCATGACCTGGGCGACGCTGCGATCCGCTATGACAACCGCTACCCGGACGCCTTCACCACGGCGTGGACCGCGGGGGTGGGCGCGGCCCGGATCAGCCCCTCGCGCGAAGCGCTGCTGGCACCCCTGACCCGGACCTTCCGGCGGCGCGCCCAACAGCGCAGCCCCGCGAAGCTCGCCGAAGCACTGGCATTCCTGCGGCAATTCCAGCACGACACCCTGGCGCAGTACGGGCAGTGGGACCTGATGCTGATGCCCGCGCTGGCGCAGACGCCACGGCCCGTGGGCTGGTTCACCGGAACAGCGCACGGCGGTGACCGCTGGCCGTCAGCGCAATGGCCGGGGGATGCCGACGGCGACTACCGGAAGCAGTGCGAATACGCCCCATGGTCCTCGATGGTCAATGTGTGCGGCCTGCCGGCCATCACCATTCCCGTGCACTGGACCGGCGGCGGCACCGGCAGCGGGCTTCCGATGGGAATCCAGCTGGTTGGCCCCATGGGTTCCGAAGCCCTCCTCCTGCAGGTGGCGCATCAGCTGGGCTACTAGCCAAGCGCCTCCACCGATTGTTGTTGACGTGGACCTAACGCACGGTTAATCCATTAGTAACCCGGCTGGCGGACACTGGAAAAAGTATCCTTCCGCACCCTCCATTCGCCCACCCGCCCGACGAGGAGTTGCCCCACCATGAATGCTGAACAGCCTGCCCCAACGGCCGGAACCACCGTTACCACAGGCGGGGGACGTCCAGACATGAGTAACTCGAACGTCAGGGAGGACCTGGCGATGGCTGGCCGGTGCGCGCTGGTCCACCTGCCTACCGGCCGGACCTGCCTCCTCCCCCTCCGGCATCAGGGGCCCTGCGAGTTCCACCGCCCGCAGGAGGCGCAGGACGTGGCGGGTGGCAACTGACAGGCCGGAACCAGCCTGCCTTGCGGATGCTGACACATCTTCGCTGATCCGGCGTGCCCAGCTGGACTTGTCCTGCATATCGACTCTCCCGCCAATCAGGAGGACGATTAAGGGGCAGTCACCATGAGGAGGTCTGTGATGTGTTACGCATCGAACAAGGACTTCGGGTGGGGCGCGAGGAAAGAAACCAAGCGCCGGCCTGAAGCGGATACACAAACCCCTGCGGAAACTCCGGAGCAGCCGGTCAAGGCACAGGATTTCACGTTCTGGGCCTTCCCCAACTGGCGCAGGACGCCTGCGCCGGGCGCCCCCTCCGGCGAGCGGAGCAGGGAGAGGGTCTGATTCCGGGCAAGAATGACCCGGCAGGATCCACAGGAGGGGTTCTCGCAAGAGGGCCCCTCTGCCATGGTCCACTCCCCTGGCAATCCCGCCCCCATGGATCCCGTCGACCGCAAGCCGGTGCACCTGTCGTTGTGTTGCGGCAACCCGGGCGTCTAAGGTTGCACAATAAGCATGCTTAGCATTCTGGGAAAGGGGACGAGCATGAGCGCAGGACAGTACACGCCAGGACCGGACCGCCGGTCCGAAACGGACGCCAACACGACGCCGTCGAGCGCGGCCCAGCCGCCAGCAGACGGTGCAGGAACCTTTAGCAACGCCCCGTCCTACTCAACGGGTGAGCCGGGAACACCGGCCACCGGCACCGCCCCAGCACCGGGTCCCGGCCGCAGCGCCGACCGCAACGTCACGCGCGCCGGAGTCATCTGGGCCGGTGTTGTGGCCGCCTTGGTGCTGCTGATCCTGCTGATCATCTTTATCCTCCAGAACCAGGACCAGGTCCTGGTCCGGTTCCTGGGATTTGAAGGATCCGTCCCGCTCGGCATGGCCCTGTTCATCGCCGCTGTGACCGGCGGTGTGCTGGTGGCCGTAGCCGGTGGCGCACGCATCCTGCAACTGCGCAGGAACGCCCACCGGACCCGGGCGGCGCAGCGCGGGTAGGCCCAGGGGCCAGTAACAGGAGGCCGCGGCTAATGAAGGGCTGACCGCGATGGGCAAGGTCATCGTAATGAACAACGTGACGCTCGACGGCGTCATGCAGGGACCAGGCCGGCCGGACGAAGATACACGGGGTGGATTTAGCGACGGCGGCTGGGCGGTTCGGTACGCCGACCACGCGACAGTCCTCAAGATGGGCGAACGGATGGGTCCCGAACACGCTTTCCTGTTCGGACGGCGCACCTACGAGCAGCTCCTGGAGTCCTGGAACACCCGGGGCGGCCCCTTCAAGGAAGCCCTGAACAGCACGCTCAAGTACGTTGCGTCCGGGGACCCGGCCACCATGCTTGGGTGGCCGAACTCAACCCTCATTTCCGGTGACGTTCCCGCCGCGGTGAAGGAACTCAGGGAAAGCTCGCCGCTGAACCTCGTGATCATGGGCAGCGGCATGCTGATCCGCTCGCTCATGGCCGCGGATCACATCGACGAGTACCTGCTCATGATCCATCCCCTGGTGCTGGGCAGCGGCCAACAACTTTTCGCACGCGGCACCAAAACCCCGCTGCGGCTTCTCGAAGCCAACCACACGGCCACCGGTGTCCTCATGGCCCTGTACACGCCTGACCGGCCGTAGAAGACGTCGTAGCAGAAGATTCCTGCTCCTGCCAGGGGAGGCACCGCCTACCTGCGGCAGGTGGGTGCCTTGGCGTCTTAGCTGCCGCCCAGGTTGTGGAACTTCCGGGCCCGGGCAGCCACAAGTTCGGGTACCGGAACGCCGGCCACCGATGCCAGTTCGTATTCAATGGCCCGCGCCATCCTCGTGCAGAACCCGCGCGGCTCCAGTGAGGCGTCTTCGCGCTCATCCACGATGTGGTCCACCAGGCCGTTCGCGTACAGCGCGGCGACGTTCACCCCCTGCGCCTGGGCCATGGCCGGGGCGAACGCGGTGGTCCGGTGCACGATGGCGCTGGCGCCCTCCGGGGGCAGCGGTGAGAGCCAGCTGTGCTGGGCGGCGATGGTCTTGTCTGCAGGCAGCAGCGCCAGGGCGCCTCCGCCGGCACCCTGGCCAAGCAGCACGGAGACCGACGGCGATTCCAGGCCGATCAGTTCGTGCAGCGAGCGCGCGATCTCCCCGGCAAGCCCGCCCTCCTCCGCCTCCTGGGAGAGCGCGGCGCCGGCGGTGTCGATGACGGTGAGCAGGGGCAGCCGCAGTTCCTCCGCCAGCTTCATGCCGCGGCGCGCCTCGCGCAGTGAACCAGGGCCCATGCCGGCGGCATCCTTCCGAAGCGGGCGGGCGTGGCCGAGCACAATGCAGGACTGGGTGCCAAAACGTGCCAGTGCCAGCAGCAACCCCGGGTCCTTTTCCCCCTGCCCGGTCCCGTTCAGGGGCAGGGCGTCCGTGGCACCGAACTTCAGCAGCTGGCGGAGGTCGGGCCTGCGCGGACGGCGGGAAATGCCGATGGACGTCCAGGCGTCAACGGTGGCCGGCCGCACCGCCAGCGTGGCCGGTTCAGCCACGGGGGCCACAGCGGCAGTTGTCTCCTTGGGTGTCAGGATGTCCAGTGCCCGGCCCACCAGGTCGGCAAGCTCGCCGGGTTCCACGACGCCGTCGATCAGTCCCTTGTGGAAGAGGTTCTCCGCCACCTGAACGTTCTGCGGGAACGCCTCGCCGTACAGCGCCTCGTACACCCGCGGACCAAGGAAGCCCAGCAAGGCTCCCGGCTCGGCAACGTTGATGTGCCCCAAAGACCCCCACGAGGCCATGACGCCGCCGGTGGTGGGGTGCCGGAGGTAGACCAGGTAGGGAAGGCCGGCCTGGCGGTGCGCGCGCACAGCACCGGTGATTTTCACCATGGACAGGAACGCGAGCGTGCCCTCCTGCATTCGCGTCCCCCCGGAGGCTGGCCCCGCCAACAGCGGCAGCCCTTCCGCGGTGGCGCGTTCGACGGCGGCGACGATCCTTTGGGCCGCGGCGTGGCCGATCGATCCGGCCAGGAAGGAGAATTCGCTGACGATCAGGGCCACCCGCCTGCCGCGGATGAGGCCGGCACCGGTGATCACCGACTCATCGGCGCCGCTGCGTTCGCGCGCCTTGGCCAGGTCACGGGCATATTCTTCGGACAGCACTGGCTGCCGCGGCTCAGTGTCCCACGAGACGAAAGAGCCGGCATCCACAACGGCGTCCAGCAGTTCGGTGGCTTTCAAGTGCCGCACCTTTTCCGTCGTCGGCATGGCTACCTGGCCCCCGCCGCCGCCGGGGAAGGCAGGCCGAGCCACTCCCGGATGGCCGGCCCATCCTCGTCCAGCAGTGGCGGCGCGTCATGGTCCGTCACCGTGGTTTCGGCAGCGTCACCGGGCGCGAAGAACCGCAGCGGGGGGCCGGGCAGGCTGACCTTTCCCAGCAGCGGGTGGTCCACATCCACCACAAGGCCCTGGGACGCCACCTGCTCCCAGGCGTAGACCTCGTCCAGTGAGCGGACCTTCCCTGCTGGGATCCCGGCGTCGTTCAGCTTTTCCAGCAGTTCCACTGCGCCGTAGCCGGCGAAGGCGCGTTCGACGGCGGCAATCACCCCTGCCCGGTTTCGCACCCTTTCGGCGTTGCTGGCAAAGCCCGGCGCGGCCGGGTCCAGCCCGAAGGCGGCAGCGAACGAGGCCCACAGCTTCTCGCTCCCAACGCTGATCTGCACGCTGCCGTCCTTGCAGTTGAACAGACCGTAGGGGGCGATGGACGGGTGGTGGTTGCCCTGCGCCTGCGGAACTTCGCCAGCAACGGTGGTGCGGGTGCCCTGGAAGGCGTGGACACCAATCAGGGACGCCAGCAGGGAGGTCCGCACCACCTGCCCCTGCCCGGTACGGTTCCGCTCAACCAGTGCAGCCAGCACGCCGAACGCACCGTTCATGCCGGAGAGCAGGTCGGCGATGGGGACGCCGACGCGCTGGGGGTCGTCCGGGCCTGATCCCGTGAGGGACATCAGCCCGGCTTCGCCCTGCAGGATCTGGTCGTAGCCGCTGCGCTGGGACTCGGGCCCGTCATGGCCAAATCCGGTGATGGACAGGATCACCAGCCGCGGGTTGAGTTCGTGCATCGCCGCGGTGGAGAAGCCCAGCCGGTCCATGACGCCGGGCCGGAAGTTCTCGATCACCACGTCGGCCCGCTCCAGGAGCCCGCGCAGTACCGCCTGCCCGTCGCTGCTCTTCAGGTCCAGGCTGATGGACTCCTTGTTGCGGTTGCAGGACATGAAGTAGGTGGACTGCAGGTCGTCCTCGGGGCCGACGAAGGGCGGGCCCCAGCCGCGGGTGTCGTCCCCGGTTCCGGGGTTCTCGACTTTAATCACGCGTGCGCCGAGGTCCGCCAGCATCATGCCTGCGTGTGGTCCGGCCAGTGCGCGGCTGAGGTCGACGACGATGTGCCCGGCCAGGGGGCCTTGACGGTGCTCGGTGCTCATGGTCTGGGTTTCCTTTCTGAAGAACGGGTGGCGGCGTGTCGGCCGCGGGTGCAGTTGCGGCTAGAGCCAGCCCGGCACCACGAGCGCCAGCCAGGCCAGGACGGGCCCGGCCACGATGACGATTCCGCTGTAGCCGAGGATCCGCTTGTAGAACTGGTCCTTGTCCACGCCGTCGGGGGCGTTGGCCAGCACCAGGGCGCCGTTGGTGGAGAAGGGCGAGACGTCAACTATCGTGGCGGAGACGGCAAGGGCGCAGATGACGCCGACGGCGCCGATCTCGCCGGTGGACAGGAACGGGACGGCCAGCGGGATGAGGGCCGCAAGGATGGCCGTGGAGGAGGCAAAGGCGGACACCACGGCGCCGATGAAGCAGATGATGAGGGCTGCCAGGAGCGGCATTCCCATTCCGGCCACGCCGCTGGAGACGAATTTGATGGTTCCGGCTTCTTCAAGGACGCCGACGAAGGTCAGCATGCCGCAGATCAGCAGCACGGTGGACCAGCTGATCTTGTTGATGGCACCTTTCTGCGCGGCGGGTGAGACCAGTGCCAGCACGATGGCGATGGTGATGGACACGAAGCCGACGTCCATCTTGAAACCAAGGGCCACGACGGCCAGCACGATCAGGCCGGCAATGGTGACCAGCTGCGGAATCCGCTCGGAGCGCTCCTTGGTGGCCGCGACGCCGTCGCCCGCGGGGTCCCGGGGGCCGTACATGCCGGAGCCGAAGCCCTTGAGGGGCACGTCGCCGCCGGCCGCCTTGGCACCGACACTGACGGCCATGCGTGCCTCGGCTGCCTGCTCCACGAAGTGCCCCACCTTGGAGGACAGGAGGTTCCTGCCGCCCAGGACCACGAACAGCACCACGGCGATGACCAGGTTGAAGAAGAAGCTCGACAGGAAGAGCGCGGTGGGGCTGAAGGCAAGGTCGGTCTTGGCCAGGATGCCGTTGACGGTGACGCCGTACACCGCGATGGGCGAGAAGCCGCCGGCCTGCGCACCGTGGATCACCATCATGCCCATCAGCAGCGGGCTGATCTTGTACTTCCCGGCAAAGCTCAGGGCGATGGGGGCGATGATGGCGACGGCGGCGGGAGACAGTGCACCCACGGCCGTGATCACGGCGGTGATGGCGAACATGACCCAGGGAATGAGGGCAACCCGGCTGCCCACGAGCTTGACGGCTCCCCGGACCAGGAGGTCAATGGTGCCGTTGTTCTGTGCGATGGCGAACAGGTAAGTGACGCCGACGATGGTCAGGAAGAGGCCGCCGGGGAAGTTGGCCAGGATTTCGTTGGTGGACATGCCCAACACCACAGCGCCCAGCAGGAAGGCACCCACGAACGCGAGGGCACCCATGTTGAGGGGCAGGACGGTGGCAAGCAGGAACATTGCCGCCAGGATGATGATCGATAAGACAGGAGCGGACATCGTTGGTCCTCCGTTTGGGGGAAAGAATGTGATGTGAGTTA
>DATIMT010000364.1:0-8271 GCA_035475035.1 Arthrobacter sp.
GCATCACAAGCCGGAACCGGATCTGTGAATCGTCATCGACAAACAGTTCAAACGTTCCTGCCATAAGCCTTGCTCTCCTCTTTCGTCCTGCCCCCGTCAACGAGGCTGCATGCCGGCCGTCATCCGGCTCCAGCAAAACCCGGACGCACAACCCCAGTGTGGTGCATCCGGCCTAAACCACCATCTCAGAGGACCAGCGCGTCTTTTAGGGACCAAAGTCCCTTAACGCCGGCCCCCTAAGCTGAACGGTCTTGCCTGCTGTGACCAACGGCCCTGTCCCGCCGCGCCGTTCCCTGTGAGACTGCGGACGTTAGTCCCGATGACATTGCGCGGAGGAAGACATGACCACAGAGCGCCCGCCATCCGGGCAACCAGAACAACACGCGCCCGGCTTCGGAGCTCCGCGACCGGAAGATCGGCTCCGGATAGAGCTCGAGGATGCCGCATCCAGCAAGTGGTGGGCGCGCATCCTCTACACCTTCGGATCACAGTACGGACGGACGGAGTTGCGGTTCGTGGGCAGGAACGAGGACGGACGCACGCTCTATGCCAGCGATACTTTCCCCGGGCCACCGCTGGACCAGACCCCGCCGGAGGAGGCATGGGCTCCTGGCCTTGAGGCCAGCCTCAGCCAACTTTGGCGCGAGATTGCCCGCGACGGATGGTCCGAGTCCAGCCGGGGTGCGAAGCCCTGCGAGCTTACGTTCAGCCGCCGCATGGGCTCGTAGCCCAGGCCCCTTAACGCTCAGGCGACCGGCCAGACGACGCGGGTCTGCCACGTGGCCGGATCCGGCTGTTTTTGCGGATCGGTCAGGTAGTACTCCCACATGACCTGGCCGGGGACAGCCCCTTCAGCCAGCATGTGTTCCCTGATGGCGCCGTACGTGGTGCCGAGGGTGTCATAAGGGCCGGTGTGGATGGCTTCGAAGGCATCCGTATCAGGAAGCGCTCCGCTGGCCACCTCGCCGGTTCCATGGAAGTGGCCGGCTACCGGGAATCCTGCTTCGACATCCACCGTTTCGCCCGGCATCCCGTGATAGAGCGCGAACGGCGGCCCGGCCGGGCTGGCGCCCTGCATCTGGACGGCTGCCATGACGGCACCGAATGCGCGGTCAAAGAAGCTTGTCAGCGAGTCCATAGGGACGCTTTCGCGGACCACAGCGACAGGTTGTTCGGTGAGGTGGATCTGTCGCGGCTGCTGGCCGGTTCCATTCATGGCACCAGCCTTGCCAACCGGCGCGCGCCGGGACAGGGCCATAGGACTCTAAAGGCCACGACGGGTCACCCTGAAGTGCCGCGGCCCATTGTGGCCATAAGATCGGTGGCCCATGCCGCCGCCCGCTCTGTTTCACCATCCATCAGGGGGCCTTCGCTGCCTTTGACGTAGAAGGCCATGGGTCCACCAATAATGCTCGCACCGGCGTCTGTGAGGGCCTTGGTCAGCTTCCTGGCAGCGTCGCCGTGGATGAACAGCTTCACCCTCGTATCGAATGCCGCAGCCATTACCCCGGTCAATCCGTGGCGGGCGAGGCCTGCCAGCGTTTCGCTGATCCGCGTGGTCGGCTTCCAGCCGTTGATGGGGCTGCCGACGACGAGAAGGTCACCCGGGTGCAGTGCGCCTGCATCAAAACGGTCAACCGGCACGGCAGCCGCGTCCCGCCCCAGTTTCGACGCTATGGATTCGGCTATGGCCTTGGTGTTCCCATGCGCGGTGTCGTAAAGGACGACGGCTTTCATGTGGAGCTCCCGGTCTGCGTCGGTGGCGTGTTTGATCCTCAACAATGCCCCTGGAGCCGACCGCCGGGGCAGGGCCAAAGGTCATGCTGGTCCGGTCTTCCCGGTACTGGGGCGGGGCCAAATGCCCTAGCCCGGCTGCCGGCATCCCGGTAGGTTCGGCCTTATGTGCGATCACCGCCACTTCACAGTTCCGGACTGTCCTGCATGAGCCGGCCGGCCTCCCCAACTGCGGGGAACGGCGGAAGCCCCGCCAGCCTGGCCGCCGGGGAACCCGCAAACTCAACCCTGGAAAAGGTTTGGGGCTTCGCCAGGCGATATCCCTTCGTCGCGTTGACGTGCCTGCTGCTCCTGGCTGCGTTGGTGCTGCTGCAATTCGGCCTGGAACTGCAGGTCCGTGTCATGGCCTCGGGCTACGCCGCCGTCATCGTGGTGGTGCGCGCACCCGGCATGGTCCGGTCGTTGCGGGAAGGCCGCTGGGGGATCGACCTTCTGGCATTGATGGCAATCGCCAGTACCGTGGCCGTGGGCGAGTACCTCGCAGCACTGGTGGTGATCCTGATGCTCACCGGCGGGGAGGCACTGGAAAACTTCGCCCAGGGACGCGCCGCACGTGAACTGCGTTCCCTGCTGGACCGCGCCCCCCGCTTCGCGCACAGGGAAGGCGCGGCCGCTGTCCTCGAGGAGATCCCGATCGGCGATGTGGTGCAAGGGAATGTGGTGGTGGTCCGCCCTTCCGAGCTGGTACCGGTCGACGGCGAACTCCTGTCCGACTCAGCGGATCTTGACGAGTCATCGCTCACGGGCGAAAGCCTGCCGGTGGAGCGAACCAGGGGGCAGTTGCTCCTGAGCGGCTCGGTGAACGGTGAGACCGCGATCCGGGTCCGTGCAACAGCCACCGCCGTAGACTCCCAGTACAGCCGCATCATTGCCCTGGTGGAGGAGGCCTCCAACAGCCGGGCTCCGGTGGTCCGGCTCGCCGACCGCTACGCCGTTCCCTTTACCCTCCTGGCCGTGGCCATGGCCGGGATTGGATGGTTCCTCTCAGGTGAGCCGCTCCGCTTCGCCCAGGTCCTGGTGGTGGCCACGCCTTGCCCGCTCCTGATCGCCGCGCCGGTGGCATTCCTTGCCGGCACCAGCCAGGCCGCCCACAAGGGCATCATCATCAAGAACACCCGGACCCTCGAGCAGCTTGCCAAGGCACAGACAGCGGTCTTTGACAAGACCGGAACACTGACCTCCGGCCGCCCCGTCCTGGACGGTATCCAGGTGGCGCCGGGACCAGGCGAAGCCCTTGGCAGCCAAAGGATCCTGCAGCTGGCTGCCTCGGCAGAGCAGTACTCTTCCCACGTGCTGGCAGCTTCCGTGATCGAAGCCTCCCGGGCAGCGAACCTGCGGCTCCTTCCGGTGCAGCAGGCGACGGAGAGCGCCACCCACGGTGTGGAAGCTCTGTGCGACGGGCAGCGGGTGGTGGTGGGTAAGGCGGGCCTCATCCAACGTACATCGACGGGATTCCACGAGGCGGTAATCCACAGCGGCCAGTTGGCCGTCCATGTGGCGGTCAACGGCGAGTACGCCGGTGCACTGATCATGAAGGATCCACTGCGCCATAACGCCGTGGATACCCTTGAACGTTTGCACGGCCTCGGTGTGCGGAACACCATGTTGTTGACCGGCGACGCCAAAGCAACGGCTGCACACATCGCAGAGGAAGCGGGGATTGGCCACGTCCAGGCTGAATGCCTGCCGGAGGACAAGGTCAACACAGTGGCCCGCATCCTGGAGCGGCCAGTCCTGATGGTGGGTGACGGCGTCAACGACGCCCCGGTCCTGGCAGCGGCGGATGTGGGAATCGCCATGGGCGCCAAGGGTGCCACGGCGGCAAGCGAATCCGCAGATGTGGTGGTCATGCTTGACGACCTGTCCAAGGTTGCCCAGGCGGTGGCCATCGGAAAGCGCACGGTGAGTGTGGCCCTGGTGAGTATTTGGACCGGGATAGGACTCAGCCTGGTGTTGATGGCCATAGCCATGACCGGGTACATTCCCGCCGTCACCGGCGCCCTCCTGCAGGAGCTGGTGGATCTTGCCACCATCCTGAACGGCCTGCGGGCCCTGCGCGGTGCCGACTGGAAACGCGGGACGGACCGGAAACCGGCACCACTGCCAAGGCCGGTTGCTTCCGGTTGAGGCCCGGCTGGGTGGGCAGCGGGGGTCCATGCCTGCATGACTTTTGGCCCTTCCCACGCCAAGACCCAGCCGGGATCGTGGTGTCCATGAACGCAGAAACAGTGGCCAAGCCCGTCATCGTGGGTGTGGATGGTTCAGAGTACTCGTCCGCAGCCCTCCGCTACGCGGGCACACTGGCCGCCCGCCTGGGCACCCGGCTCGAAGTCATCTCATGTGTTGGGATGCCGGACTACCTGGTGATGTCACGCCTTGAAGGGGCCGACCGCCAGTTCACCGCAAGGCTCGAGGACGCGGCTGAACGCCTCGTAGAGGATGCCCTCGGCCGGGCGTTCTCCGCTGAGCGGCCGGAGATCATCGACATAAGCATCAAGTTCGGTCCGCCGGCGAAGGTGCTGGTGGACGAGAGCCGCCGGGCGCAGATGCTGGTGGTGGGAAGGCATGGAGAAGGCGGCCTGCTTAAGTCGTCCATGGGCTCGGTCACCAAGGCATGTGCGGCCCACTCCGACTGTCCGGTGCTCCTGGTGGGGCAGGAGGCGGACGCTGTGTGAGGACCGCGGAGGGCCTGAGCTCTGAACGGGCAGCGCAGCTCCTGAAGCAGGCCGGGCCCAACCAGCCGGAGATGACGCATTTCTTCGCCCTCATGCTCTGGGCCGCGGCCGGCCTGGCCTTCATCGCGGACATGCCGCAGCTGGCCGTGGCGATCGTCGTCGTCGTCATTGTCAACGGGGTGTTCGCCCACATCCAGCAGGAACGCGCGCAGCACGCCGCCGCACGGCTGCGTGGCCTGCTGCCTGCAGACGTTCTGGTGCGGCGGGACGGGAAGGTGCGCAAGGTCCACGCCAGTGAGCTGGTGGTTGACGACGTGGTGCTGCTCAGCTCCGGCGACCGCGTGCCCGCAGACATGGTCCTGCTGTCAGCATCGGCCTGTGAGGTGGATGAATCCATGCTCACAGGCGAAAGCGACCCGGTGCCGAAAGTCGCTGCTGAGCCCGCCTGGGGCGGGACCTTCCTGGTCAACGGTTACGCGGAGGCCGCTGTTTCGGCCACCGGCGCCGGGACCAGGCTGGCCGGAATCGCTGCCCTCACCAGCGGAGCAGTTCCTCCTCCCACGCCGCTGTCCCTGGAACTGCGGCGGATTGTCCGCGTTACGGCGGGCATGGCGATGGGCATCGCAGCGGTCTTCTTCCTGGCATCACTGCTGGTGGGGTTTCACCGGCGGGACTCATTCCTGTTCTCTATCGGCGTCGCCGTCGCGTTGGTCCCGGAAGGTCTCCTGCCCACCGTCACGTTGTCCCTGGCAATGGGCGCCCAGCGGATGGCGTTCCGCGGCGGACTGGTCCGCAACCTCGAAGCAGTGGAAACCCTGGGCTCCACCACCTTCATTTGCACAGACAAAACCGGGACCCTGACGCAGAACCGGATGAACGCCGTCGAGGTCTTCACCTCCGAAGGGTCCCTCCAGGTGACGGGCGAGGGGTATGCCCCGGACGCGCTCATCGAGGGCAGGGGAGTGGAGAAGGCAGCCCAGGCGGCGCTCGCAGCCCGTACCGCCTCGCAGGGCCGGGCCGAGCTCCACCGCGGACAATGGCGTGCACAGGGTGATCCGATGGAAGCGGCCCTGGACGTCCTCTCCCGCAGGCTGACGGGTACCGAGGCCGGGCCTGCCGCGTCCCGCCGGTTGCCCTTCGACCCGGTGCGGCGCAGGGAGTCCGCTATTGGGCCCCCACCTGTTCTGCAAGGGTGCCCCCCGAAACCGCTCGAAACGGGCATGGAACTCCTGGGCCTGATCGGACTGCAGGATCCACCGCGGCCGGACGTCGGTGAGGTTGATCGGCAAGGCGCGGCAGGCGGGGGTGAAGGTGGCCCTGGGCCAGGGCGCCGGGCGCCAGGACCAAAGACTCTGACAGCCCTGCCGGGCCGGGGCAAGAATCGAGCCATGAGTGCCGCCGCAGAAACCTCCCTGGCCAACACCAACGTCGCATGGCTTGAGGACACCGGGATCGCGGACATCCCCTCGGTAGGCGGCAAGAACGCGTCACTGGGGGAGCTGAGCCGTGCCCTCCAATCCGCCGGGGTTAGGGTTCCCGAAGGCTTCGCCACCACTGCCGCCGCCTACCGTGCCTTCGTGGCCGCCAACAACCTGGAACCCCGGATCAGGAAGTTCATGGCTGAACAGCGTTCCGGACGTTCAACACTTCGGCAGGCCGGCGCAGCCATCCGTGAACTGTTCCTCCAGGCCACCTTCCCGGAGAGCATCGCCGCGGACATCCGGGAGTATTACCTCGGACTGTGCAGCCGGACCGGGCAAGCCCAGTTGGCCGTTGCGGTCCGGAGCAGCGCCACGGCCGAGGACCTTCCGGACGCCAGCTTCGCCGGCCAGCAGGAAACCTTCCTGAACGTGGCGGGCGAGCGCGCCGTCCTTGAGGCCTGCCGGCGCTGCTACGCCTCCCTGTTCACGGACCGCGCCATCAGCTACCGGGAGATGAAGGGGTACGACCACCTGGACGTTGCCCTGTCCGTGGGGGTGCAGCGGATGGTCCGCTCGGACCTTGGCGCCTCAGGAGTCATGTTTTCGATCGACACCGAGTCCGGCTTCCCCGGCGTCGTTGTCATCAGTGCTGCCTGGGGGCTGGGGGAGACCGTGGTCCAGGGGACCGTCAACCCGGACAAGTACCAGGTGTTCAAGCCGCTCCTTGCAGATAAGCGGCTGGTCCCCGTGATTGAGCGGGAGCTGGGCGCGAAGGAACGAAAAATGGTCTACAGCCACGGCGGGGACGCCAGGACCCGGACCATTGAGACCACGGAGCGGGAGCAGCGCTCGCTGGTACTCCCTGACCGCGAGGTTGTCCTGCTGGCCCGCTGGGCCGTGGCGGTGGAGAACCACTACGGACGGCCGATGGACATGGAGTGGGCAAAGGACGGGGTGACCGGCGAACTCTTCATGGTTCAGGCGCGGCCGGAGACAGTCCAGGCGCGCCGGAGCACGTCAACGTTCCGGACCTACCGTCTTGCCCAGCCCGGCCGGGTCCTGGTCAGCGGCGCCGCCATCGGTGACTCCATCGCCCGGGGACAGGCATGCGTGGTCCGGGACGCCAAAGACATTGAATCCTTCGTCGACGGCTCCGTGCTGATCACCCGGATGACGGACCCGGACTGGGTGCCCGTCATGAAGCGCGCGGCGGGCATCATCACGGACCACGGCGGCCCAACCAGCCACGCGGCCATCGTCAGCCGCGAGCTGGGGGTGCCGGCCGTTGTGGGGACCCACAACGCCACGGAGATAGTGCCCGACGGCGGACAGGTCACCTTGTCGTGCGCAGAAGGCGAGGAAGGCCGCGTCTACGAGGGGCTGTTGGAGTTCTCCGTTGAAGAAGTGGATATGAAGGCCCTCCCGGCCACCCGCACCGACGTGATGATCAACGTCGCCAGCCCGGCCGCCGCGTTCAAATGGTGGCGGCTGCCGGCTGCGGGTGTTGGCCTGGCCCGAATGGAGTTCATCATCAACAACCTGATCCGTATCCACCCCATGGCCCTGGTCCATCCGGAAATGGTCGGGGACCAGGAGGAGGCGGCGCTGATCCGGCAGCTCACCAGCGGCTACGACGACCCGCAGGAGTACTTCATCGACGTGCTGGCTACGGGGATCGCCAAGATCGCCGCGCCGTTCCATCCCAAGCCGGTGATCGTCCGGCTCAGCGACTTCAAGAGCAACGAGTACAGCCACCTGATTGGCGGCAGCGCTTTCGAGCGGGCCGAGGAAAATCCCATGCTCGGCTTCCGCGGCGCCTCCCGGTACTACAGCAGCCACTACCGGGAAGGGTTTGCCCTGGAGTGCCAGGCCCTCAAGCGCGTGCGGGAGCAGGCGGGGTTCGGCAACGTGATCGTCATGGTTCCGTTCTGCCGCACGGTGCGGGAAGCGGACCAGGTCATCCTGGCCATGGAAGAGCACGGACTGGTCCGCGGCGCGAACGGGCTGCAGCTGTACATGATGTGCGAAATCCCATCCAATGTGGTCCTTGCGGAGGAATTCGCAAAGCGCTTCGACGGCTTCTCCATCGGGTCCAACGACCTCACCCAGTTGGTCCTGGGGGTGGACCGCGACTCGGAGGAGCTCGCCGGGTTGTTCGATGAACGGGACCCGGCCGTGCTGTCCATGATTGCCCAGGCGGTTAGCAAGGCCCACACCGCAGGGATCAAGATTGGAATCTGCGGGCAGGGGCCGAGCAACCATCCGGACCTCGTAGAGTTCCTGGTCAGCCAGGGAATCGACTCCGTGTCCCTCAACCCCGACACGTACGTGAAGACGCTGCCGGTTATCGCGGCAGCGGAGGCGAAGAACGCCAGGATGGC